>NZ_JAOTQU010000001.1:0-412365 GCF_025685765.1 Pseudomonas sp. PDM13 | reverse complement strand
AACGACTGCGTTCGGCCTCCTGGAGGGGCGTTGGCGGCTGCTCCAACTTTCTTCGCTCAAATCCACACATTGATGTGCGCACCAACCCAACGTGCACGTAGCGGCGGCTTTCGTAGGATGGGTCGGGCGGCGTTCCGCGAGCGGAGCGAAACCCATGCGGTGGAGGTGGCACAAACCCTTAGGTGCCCGGAAATAGCCGTGCTTGAACGCTTGCATTAAAACCACAACAGCTAACGCAGACAGAGCCAATGAGTTCGCCCCTACGTCTCGTTTTCGAGTTCTTCCTTGAGTTCGCGCAGGTGCTTGTAGACGGTGGCGCGGCCCATGTTGAGGACGTTGGCGACGTAGTTGGCGGCGCTTTTGCCCTTGAACGCGCCTTCGGCGTGCAGGGCCAGGACCAGTTCGCGCTTGTGCTCGCGGCTGAGCAGGTTGAGGCCGAGCTGGCGCTGGCGCATCCAGTTGTGCAGGAAGGTGTTGATGCGCTCCTGCCAGTCGTCGCGGAACAGCGCGTCGGGCTGGGGGATCAGCTTGCCCGGGGCGAGGAACAGGTCCAGGGCTGCCTTGGCGCTTTCGAACAGCGAGATATTCAGGTTGATGCACAGCACCGCCAGCGGCTTGCCCTTGGCGTCCTGCAGCACGGTGCTGACGGAGCGGATCTTCTGCCCGTCCCAGTTGAGCTTCTCGTAGGGGCCGATGTTCCGCGCCTCACCGCCATCATCGAGCATGTCCTCCAGCGCCGCGTCGTCGCCGATGCAGCGCTTGGAGATGTTGTTGGCGATGTAGGCGACCTTCTGCGTGCGCAGGTCGTGCACCACCACTTCGGCATGGGGGAAGAACAGGGTGGCGATGCCGTCGGCTATGGCCCGGAAGTTGTCGAATGCCGGATCGGGACGAGGCGTCATGGAAGGCTCCGCAAAGGCTTGGCCGCGCCCCTTTGGCGCGGCCCGGCGAGTGTGGCGCAAAGCGCGCCGGGCGTCACCTGAGGCGGGCCGGGGAGAGCAGCGCTGCAGTCAGGCCGAAGCGGCCCAGGTGCTCCGGCAGCGGCTGGCGCAGGATCAGGCTGGCGCTGGCCTCGCCCATGGCGGCGGAGGTCTGGATGCCGTAGCCGCCCTGGCCGGCGACCCAGAAGAAGCCTGGCGCCTGGTCGTCGTAGCCGGCCACCAGGTCGCCGTCGGCGAAGAACGAGCGCAGCCCGGCCCAGGTGCGGGCGGGGCGACGGATGCTCATGTGGGTGTGCTCCTCGATCTGGTGGATGCCCATGGCGATGTCCAGCTCTTCGGGCTGTACGTCGTGGGCGTCCACCGGGTCGGCATTGGCGGGTGAGCCCAGCAGCATGCCGGCATCGGGCTTGAAGTAGAAGGATTCGTCCAGGCTCACCAGCGCCGGCCAGGCATGGCTGTCGACGCCTTCCGGCGCGGCGAAGATGAAGGCCGCGCGGCGTTTCGGTTGCAGGCCCAGGGGGCGTACGCCGGCGAGGGCGGCGAGGCCGTCGCACCAGGCACCGGCGGCGTTCACCAGCACCGGTGCGCTGAACTCGCCCTGGCCGGTGGTGACGCGCCACAGGTCGCCCTCGCGGGTGATGGCCTGTACGTCATGGCCGGTGTGCACCGTGCCGCCATTGCGGCGGATGCCGCGCAGGTAGCCCTGGTGCAGGGCATCGGTGTCGATATCGGCGGCACTGGGGTCGAGCATGGCGCCGAAGACCTTCTCGCGGCGGAGCACCGGTACCAGGGCGCAAGCCTGGTCGGCATCCAGCAACTGCACCTCGGCGACGCTCTCGCGGGCGCTGTCGAACTGGCGGCGCAGCTCGTCCGGGTCATCGCTGAAGTCCACCACCATCTCGCCACGGGGCGTGAGGATCGGGTGCTCGCTGAAGCCCTGCGGCGGGTTGTCGAAGAAGGCCCGGCTGGCACCGGTCAGCGCGCGCACCTGGGGCGTGCCGTAGGCGACGGTGTAGAGCGCGGCGGAGCGGCCGGTGGAGTGGTAGCCGGCGTGCTCTTCGCGCTCCAGCACCGCGACCTTGCCCTGGCGCGACAGCCAGTAGCCGGTGGAGGCGCCGGCGATGCCCGCGCCGATGATGATGAAGTCCAGCTGGTTCATGCCGACTCCTCGCACTTGAGGTGATAGAGCGCGTTGGCCAGGGCGACGTCTTCGAGGCCGAGGCCGATGGAGCGGAAGAATACCGGACGGCGGTAGTCGGGGCGCTGCGCGCGGTCGGCGAGCAGCTCGGGCAGGTCGCCACGCAGGGCCTCCGCGCTCCAGCCGTGCTGTTCGGCGGCGATGCGCATCTCGCCGGCGCTGCCGGGGGTGGTGGCGCGGTAGTCGCAGTAGACATCCATTTCCGCCAGGGCTGCCGGCGGCACTTCATGGGCGCGCGGGGCGTTGGTGCTGATGGAGGTGATCAGGGTGGCGCGGCCGAGTTGGCGTGGGTCCAGCACCGGGGCGGCGGAGGAGGTGCAGAGCAGGATCACCTCGGCGTCGGCCAGGGCGGCGTCCTGGCTGGCGCAGACCTCCACGCGCGGGTCGAGGGCGCGCAGGGCATCGGCCCGCTCGCTGTCCGGCTGCAGGCGTGGCGAATACACACGCACCCGTTGCCAGGGACGCAGCGCCAGGCAGTGGCGGATATGGGCGCGGGCCACGGCACCGCTGCCGATCACCGCCAGTTGCGTGACGCCGGCCGGTGCCAGGGCATCGACCGCCACGGCGGTGGTGGCGGCGGTGCGCTCGGTGGTCAGGGTGGCGGCATCGCAGAGCATCAGCGGCTGGCCGCTCTGCATGGACATCAGCAGGGTCCAGGCGGTGACCACGGCGCCGTCCGGGCGTGGCAGGTAGGGCGAGGTCTTGACCCCGTAGACCTGCTCGCGGGCGAGTACGCCGAGGTAGTTGATGAAGTCGCCGCCGCCGGGGAATTCCACCAGTTGCTGTGCTGGCTGCACCGCCTCGCCAGCGGCGAGGTCGAGGAACATGCGCCGCAGCGCCGCCTGCACATCGATGCGGGGCAGCAGGCGTTCGGCTTCAGCGGACGTGACGACCAGAGGGGGGACGCTGGACATGGCGGGGCTCCGATATAAACAATTTGTCCATATTGGAATTTATTGTCTTGATCGGCAATAGGCGGGCGACAGGGCGCAAGGAAATGACGCCTGGGTGAACATTCTTTCTGGGGGGAGGGTGGTTTGAGGGAAAGGAGAAGCGGTGGGCTGAAGCCCACCCTACGCCCACCCTGCGCCTACTCACTCTGGGTCTTTGTGGCTGCTCCAAGGGAGCAGAAATGAAAAAGGCGAAGCCCGGGGGCTTCGCCTTTTCTGTGCGCGGCAGCCGTGATCAGTGCTTGCGCGGCACCGACTTGAGCAGCTCGGCGGGCGGGGTTTCGCAGTTGATCTTGCGGCCCAGCAGTTCTTCGATCGGCGGCAGGGCGAAGGCGTCGTCCTCGCCGGCGAAGCTGATGGAGGTGCCGCTGGTGCCGGCACGGCCGGTACGGCCGATGCGGTGCACGTAGTCGTCCGGGTCTTCCGGCAGGGTGAAGTTGATCACGTGGCTGATACCGTCGACGTGGATGCCGCGGCCGGCGACGTCGGTGGCGACCAGTACGCGGATCTTGCCTTCGCGGAAGCCTTCCAGGGTCTTGATGCGCTTGTGCTGGGGCACGTCGCCGGACATCTGGGCGGCGCTGATGCCGTCCTTGGTCAGGCGCTCTTCGATGCGGCGCACTTCGTCCTTGCGGTTGGCGAAGACCATCACCCGCTCCCAGTTGTTCTGGGCGACGAGGTTGTAGAGCAGCTTGTACTTGTCGCTGCCGGCAACGGCATAGACGTGCTGCTCGACGGTGTCGCTGGCGACGTTCTCCGGCTCGATCTCGACGATGGCCGGGTCGACGGTCCACTGCTTGGCCAGGTTCATCACGTCGTCGGTGAAGGTGGCGGAGAACAGCAGGGTCTGACGCTCGCCCTTGTGCGGGGTCTGGCGGATGATCTGGCGGACCTGGGGGATGAAGCCCATGTCGAGCATGCGGTCGGCTTCGTCCAGCACCATCACTTCGACCATGTCCAGGTGCACGTCACCGCGCTGGTTGAAGTCCAGCAGGCGGCCGGGGGTGGCCACGAGGATGTCGCAGAAGCGCGATTCCAGCTGCTTGAGCTGCTTGTCGAAGTCCATGCCGCCGACGAAGCTCATGACGTTCAGGCCGGTGTACTTGGTCAGGGCCTGGGCGTCCTTGGCGATCTGCACCACCAGCTCGCGGGTCGGCGCGATGATCAGCGCACGGGGCTCGCCCATGTAGCGCTCTTTCGGCGGCGGGGTCTGCTGCAGCTGGGTGATGATCGAGATCAGGAAGGCGGCGGTCTTGCCGGTGCCGGTCTGGGCGCGGCCGATGGCGTCCTGGCCCTTGAGGGTGAAGCCCAGTACGCCCGCCTGGATCGGCGTGCAGTACGGGAAGCCCAGGTCATGGATGGCGTGCATCAGGGTCGGCGACAGCTTGAAGTCATGGAAGCGGGTCTTGCCTTCCATGGGTTCGACAACGAAGTCTTCCAGCTTCCAGGTGTCTACCGGCTTGGGCGCGCGCTCACGGCGCGGCTTGTCGGACCTGGGTTTGTCGCTGCGGGGTTTCTTCTCGGCGCGGGGGGCCTGCTCGGTGGCGGTGGCGGCAGCAGCGGCGGCGGGTTTCTCAGCCGGGGCGCGCGGCGCCTTCTTGGGCTGGGCGGGGGTTCTCTCGCTAGCGGAGCGAGTCGGGGCCTGGGTGGCCGGGGCAGTCGGGGCGACGCCGGAAATGGGCTCTTCGCCCTTGCCAAAGATTTTCTTGAGTGCTTTGAGCACGGTCATCTCGTCGATTGGTTAAGGAATGAACGGGCGCCAGTGTAAAGCAAGATGTGATCGCGGCGAAGTGCCCTGGCGTTTTGCCGTGGCCGGCCGCTCTGTTCCGGGCGTTGCGCGGGGTAGGAGGGGCGCCGCCCCGGTGTCGGGGCGGTGTGGGGCGGGGGTTATTCGCTGGGCAGGCTGGCCAGCAGCAGGCGCTGGACGTTGCCGCCCATGATCTTGGTGATGTCGCCTTCGCTGTAGCCGGCTTCCTGCAGGCCCTGGGTCAGCTGGGCCAGGCCGGTGGTGTCGAAGGGCGCGTGGATGGTGCCGTCGAAGTCCGAGCCGAGGGCCACGTGCTCGACGCCCACCAGGTCGCTGGTGTAGCGGATGGCTTTGACGATGGCCTTGACCGAGGTGTCGCACACGGCGGTTTCCCAGTAGCCGATGCCGATCACCCCGCCGGTGGCGGCGATGCGCTTGACGTGGTCATCGCTGAGGTTGCGCGGGCCGGGGCAGGTGCCTTCGACGCCGCCGTGGGAGACCAGCACCGGGCGCTCGGCCATTTCCAGCACGTCATCGATCAGCGCGCGGGAGGCGTGCGCCAGGTCGATGATCATCTTCTTCTCTTCCAGGTGGGCCACCACGCGGCGGCCGAAGCGGGTGAGGCCGCCCTTTTCCATGCCGTGGGCGGAGCCGCCGACTTCGTTATCGAAGAAGTGGGTCAGGCCGGTGATGCGGAAGCCGGCGTCATACAGGCGGTCGACGTTCTCGATCTTGCCTTCCAGCGGGTGCAGGCCTTCGGTGGCGAGGATGGCGGCGACGCGATTGGGGTCTTTCTTCCAGGCGGCGATGAAGGTCTCGAAGTCGGCGCGGGTGCGTACCTGCACCAGCTTGCCGTCGCTGCCCTTGGCGGCGGCGGCGAGTTTCTCACCTTGGTACAGCGCGCGCTCCAGCAGGCTGGTCCAGGTACGCGGTGGCCAGCGTTGGGCCATGGCGAGCACGGTGATGTTGTCGCTGTCGTCGTCGTTCCTGTCGTAGTTGATGCCGCGCGGGGTCTTGGTGACGGTGGAGAACACCTGCAGGGCGACCTTGCCTTCCAGCAGGCGTGGCAGGTCGCTGTGGCCGAAGTCGTGGCGCTCCAGCAGGTCGCGTTGCCAGAGCAGGGCGTCGTCGTGGAGGTCGGCGATGAAGAGTTTTTCGTGCAGCTTGTTGGCCGCTTCGCTGGCGACGTAGGGGGCTGGGGATTCGACGCTGTTCATCTTCCGGTCGAGGACGCTGGGCAGGCTGAAGAACACCGCCAGGCCGATCACGACCAGTACCAGCAGGATCAGGAGTTTGCGCATTGAGGGAGCATCCGGGCTTCGTTGTTGTAGTGGCCGGGAACTCTAGCAAGGCCGCCGGCTCACTGCAGCAGGGCTCAACCGTTAAGGCAGTTACGTCCCTGCATCTTGGCCTTATAGAGGGCAGCGTCGGCGCGGGCGATGAGGTCCTGCAGGTCGTCCTTGGGTTGCATCTGGGTCAGGCCGATGGACACCGTGACCCCCGGCAGTATCCCCACCGGTGAATAGAAGGAGGGCACCTGCTCCAGGCTCTGGCGCAGGCGCTCGCCGATGTTGCGTGCTTCCTCCACCGCGATTTCCGGCAGCAGGATGACGAATTCCTCACCTCCGAAGCGGGCCATGCTGTCCTTCGGCCGCAACTGGTTGCGCAGGGTGTGGGCCACCAGGCAGAGGGCGTAGTCGCCGGCCAGGTGACCGTGGCGATCGTTGTAGGCCTTGAAGTGATCGACATCGAGCATCAGCAGGCACATGGGCTGGCCGTTGAAGGCGCAGCGGGTGTTTTCGCGCTCGTAGATATGTTCCAGCCAGCGCCGGTTGTAGAGCCCGGTGAGGGTGTCGACGTTGGCGTTCTGCTCGGTGTCGAGAATGATCCGGTTGCCCGTGCGCACCCGGTCGCAGAGCAGCTCCAGGAGGTTCTGCATCATCTGCGGTGACTGCTGGAACAGCTTCGACAGCGCCTCGCGGTGCAGGCGCAGTACGGTGCTCGGCTGGGTGGCGACCACGTAGGCGGAGGGGTGGTCGTTGTCGATGAAGCTGATTTCACCCGCGCAGTCGCCCGCTTCCAGGGTGGACATCGGCTGGTTGTCGAGGGAGCCCAGGTACACCTGCAACTGGCCATCGAGCAGCAGGTAGAGGTACTGGTTGCGGTTGAAGGGCGAGAGCAGGATCTCGCCTTTTTCCAGGTCGCAGGCGGCGAACTCCTGCAGGACCTGCTGCAGGCTGTTGGCGGCGACGTTCTGGAACAGTCGCTGGCGTTTGAGCAGCTGCAGATCGGCCTGCCAGTGCGCATTCTTCATGGGCTACATCTGACCTGGATAGCAACTAGGAAAACTTGGGGAGGTGGCATCGCAAAACACTCCATGTCTTTGCGTTGAAAACCGTTATCGACCTTATGCCCGCCCCCAACGGCTTTCAATGCTTGCCGCAAGGTAGGCCGACCAGTGGTTTGGAAAACCATAGCGCGTCACATTCCCGGCCAATGTTGTCGGACAATGTGCATTTCTGCGGAGGTGGTCTCGTTCGAGGCGGCGGCGAAGGCCCTGGAACGGGCCTTGCGGGGCGGCTCAGCCCCCGGCGCGATGCCGGGAGCTGCGTGCTTCAGAGGTGCGGGTGCAGCTCGTAGCGCACGGCGAAACCGGCCAGGCGCTGCTCCAGGTCGGCACGGCGGTTCTCGTGCAGGTCCGGCACCCGGATATGGGCCAGTTGACCGTGGCGGTCGTCGGCGCGCACTTCGACGCTCAGCCCCGGTGCCAGGGGCGCCAGGACATCTTCGAAGACCCGACGGATGGCGTCGTGGCGCAGGGTCGGCTTGAAGGTCTTGCCCACCGCGGTGACCGGCAACGCGTCGATGATCCACACGTCCTTGGGCACTGCCGCGCGTTCCGGCACATGGGCGCCGGCGTGGGCCAGCAGTTCGGCCTCGCTGGCCTGCATGCCGGGCTTGAGCTGGACGTAGGCCACCGGCAGTTCGCCGGCCTTCTCGTCGGGCTTGCCGACCGCGGCGGCCATGGCCACGGCGGGGTGGCCGTGCAGGGCTTCCTCGATCATCTGCGGGTCGATGTTGTGGCCGCCACGGATGATCAGGTCCTTGCTGCGCCCGGTGAGCCAGATGTAGCCGTCGGCGTCGATGCGGCCCAGGTCGCCGGTGTTGAACCAGTCGCCGTCCACCCAGATGCCGGCGTTCTTGCTGGCCTGCAGGTAGCCCTTGAACACGGTGATGCCGCGCAGGCAGACGTTGCCGATCTCGTTGGCCTGTGCATCGCGGAGGAAGCCGCCTTGCTCGTCCAGCACCTTGATCGCTACGTCGCAATAGGGCATGCGCAGGCCGATGGAGCCCGGGCGGCGCTCGCCCGCGCTGGGGTTGCCGCAGCTGCCGCAGGTGCCTTCGGTGAGGCCGTAGCCCTCGATCAGGGTGAGGCCGGTCTTGGCCTCGAACTGGCGGATCAGCTCCACCGGCATCGGCGCGGCGCCGCACAGGGCGTAGCGCAGGCTGGAGAGGTCGTGCCCTTCGCTGGGCACCTGCAGCAGGCCGGCATAGATAGTGGGCACGCCGCTGAAGAAGCTCACCTTGTAGCGCTCGATGATCTTCCAGAAGTTCTGGATCAGCGCGGTGTTGCGGTAGCCCTGGGGCGTGGCCAGCAGCACCTGGGCGCCGGCGAAGAACGGGGCGAGGCCGGTGACCATCACGCCGTTGACGTGGAACAGCGGCAGGCCGCAGAGGGTCACGTCACGGGGGCCGAGGTTGATGGTGTAGGCGAGGATCATCGCCATCGCCACCTCGTTGCGGTGCGTGTGCGGCGCCAGCTTGGGCGTACCGGTGGTACCGCCGGTGTGGAAGTAGGAGGCGATGTCGTCGGGGGCGATCACCCGGCCGCTTTCCAGGTGGTCGGCGGGGCAATCGGCGATCAGCTCGTCGAAGTCCAGCACGCCTTCCGGCAGGGCGCCGCGCTGGGCCTTGAGGCCGCTGCGCTGGGGGTCGGGCAGGTAGTTGGCCAGGTCGACCGTGACGATGGCCTTGAGGCCCGGCAGCTCATCGCGCAGGGACGCGACCTTGTCCCACAGGTCGGTGCCGGGGAAGGGCGCCAGGGTCACCAGCACTTCGGAATCCGAGGCGCGCACCAGTTCGGCGATGTGCTCGGGGTCGAGCAGCGGGTTGATGGCGTTGACGATGCCCGCCGCTTCGCCGCCCCACAGGGTGAAGTGGGTGTGCGGCAGGTTGGGCAGCAGGAAGGACACCGCCTTGCCCGGGCGCAGGCCCAGGCGGTGGAAGGCGTTGGCGGTGCGGGTGACCTGAGCCAGCAGCTCGGCGTAGCTCAGCTGCCAGGGCGCCTCGTCGGCGCTGCCCTGCATGAGGAAGGTCATGGCGATGGCGTCCGGCGTGCGCTGGGCGCTCTGGCGGATCAGCTCATAGGTGCTGTCCGGCATGCCGCGTTGCTGGAGCGAGACCTGTTCGATCAGCTCGATATCGCGCAGGGAGGTAATGGGCGGTACGGGAGTCTGGGTCATGGCCAATTCTTGTTGTGGGTGGGCGGATCAACGGGTCAGCCGAGCGCTCAGCCAGGCACCTATGTCGCGGATTTCCTCCGGCAGCACCTCGTGGCCCATCGGGTAGTCCTGCCACTGCACCGGAACGCCGGCGGCGGCGAGCTTGTCGTGTGCGGCGCGGCCCATGGCCAGCGGCACCACGTCGTCGAAGGTGCCATGCAGGCAGAAAACCGGCAGTTGTAGTTTTGTATCCGGCAGCGCCAGGGTGTCGCCGAAGGACGGCGCATAGGTGGACAGCGCCAGCACCCCACCCAGCGGACCTTCCCAGCGCAGCAGGCCGGTGTGCAGCACCACCGCGCCGCCCTGGGAGAAGCCGGCGAGGATGATGCGTGCCGGGTCGATGCCGGCATCGCGCTGGGCTTCGATCAGGGCGATCACGCTCTGCGCCGACTGTTCCAGCTGGGCCTGGTCGATGGCCCGGGCCGGGCTCATGGCGAGGATGTCGTACCAGGAAGGCATGGCGTAGCCGCCATTGATGGTGACGGCGCGGGTGGGGGCCTGGGGCAGGATGAAGCGGGCGCTGTCGAGCACCTCCTGCAGCGCTTCGGCCACCGGCAGGAAGTCGTAGCGGTCCGCCCCCAATCCGTGCAACCAGATGACGCACGCATCGGCCGACTGTGTGGGCTCCAGAATCAACGGATTACTCATGTGTGGCTCCAATTCGGGGCGCCCGCACCAAAGTGGTGCTGGCGCGAGGCGATGATGTGGTCTATCAGTGAAAAATATGTCGCACCAACAAAACTTTCCCTATTGACCTGTCGGAAGCGGCGTACAGGCACTGTGCTGGTACGGCCTTTGCTAACCAGCAGCAGACTTACAGACGGCTTGCGCGGCGGTAACACTTCGCAGGTCGCTCAACGGGTTGGGCGTCGATGCAGATCGACACCTTGCAAACGATCGCTGGCACGTTTTCTTCGTGAAGGTGGTCGAAAATCCGTCTCCAGCCCATTCGACCAATGGGCGAGGAAGAGGGCAGCTGGCGCGCGGAGCGGCGCCAACTAGACTTCTTCCTTAGGTCCGATTCCCCGGTTGACCGACGCCTCGCGCGGTTGAACCTGCCTCACGAGGGTACGGCGGTAGGACCGAGACTCCAACACAAAAAAAAGCAACTGGAGGTTTTGATGAAGATGGTGAAATCCACCCTGGCTGTGCTGACCGCGGCAGCTGTTCTCGGTGTCAGCGGCTTCGCTCAGGCGGGCGCCACCCTGGATGCGGTCAAGAAGAAAGGCTACGTGCAGTGCGGCATCAGTGACGGCCTCCCGGGCTTTTCCTACGCCGACTCCAAGGGCGAATACAAAGGTATCGACGTCGACATCTGCCGCGCTGTAGCAGCGGCCGTGTTCGGTGATGCGAGCAAGGTCAAGTTCAGCCCGCTCACCGCCAAGGAGCGCTTCACCGCGCTGCAGTCCGGCGAAGTGGACATCCTCTCCCGTAACACCACCTGGACCAGCTCCCGCGATGCGGCGATGGGCCTGAACTTCACCGGCGTGACCTACTACGACGGCCAGGGCTTCCTGGTGAACAAGAAGCTCGGCGTTTCCAGCGCCAAGGAACTCGATGGCGCCACCGTCTGCATCCAGGCCGGTACCACCACCGAGCTGAACCTGGCCGACTACTTCCGCGCCAACGGCCTGAAGTACACCCCCATCACCTATGACACCTCCGACGAGAGCGCCAAGTCGCTGGAATCCGGCCGTTGCGACGTGCTGACCTCCGACCAGTCGCAGCTGTACGCCCAGCGCATCAAGCTGGCCGCGCCGGACGAGTACGTGGTGCTGCCGGAAGTCATCTCCAAGGAACCCCTCGGCCCAGCCGTTCGCCAGGGTGACGAGGAGTGGTTCGACATCGTGCGCTGGAGCCTGTTCGCCCAGCTGAACGCTGAAGAGCTCGGCATCGACTCGAAGAACGTCGTGGAAACCGCCAAGTCCACCAAGAACCCGGACGTGGCCCGCCTGCTGGGCGCTGAAGGCGACTTCGGCAAGGATCTGAAGCTGCCGAAAGACTGGGCAGTGCAGATCGTCAAGCAAGTCGGCAACTACGCCGAAATCTTCGATCGCAACGTCGGTGCCGGCAGCGAGCTGAAGATCGAGCGCGGTCTCAACGCCCTGTGGAACAAGGGTGGTCTGCAGTACGCACCGCCGGTGCGCTGACCCACCACGCTGCCGCCCGCGGATGCGGGCGGTAGCGTCCAGTTCCAACCGACGAGGGCTGTCATGCAGAAAACTTCCCAAGCCCCGCGTGTCCGTGGATCGGTTCTGACCGACCCGCAGACGCGCGCGTGGCTATTCCAGATCATCGCCGTAGTCGCCGTCGTGGCGTTCGGCTGGTTCCTCTTCCACAACACCCAGGTCAACCTGGAAAAGCGCGGGATCATCTCCGGCTTCGGCTTCCTCGACCAGAGCGCCGGCTTCGGCATCTCCCAGCACCTGATCGACTACAAGGAGAGCGACACCTACGGGCGCGTCTTCTTCATCGGCCTGCTCAACACCCTGCTGGTGACCGTGGTCGGCATCATCCTGGCGACCGTTCTCGGCTTCATCCTCGGTATCGCCCGGCTGTCGCCCAACTGGCTGATCCGCAAGCTGGCGACCGTCTACATCGAGACCTTCCGCAACATCCCGCCGCTGCTGCAGATCTTCTTCTGGTACTTCGCCGTGATGCTGCCCATGCCCGGGCCGCGGCAGAGCATGAACTTCGGCGATACCTTCTTCATCAACAACCGCGGCCTGTACATGCCGTCGCCGAACATGGCCGAGGGCTTCTGGCCCTTCCTGATCGCCGTCATGGTGGCGCTGGTCGCCTGCGTGCTGGTGTGGCGTTGGGCCCGGGCGCGGCGCCATGCCACCGGCCAGCGCTTCCCGGTACTGCTGAGCTCCATCGCCCTGCTGGTGGTGCTGCCCAGCCTCGCCGCCCTGGTGATGGGCAGCCCCTTCCATTGGGAGGTGCCGCAACTGACCGGCTTCAACTTCCGCGGTGGCTGGGTAGTGATCCCCGAACTGATCGCGCTGATGCTGGCGCTGTCGATCTACACCGCCGCCTTCATCGGCGAGACGGTGCGGGCCGGCATCCAGTCGGTCAGCCACGGCCAGACCGAAGCGGCGCATTCCCTGGGCATTCGCCCCGGGCAGACGCTGCGCCTGGTCATCGTGCCCCAGGCCCTGCGGGTGATCATCCCGCCGCTCACCAGCCAGTACCTGAACCTGGCGAAGAACTCGTCCCTGGCGGCCGGTATCGGCTACCCGGACATGGTCTCGCTGTTCGCCGGTACCACGCTCAACCAGACCGGCCAGGCCATCGAGGTCATGGCCATCACCATGAGCGTCTACCTGGCCATCAGCATCAGCATTTCCCTGCTGATGAACTGGTACAACAAGCGCATCGCGCTGATCGAGCGGTGAGGGCACTGACATGACATCGCATACCTTCAAGCCCGACCAGCCGCCACCCAGCACAGTGGTGGGCCCGGTCGCCTGGCTGCGTCACAACCTGTTCGCCAGCCCGTTGCACGTGGTGCTCACCGCACTGTCGCTGTACCTGCTGTGGCTGATCATCCCGCCCATCCTCAACTGGGCCTTCATCCACGCCACCTGGAGCGGCAGCACCCGCGCCGACTGCACCGGCGAAGGCGCCTGCTGGGTGTTCATCCAGCAACGCTTCGGCCAGTTCATGTACGGCTTCTACCCCAGCGAGCTGCGCTGGCGGGTGGATGTCACCGTGTGGCTGGCGATCATCGGCGTGGCGCCGCTGTTCATCAAACGCACCCCGCACAAGGCCTTCTACGGCATCGGCTTCCTGGTGATCTACCCGCTGGTGGCCTTCTGGCTGCTGCACGGCGGCCTGGGTCTGCAGGAGGTGTCGACCAGCCGCTGGGGTGGCCTGATGCTGACCCTGGTGATCGCCTATGTCGGCATCGTCGGCGCGCTGCCCCTGGGCATCCTGCTGGCGCTGGGACGGCGTTCGAAACTGCCGGCGATCAAGGTCATCTGCGTGACCTTCATCGAGTTCTGGCGTGGCGTACCGCTGATCACCGTGCTGTTCATGTCTTCGGTGATGCTGCCGCTGTTCCTGCCCGAAGGCATGAACCTCGACAAGCTGCTGCGGGCGCTGGTGATGGTGATCTTCTTCGAGGCGGCCTATATCGCCGAAGTGGTCCGTGGCGGCCTGCAGGCCATCCCCAAGGGCCAGTACGAAGCCGCTGCCGGCCTCGGCCTGGGCTACTGGCGCAGCACCGCGCTGGTGATCCTGCCCCAGGCCCTGAAGATGGTCATCCCCGGCATCGTCAACACCTTCATCGCCCTGTTCAAGGACACCAGCCTGGTGATCATCATCGGCCTGTTCGACCTGCTCAACAGCATCAAGCAGGCGACCACCGACCCGAAATGGCTGGGCATGTCCACCGAAGGCTACGTATTCGCCGCCCTGGTCTACTGGATCTTCTGCTTCAGCATGTCGCGCTATTCCATGCGCCTCGAACAGAAGCTGAACACCGGGCACAAGCGTTAGGAGAGAGATTCGAATGAGTGAAGCCATCCAGAAAGACGCCGCTGCGCCGATCATCCAGCTGCAGGGCGTGAACAAGTGGTACGGGCAGTTCCACGTGCTCAAGGACATCAACCTGAACGTTCGGCAGGGCGAGCGCATCGTGCTTTGCGGCCCGTCCGGTTCCGGCAAGTCGACCACCATCCGCTGCATCAACCGCCTGGAAGAACACCAGCAGGGGCGGATCATCGTCGACGGCACCGAGCTGACCAACGACCTCAAGCAGATCGAGGCGATCCGCCGCGAGGTGGGCATGGTGTTCCAGCACTTCAACCTGTTCCCGCACCTCACCGTGCTGCAGAACTGCACCCTGGCACCCATGTGGGTGCGCAAGCTGCCCAAGCGCAAGGCCGAGGAAATCGCCATGCACTACCTGGAGCGCGTGCGCATCCCCGAGCAGGCCAACAAGTTCCCCGGCCAGCTCTCCGGTGGCCAGCAGCAGCGCGTGGCCATCGCCCGTGCCCTGTGCATGAAGCCGAAGATCATGCTGTTCGACGAACCCACCTCCGCCCTCGACCCCGAGATGGTGAAGGAAGTGCTCGACACCATGGTCGGCCTGGCCCAGGACGGCATGACCATGCTCTGCGTGACCCACGAGATGGGCTTCGCCCGCACCGTGGCGGACCGGGTGATCTTCATGGACAAGGGCGAGATCGTCGAAGAGAACGAACCCAACGCCTTCTTCGACAACCCGCAGAACGAGCGCACCAAGCTGTTCCTCGGGCAGATCCTGCACTGATCGCCAAGGCGATACGGAAAGGGGCCTTCGGGCCCCTTTTCATTTCTGGCGGGGGGATTTCTGGGGCAAAGCCCAGGCCTGGGTATTGATGGATTTCCGGTAGCACCACCGCATGGGTTTCGCTTCGCTCTACGCCATCCTACGAAAGCAATTGTGCGCATCGAGCAGGGCGGTGGTACGTCTTCTCGCTCAGCCGTAGCCCGGACTTCAGTCCGGGGATGCCGGCCACTCCGTTCCCGCGCTGAAGCACGGGCTACAGGGGCATAACGCGGATCACGCCTGCTCCCTTAAGCGCCGGCGGAAGGCTCCGGGTGTTTCGCCGCAGAGCTGCTTGAACAGTTTGGCGAAGGTGGCGCGGTCGCTGTAGCCCACCTGCTGCGCCACCTGCTCCAGGGAGCGGGAGGGGTTGCGCAGGGCGGACTGGGCGGCGGCGATGCGCAGGCGTTGCACGTAGTCGTTCGGGGTCAGGCCGGTGGCGGTGCGGAAGCGTCGCAGCAGGGTGCGGGTGGAGCAGTGGGCGCGTTCAGCCAGGCTTTTGAGATCGATGGGCTCGGCGTGGTGGCGCTGCATCCAGGCCAGCAGCGGGCCGAGCTGGGCGTCTCCCGGCACGTCCGGCAGCAGCGGGGTGAAGCGTGACTGGCGGCCGCGCTCGCGGTCGAACACCAGGGCACCGGCCACCCGTTGCGCCAGCCAGTCGCCGCCGTGCCAGGCGATCAGGTGCAGGCACAGGTCGAGCCCGGCCTGGGCGCCACCGGAGCAGAACAGGTTGCCGTCCTCGGTGAGCAGCTCATCGGGTTGCAGGCGCACCTGGGGGAAGCGCTGGCGGAAGGCCCCAGCCAGCGCCCAGTGGGTGGTGGCGCGGCGGCCATCGAGCAGGCCGGCGGCGCCGAGGAGGAAGGCGCTGCTGCACAGGCTGGCCACCTGCTGGGTGGCCGGGCGTCGTGCCAGCCAGTGCAAGAGTTCGGGATTGCCCTTGATGCTGCGCTCCACCGCGCTGCCGGTGGCCGGCAGCATCACCAGCTGGGCCTCGGCGGCCAGGGCCAGGTCGCCGTCGACGCGGATGCTGGCCATGCCCAGGTCCGCCGGCTGGCCGTCGCGGCTGACCCGCAGCACCTCGAACAGCGCCTCGCCCGCCAGGGTATTGGCCAGGCGGAAGGCGTCGTCGGCCATGGCCAGGCTGGAGCAGACCGTTTGCGGGCAGACCAGCAGGGCGATGCGGATCATCGGCGGTGTCTCGAGCAGGAAGGTGGCGATTATTGCCACAAAGATGGCGATGCAGCCAATCGCCGCCGGGCGGAAAGCCGTCGATACTCTCCTCATCCCAATCGCCACGAGCATCGCCATGAGCCATCCCAACGCTGCCCTCATCGAACGCTTCTATCGCGCCTTCCAGGTTCTGGACGCCGAAACCATGGCCGGCTGCTACGCCGCCGACGTGCGCTTCGCCGACCCGGTGTTCACCGACCTGCGCGGTGCCGAGGCGGCGGACATGTGGCGCATGCTGGCCAGCCGCGCCCAGGCCTTCTCCCTGACCTTCGACGGCGTCGAGGCCGATGAGCACGAAGGCCGTGCGCGCTGGGTCGCCACCTACCTGTTCAGCCAGACCGGGCGCACCGTGGTCAACCGCATCGAGGCGCGCTTCCGCTTCGACAACGGCCTGATCGTCGAGCACCGCGACAGCTTCGACCTGTGGCGCTGGGCCCGCCAGGCGCTGGGCGCCAAGGGCCTGCTGCTGGGCTGGCTGCCGCCGGTGCAGAACGCCATCCGCCAGCAGGCGGCCCGGGGCCTGGCGGCGTTCCGCGCCCAGCGCTGAAGCGGGCGGGGCGCGGCCCGATCATCGGCTGGTGGCTGCGCCGCGCAATTTTGCCTAAGCTCGCCGGCGACTCTCTTGCCGGTATCCATCATGATCAGGCTGTTCCAGTTTCCCGCCGGGTTCGATGTACCCAACGCCAGCCCCTTCTGCCTCAAGCTGGAGACCTTCCTGCGCCTGGCGCGCGTGCAGTACCAGGCGCAGACGCTGATGGACCCCCGGCGCGGCCCCAAGGGCAAGCTGCCCTACATCGACTTCGACGGCGAGCTGATCGCCGATACCGCGATCATCCAGCGGGTGCTCACCGAGCGCCTGCAACTCTCCCTGGACGACCACCTCGACGACGCCGGCCGTGGTCGCGCCCTGGCTGTCACCCGCGTCTGCGACGAGCACCTCTACTGGCTGCTGGTGTACTTCCGCTGGCTGGAGGAGGAGGGCTGGCAGCAGACCCGCCAGGCTTTCTTCGGCAACCTCGGGCCCGTGGCCCAGCGCCTGATCCCGGCGCTGGTACGACGCAAGATCCGCCGCGACCTGTTGGCCCAGGGCCTCGGCCGTCACGATCGCGAAGACCTGCTGGTGTTCGCCCGCGAGGACCTGCAAGGCCTCACCGACCTGCTCGGCACGAATGCCTTCTTCGGCGGCGAGCGCCCTTGCAGCGCCGACGCCTCCGCCTACGGGCTGCTGGCCAACCTGGTGCAGTGCACCCTGGAAACCCCGCTCAACCGCCTCGCCCGCGAGTACCCGCACCTGGTGGATTACTGCCAGCGCATGCGCGAGGTGGCCTGGGCATGAGCGAGGTTCCACCACCACGGCCCTGGTTCGTCTACCTGGTGCGCGCCGCCAATGGCGCGCTCTACTGCGGCATCAGCGACGACCCGCAACGCCGCTTCGCCCAGCACCAGAGCGGCAAGGGCGCGCGCTTCTTCCACTCCAGCCCGGCCCAGGCGCTGGTCTATATCGAAGAATGCCCGGGCAAGGGCGACGCCCTGCGCCGCGAGCGTGCCATCAAGAACCTGCGCAAGGCCGCCAAGGAAGCGCTGGCCAAGGCGTATATAGCTGCGGCTGATGGCACGCCATCAGCGCCAGCGGATAGGCCCTGAACCCCGGGGCGGCTAAGCTGCCCAGCCTGAACAAGAACGATACGGAGCCCGCCATGCACGAGTTGATCCTGCACCACTACCCGACATCCCCCTTCGCCGAGAAGGCGCGCCTGCTGCTGGGCTTCAAGCAGCTGTCCTGGCGTTCGGTGCACATTCCGCCGCTGATGCCCAAGCCGGACCTGATGCCCCTCACCGGCGGCTACCGCAAGACCCCGGTGCTGCAGATCGGCGCCGACATCTACTGCGACACCGCGCTGATCGCCCGTCGCCTGGAGGCGGAGAAGGCCGTGCCGGCACTGATCCCGGCGGGCCAGGAATTCAATGTGGCGAGCTTCTGCCACTGGGTGGATTCGGTGATCTTCCAGCACGCGGTGAGCCTGGTGTTCCAGCCCGAATCCATCGCCGTGCGCTTCGGCAAGCTGCCGCCGGAGGCGATCAAGGCCTTCATCGCCGACCGCGCCGGGCTGTTCAGCGGCGGCACCGCCGCGCGCCTGCCAGCCGAGGTGGCCAAGCACAACTGGCCGACCTTCATGGCGCGCCTGGAGCAGCAGCTGGGCCGCGAGGAGGGTGACTTCCTCTTCGGCGAGCCGAGCATGGCCGACTTCTCCCTGGCCCATTGCCTGTGGTTCCTCAAGGCCACGCCGATCACCGCGCCGCTGGTGGACGATTACCCGGCGGTCGCCGCCTGGCTGGGCCGCGTGCTCGGCTTTGGCCATGGTGCCTCCAGCGAGCTGAGCGCCGCCGAGGCCATCGAGATCGCCCGCGCCGCCGAACCCGCGGCGCTGCCGGATGAGCCCTTCTTCGACATCAACGGCTTCACCGCCGGGCAGAAGGTGGCCATCGCCGCCACTGACTATGGCGTCGACCCGGTGGAAGGCGAATTGGTGTTCGCCGGCCGCGAGGAGTTGATCCTGCGTCGCGAGGACGAGCGCGCCGGCGTGGTGCACGTGCACTTCCCCCGTATGGGCTTCCGCATCGAAGCGCGCTGATCCGCAGGCGCACAAAAAAGCCCGGCATCTAGCCGGGCTTTTTCGTTTACACCTTCGCTCAGTCCTTGCGGCGCTTGAGCTGGTCCTTCAGCTGGGTCGGGACCTGGCGGATGATCAGCATGTCGCGGCCTTCGTCGTATTCGATCTTCGAGCCCAGCAGGTGAGCCTCGAAGCTGATGGACAGGCCCTCGGCGCGGCCGGTGAAGCGCTGGAACTGGCTGAGGGTGCGCTTGTCCGGCGGGATTTCCGGCGACAGGCCGTAGTCCTTGTTGCGGATGTGCTCGTAGAAGGCGCGCGGGCGGTCTTCGTCGATCAGCCCGGACAGCTCCTGCAGGGTGATCGGCTCGCCCAGCTTGGCCTGGCTGCTGGCGTAGTCCACCAGGGTCTTGGTCTTCTCGCGGGCCTGTTCCTCGGCGAAGTCCTCGTGCTCGACGAAGTCGCTGAAGGCCTTGAGCAGGGTGCGGGTCTCGCTCGGCGCGTCGACGCCTTCCTGGCAGCCGATGAAGTCGCGGAAGTAATCCGAGACCTTCTTGCCGTTCTTGCCCTTGATGAAGGAGATGTATTGCTTCGACTGGGCGTTGTTGCGCCACTCGGAGATGTTGATGCGCGCCGCCAGGTGCAGCTGGCCCAGGTCCAGGTGGCGGGCCGGCGCCAGGTCCAGCGCGTCGGTGACGGTGACGCCTTCGCTGTGGTGCAGCAGGGCGATGGCCAGGTAGTCGGTCATGCCTTGCTGGTAATGGGCGAAGAGCACGTGGCCGCCGGTGGAGAGGTTGGACTCTTCCATCAGCTTCTGCAGGTGCGCCACGGCCTCGCGGCTGAAGGCGGTGAAGTCGCGGCCGCCTTCCATGTATTCCTTCAGCCAGCCGCTGAACGGGTAGGCGCCGGATTCCTCGTGGAACAGGCCCCAGGCCTTGCCTTGCTTGGCGTTGTAGCTTTCGTTGAGGTCGGCCAGCAGGTTTTCGATGGCCTTGGATTCGCCCAGCTCGCTGTCGCGTGCGTGGAGCACGGCGGCGCTGCCATCGGGCTTCTTGTCGATGAGGTGGACGATGCAGTGGCGGATCGGCATGGGCGTACCTGTGAAGCTGTGGATAAGGGCGCGCCGGTGGCTCGCCCGATAGGCCGCAGAGTTTACCTCAGCCTCGGCTGGGATGAGGGGCCTTGTGACCCGATCGCTTGTTGCCGGGCCCGCGCCTCCCTAAAGTGACGCCATTTCCGCTGCAATGACCAAGGATGGTTCCGATGTCCGGCCTGATCCTCGATACGCCCACCCATGCGCTCGATGCCGAGTTGATCCTTTCCCTCGAAGCCCTGGCCGATCGCGGCCTGTTCCTCCAGGCCCATGCCCGGGCTGCCGAGTTCGGCGACTACCGCCACTGGCGCGGAGCGGCCGCCATGGCGCTGGCCTCGCGCCTCGCCGGGCAACTGGGAGCCCCGCGCCTGGGGGATGCCCTGGCCTGGCTCGGCTACCGCCGCTACCCGGAGGCCGCCGAGTCGCGCCTGCGCTATGCCCGCTTCCTGCTCGCCCGCCGTGGCCAGTACCGCGCCTGGGAATTCCTCCAGCGCTTCGCCGACTGGCTGCCCGAAGAGCCCGGGCTGCGCGCCGAGTGGCTGTCGTTCCAGGGTTACCTGCGGGCGTTGCTGCGGGACTTCGGCCGCAGTGCCGAGCTGCACGATGCGGCCATGCAACTGGGCACCACCGACCCCTGGCTGCTGGTGGAGCGCTCCTACAGCCTGGAGCAGGAAGACCGCTACGCCGAAGCGCTGGACCTCTGCGAGCGCGCCCTGGCGATGCTCCCCGGCTTCCGCTCCGCGACCCTGCAGGCCGCCCAGCTCGAGCTGCAGCTGGGGCGCGAAGACGCCGCCCGCGCGCGCCTGCTGGACGGCACCCAACGGATGGAGAGCGCCGGGCTTTGCGCGCAATTGATCGACCTGCTGATCGAGCGGGGCGAACTGGATGAGGCCGAGCGCCTGATCGAGCGCTCCCTGGCGCTGGCGCTGCTGCTGGAGAAAGGCATGCGCGGCTGGTACGCCGGCCGTCGTTGCGACATCGCCTGCCTGCGCGGTGACCACGAGCAGGGCCGGGCACTGGCCCAGGAATCCCAGAGCCCCTTCTACACCCTGGTCGCCGAGCGCCTGGCCGAGCCCAAGGGCGGTCGCGTCCTGCTGCCGGTGACCTTTATCCGCCAGCACCACATGACCTGCGTCCCCGCCACCCTGACCGCGCTGTCCACCTACTGGGGCCGCCCGGTGGCGCACCTGGAGGTGGCCGAGGAGATCTGCTACGACGGCACCTCCTACCAGGCCGAGCGGGCCTGGGCCGAGCGCAATGGCTGGCTGGTGCGCGAGTTCACCGTGGACTGGGCCACCAGCCGCGCGCTGATCGACCGGGGCCTGCCCTTCACCCTGTCGCTGCAATACACCGGCAGCGGCCACCTGCAGGCGGTGGTGGGCTATGACGAGCCCCGTGGCACCGTGCTCATCCGCGACCCCGGCCAGGCGCAGTTCGGCGAGAGCATCGCCGAGGGCCTGTACGAGACCCAGCGTGCGTCCGGGCCCCGTGGCCTGCTCCTGCTGCCCCCCGAGGAAGCCCATCGCCTGGACGGCCTGGAGCTGCCGGAGCATGCGACCTGGGACCTCTACTACCGCCTGGTCAGCGCCCTGGAAGTGCACGACCGCGAAGCCGCTCTGGCCGCCTTCGAGGCCCTGCGCGAGCACGCGCCCGAACACCGCCTGACCCTCCAGGGCCAGCGCGCCCTGGGCTGGTACGACGGCCGCGAGGCCCAGGTGCTGGAGGCCACCGAAGCGTTGCTCGAACGTTTCCCCGATGACGCCAACCTGATCCTTTCCAAGTCCACGTCCCTGGCCCAGTTGCATGCCCGCGAGCAGCAGCTGGACTGGCTCGCCGGCCACTGCCAGGCGCGCTGGAGCGATGCCGGCATCCTGGTGCGCTACACCGGCCTGCTGGTGGAGGACGGCAGCCAGCTGGAAACCGCGCGGCAGCTGCTGGGCCGTGCCCTGCGCCAGGCCCCGGGGCATGCCCAGGCCTGGAACGAGCTGGCCAGCCTGCGCTGGAACGAAGGCAGCCGCGAGCAGGCCTGCGAGCTGTACCGCATCGCCGCCTGCCTGCACGACACCAACGAGGGCTACAGCAGCCAGTACTTCCGCGCCCTGCGCTGCCTGGGCCGCACCGAGGCGGGGCTGGAATTCCTGCGCCAGCGCCAGGCACGCCTCGGCGCCCTGGCTGCCGGCCCGACCCTGACCCTCTGCGAGTTCATCGAGGAACTCTCCGACCCGCTGCAATGCCGGCAGATTCTCGAGCAGGCCGTGGAACGCCGCCCCCAGGACCCGGCCCTGCTGCTCAACCTTGCCGACTTCTACGGCCGCCATGGCGAGCTGGAACTGAACGAGGCGATGCTGCGCCGCGCCGAGCCGGTGAGCCGCCGCGGCACCTGGCTGCGCGCCGCCGTGCTGCACAGCCAGCGCAGCGATGGCGACCCGCAGCGCGCCCTGGCCTGGTGCCGCGAAGCGGTGGAGCTGGACCCGCTGAACATGAGCCTGCACCGCATGCAGGTGCAGCTGCTGCGCCAGAGCGCCGGTGAAGAGGCGGTGGACGAGTACGTCACCGCACTGGCCGAGCGCTTCCCCCATCACTGCGGCATCGCCGAGCTGGCGGTGGAGCGCGCCCAGCGCCACTCCCTGGAGGATACCGAAGCGGCCCTGCGCCGGCTGCTGGCCAGCCACCCGGAATACGCCTGGGCGATCCGTGAGCTGGCGGTGACCCTGGCGCGTCTGGGCCGCCATGAGGAAGCCCTGGAATTCTGCGAGCTGGCCCGGCGCACCGACCCGCGCAGCTCCAGCAGCTATTCCACCCGGGGCTTCGTGCAGCTCCAGGCTGGCCAGCGCGAGGCCGCCCGTGAGGCCTTCCGTGAGGCGCTGGAGCGGTCCGCCGATAACGATTACGCCGGCAACATGCTGCTGGAAACCTGCACCGACCAGGCCGAAGCCCTGGACAGCCTCGACTTCATCCATCGCCAGTTGGTGGCCCAGGTGACCTTCGGCGACGGCTGGCTCGCCTACCCGGACCAGGCGCGCCGACTGCTGGAACCGCAGGTGTTGCTGGAGCAGTTGAGCGAGGCCCTGCAACAGCGCCCCGACCTCTGGCAGCTGTGGGTGGTGGTCGCCGCCCAGCAGGCCGAGATGGGGCAGGTGGAGCAGGCCGAGACCCTGCTGCAATCGGCCATCGAGCGCTTCCCGCTGATGCCGCGCCTGGCCCTGGAACGGGCCCAGCTGCAGAGCAACCAGAAGCAGTACGCCGAGTGCCGCGAGACCCTGCGCGGGAGCTTCCGCATCAACCCGCTGTGGACGCGCAGCGTGCGCCTCTACGTCGAAAGCCTGCTGGACGAGGGCACAGACCTGGAGGAGGCCGAAAGCCTGCTGCGCAGCGTGCTCGCCCGCACCCCCGACAACACCGAACTGCGTGCCTACCTGGGCTATGTGCTGGGCGAGCGCGACAACCCGGCCGAAGGCGTCATCGAGGCGGAGAAGGTGCTGCGCGAGGAGCCCGGCAACGGCTGGGTCTGGAACCAGCTGCGCCGCTACAGCGCCGCCCTGGAAACGCCCGGGCGCCCCCTGGAACTGGCCCGCGAGCTGACGCGCCTGCGCGCCGGCGACCCTGATGCCTGGCTGGCCCTGGCCGAACAGGAGGAAGGCTTCGAGGCGAAGGAGCCGGCCCTGCGCCGTGCCCTGGAGCTGAACCCGCGTCACCGCAGCGCCAACACCCAGCTGGCCGAAGGGCTGCTGGAAGCCCAGCGCTACGACGAATTGCGCCAGCTGCTGGCGGCACCCTGCTGGGGCGGCGGAACGCCACCCGAACTGGCGCTGTTCGGCCCCCGCGCCACCCGCCAGGAGCAGGACCTGCCCAGCGCCATGGCCGAGATGCGCCAGTTGCTGGAGCGTCAACCGGCCTTCTTCGAAGGGTGGCGCACCCTGGCCGATTGGCAGGACGACGCCGGTGAATACGCCGCCTACGTGGAGTCGGCCCGGGAGATGGTGCGCCTGGAACCCCGGCAGGCCATCGCCCACGGCTTCCTCGGCCACGCGCTGTGGCTCGACGGCAAGGGCGAAGAGGCGCTGCCGTCCTTCAGCCGCGCCTACCAGCTGGACGCCTGCTACACCTTCGCCGGCCTCCACGAGTTCGACCTGCTGCTCAAGCACGGTACGGGAGAGGCTACGCGGGAGGTGCTGGAGCGGCTGCTGGATGCATCGAGCCAGCCTGCGGTGCTGATCCGAGCCCTGCGTTTCGCCGTGCCCCGGAGCGATCAGGCGCTCAAGCGCCGGGTGCTGGAGCCCCTGTGCCGCGATAGTGGCTGCATCGATGCCTGGGGCGAGGTGCTGAAGATCCTCGAGCGGCCGGAGCAGGACAAGGACCTGCAGGAAACCCTCGACGCCGGTGTCGCCGATGGCTCCCTGCACCATGGCGCGGCGCTGCAATGGCTGCGCCGCGAGGATGCCCGCTGGATGCCCGGCTCGCTGTGGAAGGGTTTCCTGCGCCTGCTGGAGAACGACCCGCAGCATGCCGGCAAGCACGCCATGCTGGAGCTGCTGGCCAACCGCAAGAACGCCAACCGGCTGCTGGTGGATGCCCTCGAAGCCTGTCGCGAGACGATCCGCAGCGATGGCGTGATCTGGGGGATGGCCAGCTACGCGATGGTCAACCAGGAACGCTACGAAATGATGTTCGACTGGCTCGCCGACTGGGAACAGCACCCGGAAGCGCCGGCCTGGGGCCTGGACAACCTGGCGCTGGGCATGCGTGCGCGCAAGCTGGACGCGCGTGCGGCGGCGGTGTCGCGGCTGTCCCTGGAGCGCGACCCGCAGAACCACGATGCGATGGTCTGGCTGGGCTTCGATGCCGCCATGGCCGGCGACATGGCGGCCCTGGATGCCTGGCTGGAGCGCTTGCAGGGGGCGGAGCCGCGGCCCTTCTTCCGTTGCATGCAGCACCTGCTGGAAGGCGTCGCCGCCGCGGCTCACGCCGGCGACAGCCAGGTCGCGGTGGCGCCTTTCCGCACCGCCCGCGCCGTGGCCAAGGGCAGCGAGCACGGCTCCTACTGGCGCCTGCGCCGGCATCTGGCCAAGGCCCTGGCCTTCGGCCCGACGACGCCGCGCTGGCTGGCGCCGGTGCGCTACCTGCAACTGCGCTTCTGAGGCCCGTTCAGGCCTCGCTTTCGCGGCTCCTGGCCTTCAGCGCCTGGAGCCGCTCGATCACGTAGCGCAGGTGCACGTGCAGGTCGTACAGCTCGTTGGAGTAGGAGAGCGGCACGTCCACCTTGGCCAGTTGGTCTTCCAGTTCCTCCAGCTTGCCGATCTCGCCGTCCAGCTCCTCGCGCAGGGTGCCGGCGTCCAGCTTGCGGTCGATCTCGCGCAGGTACTTGTACCAGCGGTAGATGCGCGCACGGATGCGCCAGCGGTACACCGGGCCCACCGCCTTGAACAGCGGGAACATCACCACCAGCAGCGGGATCAGCAGGATGATGTAGCGGTCGGCCAGGGAGGCGATGCGGAAGGGCAGGTAGCGCTGCAGGATCGGCAGGCCGTTCTTGTAGTAGTAGGCGGCCTCGTCCAGCGTCGACAGGGTCATCGGCTGGGCGGCGGGGTAGCGCCCGGCGGGGTCGAGCAGGCTGCCGTTCTTCATCACTTCGCGGGCGGCTTCGAGGATCAGCGGGGTCAGCGAGGGGTGGAATTCGTCGTTGGCCACCAGGGTCGCCACCGGGCCCAGGGTGAGGATGTCCCGCGAGGGGCTGTTGCTGGCGAGGTTGAGCAGGCCTTCACCCACGTCGAGCTTGGTCAGGTAGGGCAGGCGCGCACGGTAGGCGGCGCTGCGGCGCAGGCTGACCAGGTCCAGCTCGCTGCGTGTGGCCAGGCGCTGCACCACGGCGTTCTCCGCCGGGCCGACGAAGAAGGCGGCATCCAGCTCGCCGGCGATCAGCGCATCGGCACCCCGGGTGCCGCTGAACTCCTGCCAGTTCTGCGGGTACTGTTCCGGGCCGATCTGGTTGGCCTGCAGCAGGGCCGAGGCGATGGCACGGGTGCCGCTGTTGGGTGTGCCGATGGCCACCCGCAGCTGCAGCAGGTCGCCCATGCTGTCGATGTCCACGTCCTTGCGTTTGAACAGCCACAGGGGCTCCTGGTACATCACCCCGAGCCCATGCAGGCGCTTGCGTTCGCGCGGCTCCAGGGTCAGTTCCTG
The DNA here is from genome assembly GCF_025685765.1 of Pseudomonas sp. PDM13. Classification (NCBI taxonomy): domain Bacteria; kingdom Pseudomonadati; phylum Pseudomonadota; class Gammaproteobacteria; order Pseudomonadales; family Pseudomonadaceae; genus Pseudomonas; species Pseudomonas sp. PDM13. Next base: position 386,541 of record NZ_JAOTQU010000001.1, on the reverse strand, counting down.
GCCGCTCTGCACCAGGGCCATCTGCACCTCGCCGCGTTGCAGCTTGCCGAGGTTGTCCAGGGAGCCGGCGCTGGGCACCAGCTCCAGGGTGAAGCCCTGGCGCGCCAGTTCCTCCTTGAGCTTTTCGCCGAACAGGGCGTAGCCGCCGTTGGCGCCGCCGGTGGCCAGGGTGGCGTGCATGGGCGGCGGCGGGGCGACGAAATAGAACACCGCGCCCACCAGCGCGGCCACCACGGGCACGGTCCAGAGGTTGGCCAGCAGCATGATCTTCAGGTCTTTCAGGAACCTTGGCATGGGAGTCCTTGGGGCTTGGAGTTGAGGGGAAGGATAGCCACTGACGCAGCGGCGGTTGCCTCCCGGTGCCGGTAAATGACAAGGTGGCCGCCTTCCCGTTCCCCGCGACAAGTGACAGACCCCCATGCGCATCCTGCACAGCTCCGACTGGCATCTCGGCCAGCACTTCATGGGCAAGACCCGCCAGGCCGAACACCAGGCCTTCTGTGCCTGGCTGCTGGAACGGGTGCAGGAACACCGGGTGGACGCGTTGCTGGTGGCGGGCGATGTGTTCGACACCGGTGCGCCGCCGAGCTACGCCCGCGAGCAGTACAACCGCTTCGTCATCGAGCTGCGCGACGCCGGTGCGCAACTGGTGGTGCTGGGCGGCAACCATGATTCGCCCGCCATGCTCGGCGAGAGCCAGGGTCTGCTGGCAGCCCTGGGCACCCGCGTGGTGCCGGGTGTCGCCGCCGACCCGCAGGACCAGGTCCTGGTGCTACGCGGCCCTGATGGCGAGCCGGGCGCGGTGCTCTGCGCCATCCCCTTCGTGCGGGCCCGCGACGTGCTGCAAAGCCAGGCCGGGCAGAGCGCGGCGGACAAGCAGCTGTCCCTGCAGCAGGCCATCCAGGCCCATTACGCGCAGCTGTTCGAATTGGCCGAGCGGCGCCGGGACGAACTGGGTGGCGGGCTGCCGATAATCGCCACCGGCCACCTGACCACGGTCGGCGCCAGCGCCAGCGAGTCGGTGCGGGAAATCTACGTCGGCGCGCTGGAGGCCTTCCCCACCAGCGCCTTCCCTCCGGCCGCCTACATCGCCCTGGGACATATCCACAGGCCGCAGAAGGTCGGCGGCCTGGAGCACATCCGCTACAGCGGCTCGCCCATCCCGCTGTCCTTCGACGAGGCCGGCCAGGCCAAGGAAGTGCTGCTGGTGGAGCTGGACGGGGAGGGCCTGCGCAGCGTCACGCCCCTGCCGGTGCCCTGTTTCCAGCCCCTGGCCAGCGTGCGTGGCTCCCTGGGCGAACTGGGCGGCGCCATTGCCGAGCAGGCCCGTCGGGGCACGCCCGAGCGCCCCGTCTGGCTGGAAGTGCAGGTGGGCACCGACGACTACCTGAGCGATTTGCAGGGCCGCGTCGCCGCCCTGTGCGAAGGCCTGCCGGTTGAAGTGCTGCGCCTGCGCCGCGAGCGCGCCGGCCAGGCGCCCGGCCTTCTGGGCGCTGCCCGGGAGACCCTGGACGAGCTGAGTGCCGAGGATGTGTTCACACGCCGCCTGGAGCTGGAGCAGCTGGACGACGATCAGGCCCGTCGGCTGCAAGACCTGCACCGCGAGGTGCTGAACGAAGTGCGCGCCGAACGGAGCTGACTCCGGCACCGGTTATGCATCCTGAGAAAAGATGGCGATTTGCCGTCAATTTCACGGCCCTGGACTGGAGCCATTCCTGCCCGGGCCGATAAAGGGCCGACGATGTCCACTCAGGGGGCGCTGGGGTGAGGTTGATCGAAGAGCTGAAACAGGCCATGGACCCGCTCCAGGGCGTGCAGGAATGCGTTCGCGAAGAGTTCGCCGACTGGTACCGGCAGGCCAAGGTGCCGCAGATCCGTTACGTGGCGTACCTGACCGTGGTCCTGTACTTCATCTACGCCGTCACCGAATGGAACGTGGCTGCGGACCAGCCGGGCCTGCGGATGTTCATCCATGGCGTGCTGGTCTCGGCTGCGCTGCTGAGCGTGGCGGTGATGAGCTATCGCCCCACGCTGTACCGGCCGATGCTGGCGCTGCTGATCGGGGCGCCCATCGGCGCGGTGGTCGCCAACCTCTACTTCAATTTCCCCGGTGAGCAGGCCGCCTACTTCGCGCCGGAAATCTACCTCAACCTGATGTGGACCTTCGCCATCTCCGGGCTGACCTTGCGCCAGGCGCTGTTCACCGCCAGTACCTCCACCGCCATCCTCCTGGTCGTGACCCTGGAGCAGTCGCTGCAACCGGGGCCGGGGCGCCTGCACTTCGTCTGGATACTGGCGTCCTTCTCCTTCGGCCTGCTCAGTGCCTTCCTCCTGGAGAAGGCCCACAAGACCATGTTCCTCGACCAGCGCCGGCTGGCCCTGAACGCCAGTGTCGACGGCCTCACCGGGTTGTGGAACCGCGTGCGGATCGACCAGTTCTTTGCCGAGGAAATCGCCCGCGCCGAGCGCTACGGCACGCCCTTCGCGGTGATTCTGATGGACATCGACCACTTCAAGAGCGTCAACGACACCCACGGGCATGGCGTCGGTGATGTGGTGCTGCGCCAGTTTGCCGCCCTGCTGCGCGACAACGTACGCGCAGCCGACAAGGTGGGTCGCCTGGGGGGCGAGGAGTTCCTCATCGTGCTGCCGGAGATCGACGCCGAGCAGGCGCTGATCGCCGCGCGCACCCTGCAGGAGCGCATCAGCGGTTTCGACTTCGACGTGGTGTGCCGCAAGACCGCGAGCTTCGGCGTCACCCAGTACCGTGGCGACGCCAACACCCTGGGCATGCTGGAACGGGTGGATCGCGCCCTGTACCGGGCCAAGGCCAACGGCCGCAACCGCATCGAGGTGCTCTGAGGCGCAGCGGGCCTGCACGGGCGGGCGGAGAATGCCAGAATGCCGCTCCCATCCCCCGGCGGCTTCTGCATGAAAATCCTCAGCCTGCGCCTGAAGAACCTCAACTCCCTCAAGGGCGAGTGGAAGATCGACTTCACCGGCGAGCCCTTCGCCGGCAACGGCCTGTTCGCCATCACCGGCCCCACCGGTGCCGGCAAGACCACGCTGCTGGACGCCATCTGCCTGGCCCTCTATCACCGCACCCCGCGCATGAGCAGCGTCTCGGCCTCGGTCAACGAGCTGATGACCCGCCACACCGCCGACTGCCTGGCCGAGGTGGAGTTCGAGGTGAAGGGCGTGGGCTACCGCGCCTTCTGGAGCCAGCGCCGCGCCCGCGACAAGGTCGATGGCGGCCTGCAGGCGCCCAAGGTGGAGCTGGCGCGCATCGCCGACGGCGAGATTCTCACCGACAAGATCAACGACAAGCTCAAGCAGACCGAAAGCCTCACCGGGCTGGATTTCGAGCGCTTCACCAAATCCATGCTGCTGGCCCAGGGCGGGTTCGCCGCCTTCCTCGAAGCCAGTGCCAACCAGCGCGCCGAGCTGCTGGAGGAGCTGACCGGCACCGAGGTGTACGGGCTGATCTCCGAGCGCGTCTACCAGCGCACCCGGGAGGCCGAGGCCAGACTGGGCCAACTGCGTGCACGGGCCGAGGGCGTGGAACTGCTCAACGCGGAGCAGCGCCAGTACCTGCAGGACGAACTCGCCGAACTCAACGCCCGGGAAGGCAGCCTGCACGGCCAGCAGGACAGCCTGCAGCGCCAGCGCCAGTGGCGCGAGGCCCTGGCCGGCGCCGAGGCGCGCCAGCTCGCCGCCGTGCAGCAGGGCCAGGACGCCCGGCAGGCGCTGGAGCAGGCCGGGCCGCAGCTGCAGCGCCTGGCCGAGAGCGAGCCGGCCGAGCGCCTGCGCCCGCCGCACCGTGACTGGCAGCGCGCCGGGCAGGCCGCTATCGAAGCCGCCGAGGCCCTGGCCCAGGTGCGTGAACAGAAGGCCCAGGCCGCCCGCGAGGTGGCCGACGGCCTGTGGCAGGCGCGGGGCTACAGCCAGCAGCGGCTGGCAGCACTCACCGCCCGCCGCGATGGGCTGGCCGAGCAACGGGGCCAGATTGAGGCGCTGCTGGCGGCCAACCCGCAACACGGCCTGCTGGGCGAGCGCCTGGGCGCCTGGCGTGAACAGCTCGGCGCGCGCCGCAATCTGGCGCAGGCCATCGCCCAGTCGCAGGCCCGCCAGCAGCAGGAGCGGCAGGACGCCGAGCAGCTGGCGCAGCGCATCGCCAGCCTCCAGGCAGTGCTGGGGGCAAGCGACCAGCACCTGGAGCAGGCCCGTGCCGATGAAGCCCAGCGCCAGGCCGCCCTGGCCACGCTGTTGGCCGGTGATTCAGAAGCCGCCCTGCGCGAGCGCTGGCAGCGCCTCAGCGACCAAGGCCATCAACTCGCCCGCCTGCAGCAGCTGGCGGAAAACCGCACGCGCCTGGAGCACCAACTGGCCGATACCCGGGGTGGCATCGATACCGACAGCCGTGCGCAGGCGGAAAAGGTCGCCGTGCGGGATGCCCTGCGCCTGCAGTTCACCGACCTCAAGCAACAGATCCAGGACAAGGAAAAGCTGCTGGAGCAGGAGCAGCGCATCCTCAAGCTGGAGGCCCATCGCGCCGCCCTGCAGCCAGGTGAGGCCTGCCCGCTGTGCGGTTCCCACGAACACCCGGCCATCGCGGCCTATGGCGCTTTGGATGTCTCGGAGACCCAGGCCACGTTGCAGGCCAAGCGCGCCGAGCAGGACCAGGTGCGCGAACGGGGGGCGGCCCTGAACACCGAGCTGGCCGCGCTGGAAGCGCACCTGCGCCAGCGCCAGCAGGACGAGCAGCGCCTGCAGGATGAATTGCAACAGTTGCAGGCGCAGTGGCAGCAGCACTGCACCGCCCTGGGCCAGCTACTGGTCGATGGCCCGGCGGTGGCGGCGGCCCAGGCGCAGCAGCAGGCGGACCTCGCCGCCCTGCAACGCAGCCTGGGTGAGCTGGATGGCCTCAAGCAAGCCGTGGACGCCGCCCGTGGGCAGCGCGAGCAGGCCCAGAAGCACCAGCAGGACGCCATGCAGCAGCATGCGCTGGCGGTGCAGGAACAAGGCGCCTTGCGCCGCCGCGAAGCGGAGAACACCGAGCAACTGGGCCAGCTCCAGGTGCAGCAGGTTCGCCAGGAGTCGGAGCTGGGCGCGGCCCTGGGCGAGCTCGGTTACGCCCTGCCGGAAGACAACGAGCGTTGGCTGGACGAGCGCGACGCCGAGTGGCGCACCTGGCGTGACGCCCAGGCCCTGCAGCAGCGCCTGGAGCGCGACGAACAACTGCTGCTGGCCGAGCTGCAAACCGCCGAAGGTGCCGCCACGCGCTGGCAGCAGCGTTGGGGCGAGCTGGCGCAGCCCGATGGCACAGCCCTGGCCCCTGTGGATAACCCCGCCGCCGCCTTGGAGCAGGCCGAGCAGCGCCTGGCACTGGCCCAGCAGCGCAGCCAGGCGCTGATCGGGCGCGAGCAGACCCTGGCCGAACGGCTGGACACTGCCCGCGCCACGCTCGACGTGCAACGGGCTGCCTGGGAGCAGGTGCTGGCGCAGAGCCCCTTCGCCGACGAGGCGCAGTACCTCGCCGCGCTGCTGGACGAGGACGCACGTAACCAATTGCTGGCCCTCAAGGCCCGCCTGGAAAAGGCCTGGACCGAAGCCCAGGCCCTGGAGGCCTCGGCCCGGCAGAGCCTGGCGGAATTGCAGGCGACGCCACAGACCGAGCTGGCCCTGGCGGAGCTGGACGAGCAGCTGCAGGCGTTGCAACTGCAACTGCGCGAACTGGCCCAGCGCCAGGGCGAGCTGCGCGGGCAACTGAGCGGCGACGAGCAGCGCCGGCAGAACCAGCAGGCGCTGTTCGCCGAGATCGCCGCCCAGGAAGGCGCCTGCGACCTATGGCAGCGCCTCAACGGCCTGATCGGCTCGGCCGACGGCGCCAAGTACCGGCGCTTCGCCCAGGGGCTGACCCTGGACCACCTGATCTACCTGGCCAACCAGCAGTTGGAACGCCTGCACGGTCGCTACCAGCTGCGCCGTCGTGCCCAGGGCGAGCTGGAGCTGGAAGTGGTGGACACCTGGCAGGCCGATGTCGCCCGGGACTGCCGCACCCTGTCCGGCGGTGAGAGCTTCCTGGTCAGCCTGGCCCTGGCCCTGGCGCTTTCCGACCTGGTCAGCCACAAGACCAGCATCGACTCGCTGTTCCTCGACGAGGGCTTCGGCACCCTCGATGGCGAAACCCTGGAAGTGGCCCTCGACGCCCTGGATGCGCTCAATGCCAGCGGCAAGATGATCGGTGTGATCAGCCACGTCGAAGCGCTCAAGGAGCGCATCCCGGTGCAGTTGAAAGTGCACAAGGGCGTGGGCATGGGTTACAGCCGCCTGGAGCCGCGTTTCGCCGTCTCGTAACCCGGACTTCGGCGCTGAGGTGTTTTGTAGTTCGTAGGATGGGTAGAGCGCAGCGAAACCCATGCTGTGATGGGACCGCTGCGCGCTCCTTGGCGACTGAAGTCGCCCCTACAGGTTGCAGAGGCCTGCGTTCACACCTGGCTCTGGTCGAGGAACAGGTGCTCGGCGAGGAAGTCGACGAACACCCGCAGCTTGGCGGGCATCTGCTTGTAGCAGGGCCAGAGGGCGCGGAAGTGGGCGGAGTGCTGGTTGCGGTCTTCGAGTACGGCCTGCAGCTGGCCGCTGGCGAGGGCGTCGCGCACGGCGAAGTCGGGCAGGCAGGTGATGCCCATGCCTTCGCTGGCGACGCGGATCAGGGTGTCGGCGTGGTTGCACACCAGGGTGGTGGGCAACTGCGGTTCGCTTTCCCCCGCGTCTAGGCGCAGGGGCCATTTCTGCAGCTTGCCGGTGCTGGGGAACTTGTAGTGCAGGCAGGCGTGCTGCTCCAGGTCGGCCGGCACCCGTGGCGTGCCCCGGGCGGCCAGGTACTCGGGCGAGGCCACCAGTTGCAGGTGGAAGGCGCCGAGCTGGCGGGCGCGCAGGCGCGAGTCTTCGGGGATACCGCTGCGCACCACCACGTCGAAGCCTTCCTCGATCACGTCCACCAGGCGGTCGCTGAAGTCCAGGTCCAGTTCGATGCCGGGGTAGCGGCGCATGAAGGCCGGCAGCACCACGGGGAACAGGCCCAGCACCAGGGGCAGGCTGACCCGCAGGCGGCCGCTGGGCTCCTGGGTGTTCTGCGACAGCTCGTGCTCGGCCGCCTCCAGCTCGCCGAGGATGCGCCGGCAGCGTTCGAGGAACAGCGTGCCTTCCACCGTGAGGTTGATGCTGCGGGTGTTGCGGTGGAACAGGCGCACGCCGAGGTGCTGCTCCAGGCGGGCGATGCCCTTGCCCACCGCCGAGGCGGAGATGCCCAGGACGCGGCCGGCGGCGACGAAGCTCTGGCTTTCGGTGACCTGGACGAAGAGGGCGAGGCGGTTGAGGCTTTCCATGGTGATTCCGATTGAGGACTCAGGCTTCCGTTAAGTGCGGAATACTAGCCTGTTTTTCCGCAATTACCGCCGCCATAACCTGCTCCGACTTTCCTTGCGGAGCTTTCGAAATGACCGATTCATCCCTTTCCGACGGCGCTCGCCGCTGGCTGCTGCTGGCCGCCTGCCTGACGGCGGTGCTGATCCCGCTGTGCTTCACCGGCCCGGCGGTGGTGCTGCCGGCCATCAGCCAGGCCCTGGGAGGCTCGGCGGTGGAGCTGAGCTGGATCACCAACGGCTACATCCTCGCCTACGGCAGCGCGATGATGGCGGCCGGAAGCCTGGCCGACATCCATGGGCGCAAGCGCGTGTGGCTGGTGGGCCTGGCGCTGTTCGCGGCGGTGACCCTGGTGATCCCCTTCGCACCCACGGTGCTGTGGTTCGACCTGTTGCGGGTGCTCCAGGGCCTGGGTGGTTCCGCTGCCTTCGCCGGGGCCATGGCGGCGCTGGCCCAGGAGTTCCACGGCCCGATCCGCACCCGGGTGTTCAGCCTGCTGGGCACCACCTTCGGCCTGGGGCTGGCGTTCGGCCCGTTGCTGGCCGGCCTGCTGAGCGACGGCCTGGGTTGGCGCATGGTGTTCTTGCTGCCGGCCCTGTTCGGCATCGCCGGCGCGCTGCTGGTGGCCGTTTGTGCCCGCGAGAGCCGCGACCCCAACGCCCAGGGGCTGGATTGGCCGGGGGCGATCAGCTTTACCGCGATGCTCACCCTGTTCACCTGCGGCACGTTGCTGGCGCCGGAGCAGGGCTGGTCGCACCCGCTGGTGCAGGGTTCGCTGTGGGGCAGCCTGGCGTTGCTGGTGGCCTTCGTGGTGATCGAGCGGCGCAGCCCACGGCCGATGCTGGAGCTGGGCCTGTTCCGTCGTGCGCAGTTTGCTGGTGTGCAACTGCTGGGGGCGTCGCCCGCCTTCGCCTTCGTGGTGCTGATCGTGCTGCTGCCGGGGCGTTTCATCGGTGTGGATGGCCTCAGCGCCGTGCAGACCGGGCAACTGATGATCGCCTTGTCGGCGCCGTTGCTGGTGGTGCCGATGCTGGCGGCATGGCTGTCGCGCTGGTTCACCGCGGGTGTGCTGTCGGCCTTGGGCCTGGCGTTGAACGCGCTGGGGCTGTTGTGGATGAGCGAGGCGCTGGTGGCCGGGCCGCAGGCACTGGTGCTGCCGATGCTGCTGGTGGGCGTGGGCATCGGCTTGCCCTGGGGGTTGATGGACGGGCTGGCGGTGAGCGTGGTGGAGAAGGAGCGGGCGGGGATGGCCACCGGCATCTTCAACACCGTGCGGGTGTCCGGCGACGGCGTGGCCATCGCCCTGGTCGGCGCGTTGCTGGCCGCACTGATGCTGGTGGCCCTGCCGGCTTCAGCGGTGGCGCCGTCGCAACTGGTCGCCGCCGCCAGCCATGCGGCCCTGGGCGACCTGGCCCAGGCTGCGGCGATGCTGGGTATGGACCGGGCGGCGTTGCTGCCGGGCTATGACGCGGCGTTCCGCACGCTGTTGCAGGTGCTGGCCGCGGTGACCGGGCTGACGGCGGTGCTGGTGTTCGCACTGCTGGGCAGGGTGCGCACCCATGAGCCGGAGGCAGCGGGAGAGGTTCCCTGTGACGCGTAGCCCGGGCTTTAGCCCGGGGATGTGTATGGGATTTCCCGGACTGAAGTCCGGGCTACATCGCCCCGGCCGTGGGTGGACCACGCTTCATCGGTCCACCGTCTGTGTGGCCGGTAACGCCTACAAGAGCATCGCGAATGAATTCGCTCCCACAGGGAAGGAGCGGATCAGGCGGGCCAGCGTTCCTTGCGCCAGGCACGGCGCTGGTTCTTTTCCAGGTAGGTCCAGGCGACGAAGCGGCTTTGCTTCTGGCCCTGGGCCATGTGCACCACGCGGATGTCGGTGGCGCCGAGGGCCTTGAGGCGCTCTTGCAGGGGCTGGACGTTGCCGGTCTTGGACACCAGGGTGCTGAACCAGAACACCTGCTGGCCGAAGGCGGCGCTTTCGTCGGCCATGCGCGCGATGAAGGCCGCTTCGCCGCCTTCGCAATGCAATTCGTTGGACTGGCCGCCGAAGTTGAGCACCGGCAATGCGCGGCTCGGGTCCTGCTTGCCGAGGTTCTTCCACTTGCGTCGGCTGCCGCTGCGGGCTTCGTCCAGGGAGGCGTGGAAGGGCGGGTTGCACAGGGTGAAGTCGAAGCGTTCGTCGGCCTGCAGCAGGCCCTGGAAGATGTGCTGCGGGTGCTCCTGGCGGCGCAGCTCGATGGCGTCGCCGTACTGCGGGTTGGCGGCGAGGATCGCGGCGGCGGAGTCCAGGGACTGCAGGTCGATGTCGGCACCGACGAAGCGCCAGCCGTAGTCGTGGTGGCCGATCAGCGGGTAGATGCAGTTGGCCCCGACGCCGATGTCCAGCCCGCGCAGGCCGGGGCCTTTGGGGATCACGCCGTCATGGGCGGCGCCCAGCAGGTCGGCCAGATGGTGCAGGTAGTCGGCGCGCCCGGGGATGGGCGGGCACAGGTAGCCGGCGGGGATGTCCCACTGGCGGATGCCGTAGAACTGCTGCAGCAGCGCGCGATTGAAGACCTTGACCGCCTCGGGGTTGGCGAAGTCGATGCTTTGCTTGCCGTAGGGGTTGAGGATGACGAAGGCGGCCAGCTCCGGGTTGCCTGCGATCAGCGCGGGGAAGTCGTAGCGGCCCTGGTGGCGGTTGCGCGGGTGCAGCGGCGCCTTGCTCCCTTCGGACGGCTTGGCCGGTGCGGTCTTGCTGGGCGGTTTGCTGGGCATGGCGAGGTCCGGGAAGGAAGGGCAGGCGCGCATTATTCACAACCCGCCGGGTTTGGCCAGCCGCCGTCGGGCGGCCGGTCAGAAGGGCAGGAGCCAGGGCACCAGCAGCACGGTGACGACCATCACCAGCAGGGTGAAGGGCACGCCGACCTTGACGAAGTCGCCGAAGCGGTACTGGCCGGGGCCGAGCACCAGGGTGTTCACCGGTGAGGAAATGGGCGTCATGAAGGCGGCCGAAGCGGCCAGGGCCACGGTCATGGCGAAGGGCTGCGGCGAGACGCCGAGCTGCTGGGCGGTGGCGATGGCCACCGGGGCCATGAGCACGGCGGTGGCGGTGTTGGAGATGAACAGGCCGATCACCGCGGTGAGCACGAACAGCGCGGCGATGACCAGGCGCGGCGTGGCGTCGCCCAGCAGCGTCACCAGGCCCTGCACGGCGAGGTCGATGCCGCCGGTCTGCTGCAGGGCGTGGGCGAAGGGCAGCATGCCGACGATGAGGATCAGCGTGGGCCAGTGGATGGCGCGGTAGGCGCTGTCCAGGTCGATGCAGCGGAACGCACCCATCAGCAGGCAGCCCACCAGCGCGGCCATGACGTTGGGCACCAGGCCGCTGACCATCAGCACCACCATCACCGCCAGGCTGAGCAGGGCGTGGGGCGCCTTGTGCGCGGTGGGCGCCACTTCGTCCACCTCGGCGGGCAGGCTGAGCACCAGGAAGTCGCGGCCCTGGGCCTGCAGGCGGTGGATGTCCTTCCATTCGCCGGCCACCAGCAGGGTGTCGGAGCCCTTGAGCTTTTCATCCACCAGCACGCCTTCGAGGGGACGGCCGTGGCGGCGCAGGCCGACGACGTTGAGGCGGTGGCGGCTGCGGAAGCCCAGTTCCTGGATGGTTTTGCCCGGCAGCTCGGATTCCGGCGGCAGGGCGACTTCGGCCAGGCCCAGCTGGTGGGCGTGCAGGCTGTAGTAGGAGGCGTTGAGGGGCATGGGCTCCAGGCCCAGCGCGTGGTAGGCGCCGAGCAGGCCGATGGCGGGGCTGGCGAGGTCCACCAGCAGCACGTCGCCGGGTTCCAGCTGGGTGTTGCCGGTGGCCATCAGCAGCAGGGTGCGGAACTTGCGCTGGCGCTCGACGGCGATGACGTTGATGCCGTATTCGCGGCGCAGCTCCAGCTCGTTGAGGGCCTGGCGCGCCAGGGGCGAGTCGGCGCGCACCCGCAGGCGCCGTTCGCGCTCGCTGAGGTGGTAGGCGCCGGCCAGGTCGGCGAGGGTCAGGCGCGGGGCGGCGGTGTTCTGGTCACGGGTGTCGCGGCCGAGCCAGCGGCTGGCGACGAGCATGTAGAACACACCGAGGACCAGCACGGCGAGGCCGATGGGCGTGGGGCCGAAGAAGCCGAAGCCGTCGAAGCCGGCGCGGCGCAGTTCGCTGTGCACCACCATGTTCGGCGGCGTGGCCACCAGGGTGAGCATGCCGCTGATGAGGCCGGCGAAGGCCAGGGGCATCATCAGCCGCGCCGGGGCGATCTTCAGGCGGGCGGAGACGCCGAGCACCACGGGGATGAAGATGGCGACGATGCCGGTGGAGCTCATCACCGAGCCGAGCCCGGCGACGCTGAGCATGAGCAGCACCAGCAGACGCGTCTCGCTGCTGCCGGCGCGGGCCACCAGCCAGTCGCCCAGGCGGTAGGCGATGCCGGTGCGCACCAGGCCGTCGCCGATGATGAAGAGCGCGGCGATCAACACCACGCTGGGGTCGCTGAAGCCGGCCAGGGCCTGCTCGGTGGTGAGCACGCCGCTCAGCGCCAGGGCGACCAGGGCCAGCAGGGCGACGGCGTCCATGCGCGGGCGGTTGCGCACGAAGAGGGTGACGACCACCAGCAGCAGGCCGAGTACCCAGAGGAGTTGCGGGGTCATGGCGGGGGCTCCTGGATGGGGTGTGGCCGTTGCACCGTAGCCCGGGTTTCAACCGGAGGAGTTTCCCGGGCTGAAGCCCGGGCTACGACTGCTTACGGGGGATTCTGTCAGGGGTAACCGAGGGTGGCCTTGATCTGTTGCAGGTTGGCGGCGATCCAGTACTTGTCGATGGCGCCCCAGTCGCGGATCACGTAGTGGCCGGCGTTGTTGCGGGCGCCTTCGTCCTGTTGGAACTGGCAGTCGATGTCCAGGTCGGCGAGAGCGGCGAGGGTGTCCTGGGCGGTGCGGCGGGGCATGCCGGTGGCGTCCATCAGGGCGGGGACGCTGGCGGCGGTGCCGCTGTCGATCAGCCAGGCGACGTAGAGGCGGCGGTAGAAGCTGGTCTTGGTCTTGCTGGTTTCCATGGGGGCTCCGGGTTCAGGGCGCGCGATGGCGCAGCACGCGGTGGCGGTTGGCGAAGAACAGGCGCAGGAACAGCCGCACCAGCGGCGCGCCGAACCGTGGCTCGACGGTAAGGCGGTCGATCACCCGGGTGCCACTGCCCTGTACTTCCAGGCGGCGTTCGTGGCGCCACAGGCGCATGCCGGTCATGGGGGATTCCTCGACGAAGCCGACGCCCGGGGTGAGCTCGCGCAGGGTCAGCCGCGAAGTGCCCAGCGGCAGAAAGCCGAACAGCCAGAGGTGGCTGGTGAACAGCGGCTCGCCGGGCTGGAAGGCGAGGTCTTCGAGGTTGCGGATGCCGGCGGGCACGGTCATGCGCAGCCAGGGGCGCATTTCCTCGCGCAGGCGGTCGACGTCGGTGATCCAGCTCCAGGCCTGGCCGGGGCTGACGGCGAGGGTGGATTCGAAGCGCAGTTCGATGGGCATGTCTTCCACGTCCCTATGAAAGAGCAAGGCCCGCCGATTGGCGGGCCTTGTGGGCTTACAGGTTGGCGATCTTCTCGCGCTGCTCGGCCAGCTTGGCCAGGGCCTGTTCGGCTTCGGCCAGCTTGGCGCGCTCCTTGTCGAGCACTTCGGCCGGGGCCTTGGCGACGAAGCCTTCGTTGGCGAGCTTGCCGCCGACGCGCTTCACTTCGCCGTCCAGGCGCTGGATTTCCTTGTCCAGGCGGGCCAGCTCGGCTTCCTTGTCGATCAGGCCGGCCATGGGCACCAGCACCTGCAGGTCACCCACCAGGGCGGTGGCGGACATGGGGGCTTCTTCGCCGGCGGCGAGGACGCGGACCGATTCGAACTTGGCCAGCTTGTTCAGCAGCGGGCCGTTGTCGGCGAGGCGGCGCAGGTCTTCATCGCTGGCGTTGGCCAGGACCACGTCGATGCGCTTGGCCATGGAGATCTTCATCTCGCCACGGATCTGGCGCACGCCGAGCATCAGGGTCTTGACCCATTCGATGTCGTCTTCGGCGGCTGCGTCGATACGGGCTTCGTTGGCCACCGGCCAGGGTTGCAGCATCAGGGTGTCACCGCTGACGCCGGCCTGGGCCTTGATGCGCTGCCAGATCTCTTCGGTGATGAAGGGCATGAACGGGTGGGCCAGGCGCAGGATGACCTCCAGCACGCGCACCAGGGTGCGGCGGGTGCCACGCTGGCGCTCGATGGGGGCGTTTTCGTCCCACAGCACCGGCTTGACCAGTTCCAGGTACCAGGAGCAGTACTCGTCCCAGACGAATTCGTAGAGGGCCTGGGCGGCGAGGTCGAAGCGGAAGGCGTCGAGCTGGCGGGTGACTTCGGCTTCGGTGCGCTGCAGCTGGGAGATGATCCAGCGGTCGACCGAGGACAGCTCGACGGCTTCGCCGTTGATGCCGGTGTCCTGGCCGTCGGTGTTCTCGGTGACGAAGTTGGCGGCGTTCCACAGCTTGTTGCAGAAGTTGCGGTAGCCCTCGACGCGGCCCATGTCGAACTTGATGTCGCGGCCGGTGGAGGCCAGCGAGCAGAAGGTGAAGCGCAGGGCATCGGTGCCGTAGCTGTTGATGCCTTCGGGGAACTCGACCTTGGTCTGCTTGGCGATCTTCTCGGCCAGCTTGGGCTGCATCATGCCGCTGGTGCGTTTCTCCAGCAGGGCGTCGAGGGTGATGCCGTCGACGATGTCCAGCGGGTCGAGGACGTTGCCCTTGGACTTGGACATCTTCTGGCCCTGGCCGTCGCGGACCAGGCCGTGGACGTACACGGTCTTGAACGGGACCTGGGCGCTGCCGTCGTCGTTCTTCACCAGGTGCATGGTGAGCATGATCATCCGGGCGACCCAGAAGAAGATGATGTCGAAGCCGGTGACCAGCACGTCGGTGGGGTGGAAGGTCTTGAGGAAGTCGGTCTGTTCCGGCCAGCCGAGGGTGGAGAAGGTCCACAGGCCCGAGCTGAACCAGGTGTCGAGGACGTCGTCGTCCTGGCGCAGGGCGATGTCACCCAGGTTGTGCTTGGCGCGGACTTCGGCTTCGTCGCGGCCGACGTAGACGTTGCCGGCTTCGTCGTACCAGGCCGGGATGCGGTGGCCCCACCAGAGCTGGCGGCTGATGCACCAGTCCTGGATGTCACGCATCCAGGAGAAGTACATGTTTTCGTACTGCTTGGGCACGAACTGGATGCGACCGTCTTCCACGGCGGCGATGGCGGGTTCGGCCAGGGGCTTGGTGGAGACGTACCACTGGTCGGTCAGCCAGGGTTCGATGACGGTGCCGGAACGGTCGCCCTTGGGCACCTTGAGGGCGTGGTCGTCGATCTTCTCCAGCAGGCCGAGGGCTTCGATGTCGGCGACGATGCGCTTGCGCGCGTCGAAGCGGTCGAGGCCGGCGTAGGCGGCGGGCAGGCTGCCGTCGAATTCGCCGTTGACGCTGCCGTCGATGTGGAACACCTGGGCGGTGGCGAGCACGGCGGCGTTCTTGTCGAAGATGTTGATCAGCGGCAGGTCGTGGCGCTTGCCGACTTCGTAGTCGTTGAAGTCGTGGGCCGGGGTGATCTTCACGCAGCCGGTGCCGAACTCGGGGTCGCAGTAGTCATCGGCGATGATGGGGATGCGACGGCCGACCAGGGGCAGCTCGACGAACTTGCCGATCAGGGCCTTGTAGCGCTCGTCTTCCGGGTGCACGGCCACGGCGCTGTCGCCGAGCAGGGTTTCCGGACGGGTGGTGGCGACCACCAGGTGGTCCTTGCCGTCGGCGGTCTTCAGGCCGTCGGCCAGCGGGTAGCGCAGGTTCCACAGGTGGCCCTTCTCGTCGTGGCTTTCCACTTCGAGGTCGGAGATGGCGGTGTGGAACTTGGTGTCCCAGTTGACCAGGCGCTTGCCACGGTAGATCAGGCCGTCCGCGTGCAGGCGCACGAAGGCTTCCTTGACCGCTTCGGAGAGGCCGTCGTCCATGGTGAAGCGCTCGCGCGACCAGTCGACGGAGGAGCCGAGGCGGCGGATCTGGCGGGTGATGGTGCCGCCGGACTGTTCCTTCCATTCCCAGACCTTGTCGAGGAACTTCTCGCGGCCGAGGTCATGGCGATCGACGCCCTGGGCGGCCAGCTGGCGCTCTACCACCATCTGGGTGGCGATGCCGGCGTGGTCGGTGCCCGGCTGCCACAGGGTGTTGCGACCCTGCATGCGGCGGAAGCGGATCAGCGCGTCCATGATGGCGTTGTTGAAGCCATGACCCATGTGCAGGCTGCCGGTGACGTTCGGCGGCGGGATCATGATGGTGTAGGACTCGCCGGAGCCTTGCGGGGCGAAGTAGTTGTTCTTCTCCCAGGTCTGGTACCAGGAGGTTTCGATGGCGTGGGGCTGGTAGGTCTTGTCCATGGTGCGGCGGGACCGTGTCGGCAACTGATCGGAAAGCCGCCGAGTATAGCGGCTGCGGGTACAAGCCCCAAGCGCGGGGCGCGATGGGGCGGCGCAAGGCGCGCGCCGGTCAGCCGCGGCGGGGCGGCTGGGGCAGGAGGCGGGTCAGGCGGGCGCTGAGGCGGCGCTTGAGCTCGGCTTCTATCTGGGGCACGAAATCGTCGATGACGTCTTGCAGGATGAGTTGCGCGGCGGCGCGCAGCTCGGTGTCCAGGCGGCTGAATTCCTGGGCGCTGGCCGCTTCGGCGCTGCGCTGCAGGGCAGACTGGAGGGGCGTGGCGCTGGGTTGCTCGACCCGCGGTGCAGGTGCGGGGGCGGGCTGCACCGCCGGCGCCGGGCGCGGCGCGACGGGCTCGCTGCCCAGCGGGGTGAGCTCGAAGGGCGGCGGTTCGACGATTTCGGAGAGCAGGGGAATGCTGTCCGGGTCGACGGATTCGGTGAGCAGGGGCGGCTCGCTGCTGGTGTGTTCATCGAGCAGGGCGCGGATCGACTCGAGGTCGTCGAGCAGGTGAGCGGGCTTTTGCGGCGGTCTGGAGTTGTCCATGGGGCGTACTTAGAGTTCGACTCGCTTTGGATCATAGCCGCGCTGGCGATAGGTCCGGAAATTCTCACGGCAGGCGGCAAGCAGCGCCGGCTCCTGGTTGACGATCTCGATGATGCGGCTGAAGCGTTCGAGATGCGGCGAGAGGCTGGCGTCGAGGTTGATCAGCAGGCCCTGGGCGGCTTCGGGCTGCTCGTTGGCGCCGATCACCACCGGTGCGTGCGGGTCGTCTTCATGCTGGCTGTGGGGGATGAAGGTTTCGGCCTTGAAGCGCCACATCAGCTCGTCCAGCTCGTTGCCCTGGGCCTTGTCGGCGCAGCGCACGAACACCGGCAGGCCATGGCGCCAGGCCTTGCTCGCCAGCTGGCAGGCGGCGCGCAGGCGGTCCGCCGGGCTGCTGGAAGAAAGGACATAGAACTCGACGCGGGTCATGGCTGGGTGTTCCTGAGGTGAGGCGGGTGCCCGGCGGCCTGTGCCGCCGGGCGATGCTGCAGTTTACACGCGGTCCAGCAGGTACTGGGTGAGCAGGGGCACCGGACGACCGGTGGCGCCCTTGTCCTTGCCACCGCTGACCCAGGCGGTGCCGGCGATGTCGAGGTGGGCCCAGTGGAACTTCTTGGCGAAGCGCGACAGGAAGCAGCCGGCGGTGATGGTGCCGGCCTTGGGGCCGCCGATGTTGGCGATGTCGGCGAAGGGGCTGTCGAGCTGCTCCTGGTATTCGTCGAACAACGGCAGCTGCCAGGCACGGTCGTCGGCGTATTCGCCGGCCTTGAGGATCTGCTTCACCAGGCCGTCGTTGTTGCCCATGAGGCCGGAGACATTGCTGCCCAGGGCGACGATGCAGGCGCCGGTGAGGGTGGCGATGTCGATCACCGCCTGGGGCTTGAAGCGCTCGGCGTAGGTGAGGGTGTCGCACAGCACCAGGCGGCCTTCTGCGTCGGTGTTGAGAATTTCGACGGTCTGGCCGCTCATGGTGGTGACGATGTCACCGGGGCGGGTGGCGCCGCCGCTGGGCATGTTTTCGGCGCAGGCCAGCAGGCCGACGACGTTGATCGGCAGCTGCAGCTCGAGCAGGGCACGGAAGGTGCCGAGCACGCTGGCGGCGCCGCACATGTCGTACTTCATCTCGTCCATGCCGGCGGCGGGCTTGATGCTGATGCCGCCGGTATCGAAGGTGATGCCCTTGCCCACCAGGGCGTAGGGTTTGTCGTCCTTCTTGCCGCCCTGGTAGTTGAGCACGATCATCCGCGGCGGCTGGTCGCTGCCCTGGGCGACGGCGAGGAAGGCACCGGCGCCGAGCTCCTTGAGCTTCTTCTCGTCCAGTACTTCGACCTTGAGGTTCTTGTGGGCCTTGGCCAGTGCCTTGGCCTCCTCGGCGAGGAAGCTGGGGTGGCAGAGGTTCGGCGGCAGGTTGCCGAGGTCCTTGGTGAAGGCCATGCCGGTGGCGATGGCCTGGGCATGGGCGCTGCCACGCTCGACGTCGGCGACTTCGGCCTTCTCGGCCAGCAGGGTGATTTTCTTCAGCGCCGGGGCATCGGCCTTGGTGCTTTTGAAGCGGTCGAAGCGGTAGGTGCCGTCGGCCAGGGTTTCCACCAGCAGGCGGGCCTTGCCGTAGGCGTCGCGGCCCTTGACCGCGAGTTCGCCCAGGGCCAGTACGGCGTCGCTGCCGCCGAGGCCCTTGAGCACGCCGTTGACGGCGGCGGCGACCTTGCGGAACTGGCGGTCGCCGAGTTCACGTTCCTTGCCCACGCCCACCAGCAGCACGCGTTCGGCCTTGAGGTTGGGCAGGCTGTGCAGCAGCAGGGTCTGGCCGACCTTGCCGGCGATATCGCCACGCTTGAGCAGGGCGCTGATGGCGCCACCGGTGGCGCCATCCAGTGCGCTGGCGGCGGTGCCCAGTTTGCGGCCTTCGCTGACGGCGACGACCAGGGTGGCGGTTTTCAGGGTTTCGGGACGAGCGCTTTTGACGAGGAATTCCATGACGTATGTCCCCAAGACAAAGAGTCGGGATTGCAGGATATAATGCCGGCCATTTTTCAGTGGTCCGCCGGTTCGGCGGGCTGGCCACAAAGCGGCTAGTTTGAGCGTAGCCGCCTGAGCCTGACAACCCTGGAGTGTCTGGTTTGATTGTCTTCCGTTATCTGTCCCGCGAAGTCCTGGTCACCCTGAGCGCCGTAAGTGCGGTGCTGCTGGTGATCATCATGAGTGGTCGCTTCATCAAGTACTTGGCCCAGGCCGCGCAAGGCGTCCTGGACCCGGGCGTGCTGTTCCTGATCATGGGCTTCCGCCTGCCGGGCTTCCTCGAGCTGATCCTGCCGCTTGGCCTGTTCCTCGGTTTCCTCCTGGCCTATGGCCGGCTCTACCTGGACAGCGAGATGACCGTGCTCGCCGCCACCGGTATGAGCCAGCAACGGCTGATGGCCTATAGCCTGGCGCCGGCGACCCTGGTGGCTCTGCTGGTGGCCTGGCTGAGCCTGGGCCTGGCGCCCCAGGGCGTGGCCCAGGTGGCGCGCATCCTCAATGAGCAGGACGCGCTGACCGAGTTCGACACCCTGGTGCCGGGCCGCTTCCAGACCATGAAGAACGGCACGCGGGTGACCTACACCGAGAGCCTTTCGGCCGACCGTGGCGAGCTGGGCGGGGTGTTCATCTCCGAGAAGCGCCTGTCGCAGAACAACAAGGAACGCGGCATCGGCGTGCTGGTGGCGGAGAAGGGCAGCCAGGTCATCCACAAGGATGGCAGCCGCTACCTGATCCTGGAGAACGGCTACCGCTACGACGGTAACCCGGGCAAGGCCGACTACCGTGCCATCAAATACGAGACCTACGGCATCCTCCTGCCCAAGCCGGAAATCAGCAGCGAAATCGGTGAGCGCGAGGCGATCCCGACCTCCGAGCTGATCGGCAGTGACAATCCGCGCTACCAGGCCGAACTGCAATGGCGCCTGTCCATTCCGCTGCTGGTGTTCGTGGTGACCCTGCTGGCGGTGCCGCTGTCGCGGGTCAATCCGCGCCAGGGCCGCTTCCTCAAGCTGCTGCCGGCGATCCTTCTTTATATGGCTTACCTGTCCCTGCTGATCGCTGCGCGCGGCCAGCTGGACAAGGGCAAGATCCCCATGGCGCTCGGCCTCTGGTGGGTGCACGGGATGTTCCTGCTGGTGGGCCTGTCATTGCTTTACTGGGAGCCTATGCGGCTGAAGTGGGCAGCTCGTCGTGATGCCCGTGAGGTGGCCCATGGTTAGGTTGGATCGTTATATCGGCACCAGCGTGTTCTTCGGCATCCTCGCGGTGCTGGGGGTGATAGTCGGGCTGGCGCTGCTGTTCGCCTTCATCGACGAACTGGGCGATGTGGATGGCTCCTACGGTGTGCTGGAAGCGGCCACCTATGTGCTGATGACCACGCCGCGCCGGGTATACGAGATGCTGCCGATGGCGGCGCTGATCGGCAGCCTGATCGGCCTCGGTGGCCTGGCCAGCAGCAGCGAACTGACCATCATGCGTGCGGCGGGCGTGTCCATCGGGCGTATCGTCTGGGCGGTGATGAAGCCGCTGCTGGTGCTGATGCTGGTGGGCGTGCTGATCGGTGAGTACGTCGCGCCCTGGAGCGAGAACCTGGCACAGGGCAACCGCGCCCTGGCGCAGGGTGGCGGTGAGGCGCAGAGCGCCAAGCGCGGCCTGTGGCACCGTCAGGGTAACCAGTACGTGCACATCAACGCCGTGCAGCCCAATGGCGTGCTCTATGGTGTGACCCGCTACGACTTCGACGGCGAACGCCATATGCAGTCGGCGAGCTTCGCCCGTCGTGCCCTGTACCAGACCGATCACTGGCAACTGGAAGATGTTTCCACCACCTACTTCCGCGGTGACCACACCGAAGTGGTGGAAGCGGCGAACGAGCGCTGGGACATCGAGCTGAATCCGCAGCTGCTGGGCACGGTGGTGATGGAGCCCGAGGCACTGTCGATCACCGGCCTGTGGCGCTACACCCATTACCTGGCGGACCAGGGGTTGAACAACGGCCGCTACTGGCTGGCGTTCTGGACCAAGGTGCTGCAGCCGCTGGTCACCGGCGCGCTGGTGTTGATGGCGATCTCCTTCATCTTCGGGCCGCTGCGCTCGGTCACCCTGGGGCAGCGTGTGTTCACTGGCGTGGTGATCGGCTTCGTGGTGCGCATCAGCCAGGACCTGCTTGGCCCGTCCAGCCTGGTATTCGGTTTCTCGCCGCTGCTGGCGGTGCTGATCCCCGCGGGTATCTGCGCCCTGGCCGGTGCCTGGCTGTTGAGGCGCGCGGGGTAGTTTCCCCGGGCATGAAAAAGCCGGCTGCGAGCCGGCTTTTTCTTGGGCGCGATTCGGGTGGCGCTACTTCTTGTGGATGTTCTTCGGCAGTTGGACGACCTGGCTGTCGGAGTACATGTCGTGCCAGCTGCGCTTCTGCTTGTCGACGATCATCCACAGGAAGCCGAGGCCGAAGCACAGCCAGGAGCCGATGGCGACCACGAAGCGAAGCAGGGCCTGCCACAGGCTGATGGCCGAGCCGTCGCGGTTCTGGATGCGCACGCCCCAGACCTGCATGCCGAGGGTTTGGCCGCCGCGCATCCAGAACTTGCTGAAGAAGGCGAAGAGGCTGAGGAACAGCAGGCTGGAAAGCACCGGGTCGCCGATCAGTGCGCCCTGTTCGGCCATCTGTCGCAGGCGCTCGCCGCCGAAGATCGCGCGCAGGATCACCTGCTGATAGAAGAGGGTGACGACCATCATCAGGGCAACGCAGAGAAGGAAGTCGTAGAAGATTGCAGCGAAGCGGCGGATCGGACCCGCGACGGGGAAATCGCCTTCGGGACGCAGTTTCTGGTTCGGCATGGAAAGCCCTTGCAAACGTGGGGTCGCGACATTCTAAGGGTTGGGCTCCATAGAATCACGGGCATAAAAAAACCCCTGATGTTTCCATCAGGGGTTCTTTCAAAGCAGAAGGCTTAGCCCAGGATTTGAACCTGGTCAGCCTGCATGCCTTTTTGACCTTGCACAGCTACGAAGCTGACTTTCTGGCCTTCTTTCAGGCTCTTGAAGCCGTTACCTTCGATAGCGCGGAAGTGCACGAACAGATCCGGACCGCTTTCGGGGGTGATGAAACCAAAACCCTTCTCGTCGTTGAACCACTTAACGGTGCCGTTTTGACGATTCGACATGTCTTATTTCCTTGAAACTAGAGTTGATGACAGCCTCTTGCTTTTCTTAAAGCATAGAGGGCTGGAACTGGTTGCAGAGAGTAAGAGAAGTCGAGCGGGATGTAGCGGATCTGTAGGATCTACTGCACCAGGTCACGATTCAACAGCGACCCATGCAAACACAGTGCGCACACTCTACGCTAACTTTCTTGGAATTGCCAACCCCCCGAAAGGTCAATCCTAGGCGGGGTTTGAGAAGATTTCCAGTGCCGATGTACGGCTTCTGAAAAAGGGGCTTCGGCAGGGCTGGTTTGAGGTGTAGCGATGGGCTGCAGCGCGCGATAAATGCGGGCTTGCTGAAATCGTGGTGCCCCGGGAGAGACTCGAACTCTCACTCTGTCGCCAGAAACGGATTTTGAATCCGCCGCGTCTACCATTCCGCCACCGGGGCACGATGGCGGCGGAGTATAGGGAGGCGGCCGAGGCGGGTCAATCCGCCCGCGTGGTCAGATTTACGCATTTCCGTTAATATTCGCGCCCCTGCAAGAAGACCCCACCATGCGCGTTGCCGACTTTCATTTCGAGCTCCCCGAGCACCTCATCGCCCGTCATCCGCTGAGCGAGCGGCGTGCCAGCCGCCTGCTGGTGCTCGATGGCACCACGGGTGAATTGGCCCACAAGGGCTTTGCCGACCTGCTGGGCTATCTGCGCCCCGGCGACCTGATGGTGTTCAACAACACCCGGGTGATCCCGGCGCGCCTGTTTGGCCAGAAGGCATCGGGCGGCAAGCTGGAGATACTGGTGGAGCGCGTGCTGGACAGCCATCGCGTGCTGGCCCATGTGCGTTCGAGCAAGTCGCCGAAACCGGGCTCTACCATTCTCATCGACGGCGGTGCCGAGGCGACCATGCTGGCGCGCCACGATGCGTTGTTCGAGCTGGGTTTTGCCGAAGACGTGCTGCCGCTGCTGGACCGCCTCGGGCACATGCCATTGCCTCCTTATATAGATAGGCCAGACGAAGACGCGGACCGCGAGCGCTACCAGACCGTTTATGCCCGCCACGCCGGCGCGGTCGCGGCGCCTACGGCCGGGCTGCATTTCGACGAGGCGTTGCTGGAGTCCATCGCTGCCAAGGGCGTCGAAACCGCGTTCGTCACCCTCCACGTGGGGGCCGGCACCTTTCAGCCGGTCCGCGTCGAGCGCATCGAGGAGCACCACATGCACCTCGAGTGGCTGGAGGTCGGCCAGGAGGTGGTTGACGCCGTGGCGGCTTGCCGTGCCCGTGGCGGCCGGGTGATCGCTGTCGGTACCACCAGCGTGCGCTCGCTGGAAAGCGCTGCACGCGATGGCGTGCTCAAACCCTTCAGTGGCGACACCGATATCTTCATCTACCCGGGCCGACCCTTCCATGTGGTGGATGCCCTGGTGACCAATTTCCATCTCCCCGAATCCACCCTGCTGATGCTGGTGTCGGCCTTTGCCGGCTATCCGGAAACAATGGCTGCCTACAGTGCAGCGGTTGAGCAGGGCTATCGCTTCTTCAGTTACGGTGATGCCATGTTCATCACCCGCAACCCCGCTCCACGCGGGCCCGAGGACCAAGCATGACCCGTACCTGCCGCATGACCTTCGAACTGCTGGCCACCGAAGGCAAGGCCCGCCGCGGCCGTCTGACCTTCCCCCGTGGCGTGGTCGAAACGCCGGCCTTCATGCCTGTCGGTACCTATGGGACGGTCAAGGGCATGCTCCCCCGCGACATCGAGGACATCGGTGCGCAGATCATCCTCGGCAATACCTTCCACCTCTGGCTGCGCCCCGGTACCGAGGTGATCAAGCGCCACGGCGACCTCCATGACTTCATGCAGTGGCAGGGGCCGATCCTCACCGACTCGGGTGGCTTCCAGGTCTTCAGCCTGGGTGCCATGCGCAAGATCAAGGAGGAGGGCGTGACCTTCGCCTCCCCTGTGGATGGCGCCAAGGTGTTCATGGGCCCTGAGGAGTCCATGCAGGTGCAGCGCGATCTCGGCTCCGACATCGTGATGATCTTCGACGAGTGCACGCCGTACCCGGCCGACCTCGATGTGGCCAAACGCTCCATGGAACTGTCGCTGCGTTGGGCCAAGCGCTCGAAGACCGCTCATGGCGAAAGCACGGCCGCGTTGTTCGGCATCGTTCAGGGCGGCATGCATGAAGAGCTGCGCATGCGTTCGCTGGACGGGTTGAACGAGATCGGTTTCGACGGCCTGGCCATCGGCGGCCTCTCCGTGGGCGAGCCCAAGGAGGAAATGATCCGTGTACTCGATTACCTGCCCGCCCAGATGCCGGCGGACAAGCCGCGCTACCTGATGGGCGTGGGCAAGCCGGAAGACCTGGTGGAAGGCGTGCGCCGCGGTGTGGACATGTTCGACTGCGTGATGCCGACCCGTAACGCCCGCAACGGCCACCTGTTCGTCGAGACCGGGGTGCTGAAAATCCGTAACTCGGTGCACAAGTACGACGACTCGCCGCTGGACCCGACCTGCGACTGTTACACCTGCAAACATTTCTCCAGGGCCTATCTGCACCATCTGGACAAATGCGGTGAAATGCTCGGCAGCATGTTGAATACAATCCACAACTTGCGGCATTACCAGCGCCTGATGGCTGGTTTGCGCGAGGCAATCCAACAGGGTAAATTGGCCGCCTTTGTCGATGCCTTCTATGCCCGGCGCGGACTACCGACACCGCCCCTGGACTGATAAAGCCGCATATATAGAGCTGAACATTCTTCAAATTTTCGCAACAGGAGTGCTACATGAGCTTTCTGATTCCCGCCGCCTATGCCGACGCTGCCGCCCCGGCCGCAGCAGCTGGTCCCGCCGGCACTGGCTTCGAGTGGGTTTTCCTGGTCGGTTTCCTGGTCATCTTCTACCTGATGATCTGGCGTCCCCAGTCCAAGCGCGCCAAAGAGCACAAGAATCTGCTGGGCAACCTGCAGAAGGGCGACGAAGTGGTTACCTCTGGCGGTATCGCCGGCAAGGTGGTCAAGGTCTCCGATGACTTCGTGGTCATCGAGGTGTCCGACACCGTCGAACTGAAGATCCAGAAGGTCGCCATCGCGGCCACGCTGCCGAAAGGCACGCTGAAAGCCATCTAACGATTCGTTCTTCACCATTCACGGGGCGCTTAAGGCGCCCCGCGTCATAACGGGCGGTGTCATGCTCAACAAGTACCCTCTGTGGAAATATCTGCTGATCGTGGCGGTTCTCGCCCTCGGCCTGGTCTATTCCGCACCTAACCTCTACCCCAATGATCCGGCCATCCAGATCTCTGGTAACAGCACTGCGCTGAAGATCCAGCAGGGCGATCTCGATCGCTCCGTGGCGGCTCTCAAGGCTGCCGGGTTCGAAGTCAAAAGCGCGAGCCTCAGCGAACGTGGCGGGCTGCTGCGCCTGACCAAGCTGGGCGATCAGCTGCCGGCCAAGGAAGTCATCACCCAGGTGCTGGGCGAGGACTACGTGGTTGCGCTGAACCTCGCGCCGACCACGCCGGACTGGCTGCGCAGCGTACACGCGACGCCGATGAAGCTGGGTCTCGACCTTTCCGGTGGTGTGCACTTCCTGCTGGAAGTGGACATGGAGAAAGCCGTTTCCGCCCGCGTGAAGATCTACGAAGGCGAAGTCCGCACCCTGCTGCGCAAGGAGCGCGTGCGCTACCGCAGCCTGCCGGGCATCGACAACGGCTTCCAGCTGGGCTTCACCGACCAGGAGTCGCTGGACAAGGCGCAGTCGCTGATCCGCAAGTCCTTTACCGATTTCGACCTGAAGACCGCCGAGCGTGGTGATCAGCAGGTGATGAGCCTGACCCTGACCCAGGCCAAGCTGTCGGAAATCCGCGAATACTCGATCAAGCAGAACCTGACCACCGTACGCAACCGCGTGAACGAGCTGGGCGTCTCCGAGCCGCTGGTACAGCGCCAGGGCGCCAACCGCATCGTGGTTGAGCTGCCGGGTGTGCAGGACACTGCCGAAGCCAAGCGTATTCTCGGCAAGACCGCCAACCTCGAGTTCCGCCTGGCTGCCGCGCCCGATGCGAGCAAGGCCAGCACCGAATCCTTCGAATTCCGCGAGCCGGGTCGTCCGCCGGTGCCGCTGGAGCGCAGCCTGATCATCACCGGTGACCAGGTCACCGACGCCCAGGCCAGCTACGACGAGAACGGCCGCCCGCAGGTGAACATCCGTCTGGATGGCCATGGCGGCGAGCTGATGAACCGTGCCACCCGCAACAACGTCGGCCGCAGCATGGCCGTGATCTTCATCGAACAGCGCCCGATGAACCGCAAGGTCAAGCAGGTGGTGGACGGTGTCGAGCAGGAAGTCGTGGTTCCTGGCTTCAAGGAAGAGAAGAAGATCATCAGCCTGGCGACTATCCAGTCGCCGCTGGGCAACCAGTTCCGTATCACTGGCCTGAACGGCCAGGGCGAGTCTTCCGAGCTGGCCCTGCTGCTGCGTGCCGGTGGCCTGGCTGCGCCGATGTACTTCGCTGAAGAACGCACCATCGGCCCGAGCCTGGGTGCCGAGAACATCGTCAAGGGCATCGAGTCCACCGAGTGGGCGATGGTCTTCGTGTCGCTGTTCATCATCGCCATCTACCGCTTCTTCGGTGTGCTGGCGACCGTTGCCCTGGCCTTCAACCTGGCCCTGCTGGTGGGCCTGATGTCGGCCATCGGTGCGACCCTGACTCTGCCGGGTATCGCGGGTATCGTGCTGACCCTGGGCATGGCGGTGGACGCCAACGTACTGATCTATTCACGGATACGAGAAGAGTTGGCCAATGGCATGTCCGTACAGCGTGCCATTCATGAAGGCTTCGACCGCGCCTACGCCGCGATCATCGACTCCAACCTGACCACCCTGCTGGTGGGCGGCATCCTCTTTGCGCTGGGCACCGGCCCGATCAAGGGCTTCGCCGTCACCATGTCCCTGGGTATCGTCACCTCGATGTTCACCGCGATCATGTTCACCCGTGGTCTGGTCAACCTGATCTTCGGTGGCCGTAACTTCAAGAAACTGTGGATCTGAGGCAGCCATGATCAAGTCAACAATCCGCTTCATGGCGATCCGCAATTTCGCGTTCGCCGTCACCGTCGTCATCAGCCTGATCGGTATTGGCGCGCTGTTCATGAAGGGGCTGAACTTCGGCCTGGACTTCACCGGCGGCACCCTGATCGAGCTGTCCTATGAGAAGCCCGCCAATCTCGAGCTGATCAAGGAAGAACTGGGGCAGGCCGGCTATCGCGATGCCGTGGTGCAGAGCTTTGGCGCCAGCACCGATGTGCTGGTGCGCATGGCGGGCGAGGACCCGCAACTGGGCAACCAGGTTGCCGCTGCGCTGCGCAAGATCGACGCCGACAGCAAGTTCGTGGTCAAGCGTGTCGAGTTCGTCGGCCCGCAGGTAGGTGAAGAGCTGCGTGACCAGGGTGGCCTCGCCATGCTGCTCGCGCTGGGCGGCATCCTGCTGTACCTGGCCTTCCGCTTCCAGTGGAAGTTCGGTGTCGGCGCGGTGGCATCCCTGGTGCACGACGTGATCGTCACCCTGGGCATCCTGGCGTTCTTCCAGTTGCCGTTCGACCTGACGGTGCTGGCGGCAGTGCTGGCGATGATCGGTTACTCGCTGAACGACACCATCATCATCTTCGACCGTATCCGCGAGAACTTCCGCGTGCTGCGCAAGGCTGACCTGATCGAGAACATCGACGTCTCCTGCACCCAGACCCTGCTGCGTACCATCGCCACCTCGACGTCCACCGCGCTGGCCCTGGTCGCGCTGCTGGTGTTCGGTGGTGACAGCCTGCACGGGTTCGCGGTCGCGCTGCTGGTGGGTGTGGTCGTGGGTACCTACTCGTCGATCTACATCAGTGCCCCCGTCCTCATCTGGCTGGGCCTGCGTTCGGAGGACCTGATTCCTCCGGCCGTGGCCACCGAGGTGGACGAGCGTCCCTGAGTGTGAGCGTGTTGCCGAAAGGGCCTGCATCTGCAGGCCCTTTTTGTTTGGGGCGGCGGTGTTCATCCTGGGGAAGTGGCGCGGTGTGATGGGTGTCCCAGTCGCTTGCGTGGGATAGGTCCTACGGGAACTCGGGCAAAAAGCTGTACTCCAAGGCAGGGAGTAGGGCGCAGATGCGCCGGTTTTGAACCAGGAGGTCCATGTGAACAAGTCGATGCTCGTCGGCGCCGTATTGGGTGCCGTCGGTGTAACCGCCGGTGGCGCCGTCGCTACCTACAGCCTTGTGGGTAACGGCCCGGAATATGCCGAGGTGCTCGCGGTCCAGCCGGTCAAGGAGACTTTCAAGACCCCGCGTGAGGTCTGCAAGGATGTCGCCGTGACTCGCCAGAGGCCGGTCCAGGACCAGCACCAGATCGCCGGTACCGTATTGGGTGCCGTAGCGGGTGGCTTGTTGGGCAACCAGGTCGGTGGCGGCAACGGCAAGAAGATCGCCACCGTGGCGGGTGCCGTGGGCGGTGGCTATGCCGGTAACAAGGTGCAGGAGCACATGCAGAACAGCGACACCTATACCACAACTGAAACCCGCTGCAACACCGTTCAGGAGAGCAACGAGAAAGTGGTTGCCTATGACGTGCAGTACCAACTGGATGGCAAGGTGAATCAGGTGCGCATGGATCACGATCCGGGCGCGCAGATCCCTGTCACCAAGGAAGGTCGCCTGGTCCTGACGCAGCGTCAGGCCGGCATCCAGCAGTGATCCGTCGGTGAAAGGAAAAAGGCGCCAGAGGGCGCCTTTTTCGTGGGCATGAAAAACCCGGCGCCTGGCCGGGTTCTTCGTGTCGCGATGCGTATCAGCGCTTCAGCGACGGCGGTAGGTGCGGCTGGATGGCCGTCAGGACTGCCTTGAAGCACTTGGTGTTGCCGGCAACGATGTGGCCCTTCTCGAGGAAGTCATGGCCGCCGGTGAAGTCGCTCACCAGGCCGCCGGCTTCCTGTACCAGCAGGGCGCCTGCTGCCATGTCCCATTCGGACAGGCCGAACTCCCAGAAGGCGTCGAAGCGACCGGCGGCAACGTAGGCCAGGTCCAGGCTGGCGGAGCCGGCGCGACGGATGCCGGCAGTCTGGCCGACCAGGCTGCGGAACATGTTCAGGTAGTTGTCGAGGTTGTCCAGCTGGCTGTCGCGGAAGGGGAAGCCAGTGCCCAGCAGGGCGCCTTCCAGGCTCTTGCGCGGGCTGACGCGCAGGCGGCGGCCGTTGAGTGCGGCGCCGCGGCCGCGGCTGGCGGTGAACTCTTCCTGGCGAACCGGATCGATTACGACGGCGTGCTCCAGGCGACCCTTGTATTTGCAGGCGACGCTGACGGCGAAGTGCGGCACGCCACGGATGAAGTTGGTGGTGCCATCCAGCGGGTCGATGATCCACTGATAGTCAGCGCCTTCGCCGCTGCCTGCGATGGAGCCGCCTTCCTCGCCGAGGATGCTGTGGGTCGGATAGGCTTTGCGCAGCGCCTGGATGATGGTTTCTTCGGCGGCGCGGTCGACTTCGGTGACGTAGTCCTTGGCGTCCTTTTCGTTTACCGAAATCACGTCCAGGCGCTCGATGGAGCGGAAGATCAATTCACCGGCGCTGCGAGCGGCGCGCAGGGCGATATTCAGCATAGGCTGCATGGGGGAGTCACCTGGGTCGTTAAAGAAAGCCGGACATTCTAACAGAAAAGCGTTGCGCATGAAGTGCAGGCCGGCGCTTTCATGGCGTTCGGCCGAGTGCTTCTGTAAGATTTCATCCCCTGAAGTCTAGGTTGGAGCCAGCGCCTTGCTGCAAAACATTCGCGTGGTCCTGGTCGGTACCAGTCACCCCGGCAATATCGGCGGGGCGGCTCGCGCCATGAAAAACATGGGGTTATCGCGCCTGGTGCTGGTGGAGCCCGAGCAGTTCCCTCATCAGGAAGCCTGGGCGCGTGCCTCCGGTGCCGATGACATTCTCGAGTCCGCGCAGGTCGTCGGAACGCTGGAAGAGGCGTTGGTCGGCTGCAGCCTGGTGTACGGCACCAGTGCGCGTGATCGCCATATTCCCTGGCCGTTGCTCGACCCTCGCGAGTGCGGTGCCAGTTGCGTCGAGCAGGTGGAGGGTGGTGCGGAAGTGGCGCTGGTGTTCGGGCGTGAGTACGCCGGCCTCACTAATGAAGAGCTGCAGCGCTGCCAGTTCCACGTGCATATCCCGTCGGACCCCGAATTCGGTTCGCTGAACCTGGCGGCGGCTGTCCAGGTGCTGACCTATGAGGCGCGCATGGCCTGGCTGGGCGTGCAGGGCAAGCCGACCAAGATGGAGAAGGTGGAGCTGACCGCCGAGGAAAACATCCAGCCGGTGACGGTGGATGAGCTGGAACTGTTCTTCGGCCACCTCGAACGTACGTTGGTCGATATCGGTTTTCTCGACCCGGAGCGCCCGCGCCATTTGATGCCACGGCTGCGTCGCCTGTACGGGCGTAGTGCCATCAGCAAGCTCGAGATGAATATCCTGCGCGGCATCCTGACTGAGACCCAGAAGGCTGCGCGTGGAGAAATCCAGAAGCGGAGAGAGAAGTGATGTTCGAACGCATTCGAGAAGACATTCAAAGCGTATTCCACCGTGACCCGGCTGCGCGCAATGCCTTCGAGGTGCTCACCTGTTACCCCGGCCTGCACGCCATCTGGCTGCATCGTCTGGCCAATGCCTTGTGGCTGGCGGGCTGGAAGTGGCTGGCGCGCCTGGTGTCGAACTTCAGTCGCTGGATGACTGGTATCGAGATCCACCCGGGTGCTCGCATCGGTCGGCGCTTCTTCATCGATCACGGCATGGGCATCGTCATTGGCGAAACCGCCGAGATCGGCAATGACGTCACCCTCTATCAAGGTGTGACGCTGGGTGGCACCAGCTGGAATGCCGGCAAGCGCCACCCGACGCTGGAGGACGGCGTGGTGGTCGGTGCGGGCGCCAAGGTGCTCGGCCCGTTCACGGTGGGAGCTGGCGCCAAGATCGGCTCCAACGCCGTGGTGACCAAGGCGGTGCCGGCCGGCGCCACTGCCGTGGGGATTCCGGGGCGGGTCATCGTCAAGGAAGACCCGGAGCAAGTGGCCAAGCGCCAGGCCATCGCCGAGAAGTTTGGTTTCGATGCTTATGGCGTGAGCCAGGACATGCCTGACCCGGTGG
Source organism: Pseudomonas sp. PDM13 (assembly GCF_025685765.1). Lineage (NCBI taxonomy): Bacteria > Pseudomonadati > Pseudomonadota > Gammaproteobacteria > Pseudomonadales > Pseudomonadaceae > Pseudomonas > Pseudomonas sp. PDM13. The sequence goes on along the minus strand of NZ_JAOTQU010000001.1, from coordinate 355,763 downwards.
CGCGCGCGATCGGACAGTTGCTGGACCACGTCCAGGCGGTGGATGAGCGCCTGGAGGGCATGTGCAAGGCGCTGACGGCCCTGGGTAGCGACTACTGCGGCAAGGCACTGCCGGCGCTTCGCGAAGAAGATTTCGAGGGTGTAAAGGACGAGGTGCGGCCGCCGGCGGCCTGATGGGCGAGGGGTGCGATAGGGGGTGCAATTCTGATATCATGCGCGCCCCTGTATCTGCTAATCCCGACTAATTTGATAGGTCTTATAGTTGACTTAAATAGTCGGGAATCGCATACTCGCTGGCAAATCAGCGAACCGTGGAACTCCCATGCGCTTGACCACTAAAGGCCGCTACGCCGTCACAGCCATGCTCGACCTGGCTTTGCATTCGCAGCAAGGTCCGGTTTCTCTGGCAGATATTTCCGAGCGTCAGGGCATCTCCCTTTCCTACCTCGAACAGCTCTTCGCCAAGTTGCGCCGTGGCAATCTGGTCAGCAGTGTTCGTGGTCCGGGTGGCGGTTATCAGCTTTCCCGCGATGTGGCCAGCATCTACGTGGCCGAAGTCATCGACGCCGTCAACGAGTCGGTCGACGTCACGCGCTGCCAGGGGCAGGGCAATTGCGACTCTTCCGGGGGCGCTTGCCTGACCCACCATCTGTGGGATGACCTGAGCATGCAGATCCACGAGTTCCTCAGCAGCATCAGCCTGAGTGACATCGTCGCCCGTAACGAAGTCCAAGAGGTGGCCCAGCGCCAGAACGAGCGCCATGACCAGCGCCGCCTCGGTGGCAGGATGCCGCGTTCAGAAAAGATTGAAGTGTCCGCCATCGAATGAGCAGGGCGCCCGCCTGATAGGAGATAACCGATGAAATTGCCGATTTACCTGGACTACTCCGCTACCACGCCGGTGGACCCTCGTGTTGCACAGAAGATGAGCGACTGCCTGCTGGTCGATGGCAACTTCGGCAACCCGGCCTCGCGTTCCCACGTGTTCGGCTGGAAGGCCGAGGAAGCGGTGGAGAATGCCCGCCGCCAGGTCGCCGAGCTGGTCAATGCCGACCCTCGCGAAATCGTCTGGACCTCCGGTGCCACCGAGTCCGACAACCTTGCCATCAAGGGTGTCGCGCACTTCTACAACACCAAGGGCAAGCACATCATCACCTCCAAGATCGAGCACAAGGCGGTCCTGGACACCACTCGCCAGCTCGAGCGTGAAGGCTTCGAAGTCACCTATATCGAGCCGGGCGAAGACGGCCTGATCACCCCCGCGATGGTCGAAGCGGCCCTGCGCGACGACACCATCCTGGTGTCGGTGATGCACGTGAACAACGAAATCGGCACCATCAACGACATCGCGGCCATCGGTGAACTGACCCGTGCCCGCGGCATCCTGTTCCACGTCGATGCGGCCCAGTCCACCGGCAAGGTCGAGATCGACCTGGACAAGCTGAAGGTCGACCTGATGTCCTTCTCTGCCCACAAGACCTACGGCCCTAAAGGCATTGGCGCCCTCTACGTGCGTCGCAAGCCGCGCGTGCGCCTGGAGGCCATGATGCATGGCGGTGGTCACGAGCGCGGTATGCGTTCCGGCACCCTGGCCACCCACCAGATCGTCGGCATGGGTGAAGCCTTCCACATCGCCAAGCAGGAAATGGCCTCCGAGAACCAGCGCATCAAGGCACTGGCGGACCGCTTCTGGGCTGCGGTGGACGGTATGGAAGAGCTCTACCTCAATGGCAGCGCCACTTCTCGCGTCCCGCACAACCTGAACATCAGCTTCAACTACGTCGAAGGCGAGTCGCTGATCATGGCGCTGAAGGACCTCGCGGTCTCTTCGGGTTCCGCCTGCACCTCGGCCTCTCTCGAGCCGTCCTACGTGCTGCGCGCACTGGGCCGCAACGACGAGTTGGCACACAGCTCCATTCGTTTCACCTTTGGCCGCTTCACCACCGAGCAAGAAGTGGATTACGCAGCCAGCAAGGTCCGTGAAGCCGTAGACAAGCTCCGTGAATTGTCTCCCCTGTGGGACATGTACAAAGAGGGCGTCGACCTCTCGACGGTCGAATGGCAGGCGCACTGACGCCACCCCTGATGAGTGAGGAATAAGCACCATGGCATACAGCGAAAAGGTCATCGACCACTACGAAAACCCGCGCAACGTCGGCAAGCTCGACGCTGAAGATCCTGATGTCGGCACCGGCATGGTCGGCGCGCCGGCGTGCGGCGACGTGATGCGCCTGCAGATCAAGGTCAACGAGCAGGGCGTTATCGAAGACGCCAAGTTCAAGACCTACGGTTGCGGTTCGGCCATCGCCTCCAGCTCCCTCGCCACCGAGTGGATGAAGGGCAAGACCCTGGACGAAGCCGCCGCGATCAAGAACACCACCATTGCCGAAGAGCTGGCGCTGCCGCCGGTGAAGATCCACTGCTCGGTTCTGGCCGAGGACGCCATCAAGGCGGCCGTCCAGGACTACAAGCAGAAAAAGGGTCTGCTCTAACCGCTCGACTGAGTTAAGGAGCCGCTATGGCCATCAGCATGACCGCTTCCGCCGCCGATCACGTGCGTCGCTCCCTCGAAGGGCGCGGCAAGGGTGAGGGTATCCGCCTGGGTGTTCGCACTACCGGCTGCTCCGGCCTGGCCTATGTCCTGGAGTTCGTCGATGAAGTGGCGAGCGAGGACATGGTCTTCGAAAGCTTCGGCATGAAGGTGATCATCGATCCCAAGAGCCTGTCCTACCTCGATGGCACTGAGCTGGACTTCGTCCGCGAAGGCCTCAACGAGGGGTTCAAGTTCAACAATCCGAACGTTCGCGGCGAGTGTGGTTGCGGCGAGAGCTTTAACGTCTGAGGCGTCTCGTGGGCACCCCCTGTCATTTCGCATTGTTTGAACTGAAGCCTGGCTTCGACCTCGATCTGGATCAGTTGGCGAGCCGCTATCGCGAGCTGGCGCGTAGCGCCCATCCGGATCGCTTCGTCGATACCTCCGAGCGCGAGCAGCGCCTGGCCGTGGAGCACGCGGCGCAGCTGAACGAGGCCTACCAGACGCTGAAGAGCGCGCCTCGTCGGGCGCGTTACCTGCTGGCGATCCGTGGCCACGAGCTGCCCCTGGAGGCGACCGTCAAGGACCCCGAGTTCCTGTTGCAGCAGATGCAGTGGCGGGAAGAGCTGGAAGAGCTCCACGACAGTGCGGACCTGCCCGGCGTAGCTGCTTTCAAGCGGCGTCTCAAGGCGGCCCAGTCCGATCTGGATGGTGCCTTCTCCGCCTGCTGGAACGACGATGCCCGCCGCGAGGATGCCGAGCGCCTGGTGCGCCGCATGCAGTTCCTCGACAAGCTGACTCACGAAGTGCGCCAACTGGAAGAGCGCCTCGACGACTAACCCGCGCATCGCCGCATGGACGATGGTGCGCCTGAAAATCAGACAAGCATGGCCCTACTGCAGATCGCTGAACCCGGACAGAGCCCCAAACCGCACCAGCGCCGCCTGGCGGTGGGCATCGACCTGGGCACCACGAATTCCCTGGTGGCCGCTGTGCGCAGTGGTGTTTCCGCACCGCTGGCCGATGCCGATGGGCAGGTCATCATGCCGTCCGCCGTGCGCTACCACGCGGATCACGTCGAAGTCGGCCGTTCGGCAAAAGAGGCGGCTTCCGCCGATCCGCTGAACACCGTTCTTTCGGTCAAGCGCTTCATGGGGCGCGGCCTGGAAGACGTGAAGCAACTGGGTGAGCAGCTCCCCTACCGCTTCGCCACCGGCGAGTCGCACATGCCCTTCATCGAGACCGTGCAGGGCGCCAAGAGCCCTGTTGAAGTCTCGGCCGAAATCCTCCGCGCCTTGCGCCAGCGCGCCGAAGCCACCCTGGGTGGTGAGCTGGTGGGGGCGGTGATCACGGTTCCCGCCTACTTCGACGATGCCCAGCGCCAGGCCACCAAGGACGCTGCCCGCATTGCCGGGCTCAATGTCCTGCGCCTGCTCAACGAGCCCACCGCTGCTGCCGTTGCCTACGGGCTGGATAAGCAGGCCGAAGGCGTCGTGGCCATCTACGACCTGGGCGGCGGCACGTTCGATATTTCCATCCTGCGCCTGACCCGTGGCGTCTTCGAAGTCATGGCAACCGGTGGCGACAGCGCTCTCGGCGGCGACGATTTCGACCATGCCCTGGCGGGCTGGATCGTCGAGCAGGCCGGGCTTTCCGCCGACCTCGATCCCGGTGCCCAGCGCAGCCTTCTGGAGGCCGCTTGTGCCGCCAAGGAAGCGCTGACCACTGCCGATACGATCGAGGTTCGTTATGCGCAGTGGTCGGGCCAGCTGACCCGTGCACGCTTCGACGAGCTGATCGAGCCCATGGTCGCTCGCAGTCTCAAGGCTTGCCGCCGCGCTGTTCGTGATGCCGGCATCGAGGTTGAGGAGGTCGAGGCCGTGGTCATGGTCGGCGGCTCCACCCGTGTCCCGCGCGTGCGCGAAGCGGTTGGCGAGCTTTTCTCCCATCCGCCCCTGACCGATATCGATCCTGATCAGGTGGTGGCCATCGGCGCTGCCGTGCAGGCGGACACCCTGGCGGGCAACAAGCGTGGCGAAGAGCTGCTGCTGCTGGATGTCATCCCGCTGTCCCTGGGGCTCGAAACCATGGGCGGGCTGATGGAGAAGGTGATTCCGCGCAATACCACCATCCCCGTCGCCCGTGCCCAGGAGTTCACTACCTACAAGGACGGCCAGACGGCCATGATGATCCACGTGCTCCAGGGTGAGCGCGAGTTGATCAAGGACTGCCGATCCCTGGCCCGTTTCGAACTGCGTGGCATACCGCCCATGGTTGCCGGCGCTGCGAAGATCCGCGTGACCTTCCAGGTGGATGCCGACGGCCTGCTGGGCGTGACGGCCAGCGAAACCGCCTCCGGCGTGGAAGCCAGCGTCCAGGTCAAGCCTTCCTACGGCCTGACCGACGGTGAGATCACCCGCATGCTGCAGGACTCCTTCCAGCACGCCAACGACGACAAGGTCGCCCGCGTGCTGCGTGAGCAGCAGGTCGATGCCCAGCGCCTGATCGAGGCGGTCCAGGCCGCGTTGCAGGCGGATGGCGACGCGCTGCTCACCGCTGAAGAGCGGATCGCCATCGACTTCCAACTGGAGCAACTGCAGGCTCTGCTGGAGGGCACCGACGGTGCCGCCATCGAACAGCAAACCAAGCGGCTGACCCAAGTGACCGACGCCTTCGCGGCGCGTCGCATGGATGCCAGCGTCAAGGCTGCCCTGGCGGGGCGCCGACTGAATGAAATCGAGGAATGACTGATGCCGCAGATCGTATTTCTGCCCAATGCCGAGCATTGCCCTGAAGGGATGGTGGTCGAGGCCCAGCCGGGCGAAACCATCATTGCGGCGGCCATGCGCAACGGCCTGGAGATCGAGCACGCCTGCGAGATGTCCTGTGCCTGCACCACCTGCCATGTCGTGATCCGCGAGGGCTTCAACACCCTCGAAGCGTCCGACGAGCTGGAAGACGACATGCTGGACAAGGCCTGGGGCCTGGAAGCCGAGTCGCGACTGTCCTGTCAGGCCGTCGTGGGGGAGGTGGATCTCGTCGTGGAGATTCCGAAGTACACTCTCAACCAGGTTTCTGAAAAGCACTGAGGAAAGGTCATGAGTCTCAAATGGGTCGATGTTCTGGAGATCGCCATCCAGCTGGCCGAGAGCAAGCCCGAGGTTGACCCGCGCTACGTCAACTTCGTCGATCTGCACAATTGGGTCGTGAGCCTGCCGGAGTTCGATGACGACAGTCAGCGCGGCGGTGAGAAGGTCCTCGAAGCCATCCAGGCGGCATGGATCGAAGAAGCCGACTGAAGCCCGGTCTGCTGACCCTACGCATTTAACAGGAACCCGCGTATAATTCGCGGGTTTAATTTTTCGCTTTAATCCTGATTTCTGGAGTTTCACATGGCCGTTGAACGTACCCTTTCCATCATCAAGCCCGACGCCGTTGCCAAGAACGTAGTGGGCGAGATCGTCACCCGTTTCGAAAAAGCCGGCCTGAGCGTCGTCGCTGCCAAGATGGTTCAACTCTCCGAGCGCGAAGCTGGCGGTTTCTACGCCGAGCACAAAGAGCGTCCCTTCTTCAAGGATCTGGTTTCCTTCATGACCTCCGGCCCGGTTGTCGTGCAGGTGCTGGAAGGTGAAGGCGCCATCGCCAAGAACCGCGAACTGATGGGCGCTACCGACCCGAAGAAAGCCGACGCTGGCACCATCCGCGCTGATTTCGCCGTTTCCATCGACGAAAACGCCGTACACGGTTCCGACTCCGAGGCTTCTGCTGCTCGCGAGATCTCCTACTTCTTCGCCGCCACCGAGGTGTGCGCTCGTATTCGCTGATAGCGAAGGCACGAGGGTGAAGCCATGACTGAATCAACCGGTAAAGTTAACCTGCTGGGCTTGACCCAGTCGCAACTGGAGAACTTCTTCGAGACCATCGGGGAGAAGCGCTTCCGTGCCGGACAGGTGATGAAATGGATTCACCACTTTGGCGTCGATGATTTCGACGCCATGAGCAATATCGGCAAGGCCCTGCGCGACAAGCTCAAGGCCTCTGCCGAGATTCGCGGTCCCGAAATCGTCAGCCAGGACATCTCCAGCGACGGCACCCGCAAATGGGTGGTGCGCGTGGCGTCCGGCAGCTGCGTCGAGACCGTGTACATCCCGCAAGGCGGACGCGGCACCCTCTGCGTCTCCTCCCAGGCGGGCTGCGCGCTGGATTGCAGCTTCTGCTCCACCGGCAAGCAGGGTTTCAACAGCGACCTCACCGCCGCCGAAGTCATCGGTCAGGTGTGGATCGCCAACAAGTCCTTCGGCACCGTTCCGGCCAAGATCGACCGCGCCGTCACCAACGTGGTGATGATGGGCATGGGCGAGCCGTTGCTGAATTTCGACAACGTGGTTGCCGCCATGAACATCATGATGGACGACCTCGGTTACGGCATTTCCAAGCGCAAGGTGACCCTGTCCACCTCGGGCGTTGCGCCGATGATCGACAAGCTGGGCGAGCAGATCGACGTTTCCCTGGCGCTGTCGCTGCATGCGCCGAACGACGAATTGCGCAACAAGCTGGTGCCGATCAACAAGAAGTACCCCCTGGCGGTGGTGCTCGATGCCTGCCAACGCTACATCGCCCGACTGGGCGAGAAACGTTTCCTGACCATTGAGTACACCCTGCTCAAGGATGTGAACGATCAGCCTCTCCACGCTGAGCAGATGATCGCACTCCTCAAGGATTTTCCTTGCAAGATCAACCTGATTCCGTTTAATCCCTTCCCTTTCTCGGGGTACGAGCGGCCGAGCAATAACGCCATTCGCCGTTTCCAGGACATGCTCCACAAGGCCGGCCACAATGTCACCGTGCGCACCACGCGCGGGGATGACATCGACGCTGCCTGCGGTCAACTCGTTGGCCAGGTCATGGACCGTACCCGCCGCAGCGAGCGCTACATCGCCGTACGCCAGCTCAATGGCGATACCGACGCTCCGCAGAACGCTGCCAACCGAAACTGAAGAGAGGACATCCATGACCTTGCGCCCCGCGCTGCTTCTCGTTTTCGCCAGCCTGGTGGGCTGCGTGTCCACTGGCTCCGTTGACCCGATGAAGACCGCGGAAGGCCGCGCCAAGGCCCGCGACGCCTACATCCAGCTGGGCATCGGCTATCTCTCCCAAGGGGCGGCCGAGCGGGCCAAGGTGCCGCTGCGCAAGGCCCTCGAGCTCGACTCGTCCAGCGCCGACGCCAACGCCGCGCTGGCCCTGGTGTTCCAGACCGAAATGGAGCCCAAGCTCGCCGACGAGCATTTCCGCAAGGCCCTGTCCTCGCGCACCGATTCCCGCATCCTCAACAACTACGGCGGTTTCCTCTATGAGCAGAAACGCTACGAGGAAGCCTACAAGCGCTTCGAGCAGGCCGCCGAAGACAGCCTCTATCCCGAACGCTCCCGCGTGTTCGAGAACCTCGGGCTCACTGCCCTGCGGATGAACCGCCCGGACCTGGCCAAGCAGCATTTCGACAAGTCCCTGCGCCTGAACCGCCAGCAGCCCGTTGCGCTGCTGGAGATGGCCGACTTGTCCTACGCCGATAAGCAGTACGTCCCGGCCCGCGACTACTACGACCGCTACAGCAAGATCGCCCCCCAGAGTGCCCGCAGCCTGCTGCTGGGCACTCGGCTGGCCACCGTATTCGATGATCGCGACCAGGCCGCGAGCCTGGGTCTGCAACTCAAACGACTCTATCCCGGCACGCCGGAATACCAGCAATACCTGTCGGAGCAAAGATGAAAGCGTCGCAACCCGAAATTGCCGCCGCGACCCGTGCCAACCCAGGCGAGACCCTGCGCCAGGCACGTGAAAGCAAGGACCTGAGCCTTGCCGAGGTCGCCCGACAGCTGAACCTGACCGAGCAGGCCCTGCGCCAGCTCGAAGCGGGCTCTTTCGAACAGTTGCCCGGTCATACCTTCGCCCGTGGCTACATCCGTGCCTACGCCAAGCTGCTGGGTATGGACCAGGCGCGCCTGGTGACCGACTTCGACCTCTATACCGGCACCGACGCCACCGGCAGCAATGTCCACAGCCTCGGCCGCATCGAGGAGCCCGTGCGCCTGTCGCAGAGCGTGCTGCGCTTCGTCAGCTTCGCCATCCTGCTGGTCCTCGGCGTCATCGGTTTCCTCTGGTGGCAGGACCAGGCTGAGCGCCGCAGCGGCGAAACCGCCGACATCAGCATGGAGCACGTCGAAGTCGAAAGCGCCGACGGCACCACCCAGATCCACCCGCTGGACGAGCCCGAGGACCAGGCCGTGGCCGACGCCCAGGAAGGCGAGGAGGCGGCTCCGAGCGAGCTGTCCCCCGAGGTCGCCGCCCAGCCCGAAGGCACGCCCCCTGCAGCTGGCACCACGCCTGCCGCGCCCGTGCAGGCCCTGCCGCTGCCCCAGGGCAGTGCACCCGCCACCAGCGCACCGGCCGCACCCGCCGCCTCCGCACCCGCCGCCTCCGTACCGGCAGCGCCCGTTGCGCCTGCCACCCCGGCTGTCCCGTCCGCTCCGGCTTCCACTGCTCCGGCCGCACCTGCCGCGGCCCCGGTAGTCGCTGCCGCAGGCCAGGGCCTGGTGCGTATCCAGTTCGTTGCCAACTGCTGGACCCAGGTGACCGATGCCGATGGCAAGGTCCTGCTCAGCGCCCTGAAACGCACCGGCGAGAGCGTCGAGCTGGCCGGCCGGCCGCCGTTCGAACTGCGCCTCGGCTATGCCCGTGGCGCCCAGGTCAGCTACAACGGCCAATCCGTCGACGTAGCGCCCTACACCCACGGCGAGACTGCTCGCCTGAAGCTGGGGCAATAAGCCATGCATTGTGAATCCCCGATCAAACGCCGCCAGTCCCGCAAGATCTGGGTCGGCTCGGTACCGGTGGGCGGTGATGCCCCCATCGCCGTGCAGAGCATGACCAACACCGATACCTGCGACGTAGCCGCCACCGTTGGCCAGATCCGTCGTCTGGAAGAAGCCGGCGCCGACATCGTCCGCGTTTCGGTACCTGACATGGACGCCGCCGAGGCCTTCGGCAAGATCAAGAAGCTGGTCAACGTCCCCCTGGTCGCCGACATCCACTTCGACTACACCATCGCCCTGCGCGTGGCGGAGCTGGGCGTCGATTGCCTGCGCATCAACCCGGGCAACATCGGTCGCGAAGACCGCGTGCGCGCCGTGGTCGATGCCGCCCGTGATCGCGGTATCCCGATCCGCATCGGCGTCAACGCCGGTTCGCTGGAGAAGGACCTGCAGAAGAAATACGGCGAACCCACCCCGCAAGCCCTGGTGGAATCCGCGCTGCGTCATGTCGAGCACCTGGATCGCCTGGATTTCCAGGACTTCAAGGTTAGCGTCAAGGCGTCCGATGTGTTCATGGCGGTGGAAGCCTACCGCCTGCTGGCCACGCAGATCGTCCAGCCGCTGCACCTGGGTATCACCGAAGCCGGTGGCTTGCGCTCCGGCACCGTGAAGTCCGCCGTGGGCCTGGGCATGCTGCTCGCCGACGGGATTGGCGATACCATCCGCATCTCGCTGGCGGCCGACCCGGTCGAAGAGATCAAGGTCGGTTACGACATTCTCAAGTCCCTGCGCCTGCGTTCCCGTGGCATCAACTTCATCGCCTGTCCGAGCTGCTCGCGGCAGAACTTCGATGTGGTCAAGACCATGAACGAGCTGGAAGGCCGCCTCGAGGACCTGCTGGTCCCGCTGGACGTCGCGGTCATCGGTTGCGTGGTCAACGGTCCCGGCGAAGCCAAGGAAGCCCATGTGGGGCTGACCGGCGGCACGCCGAACAACCTGATCTACATCGACGGCAAGCCGGCGCAGAAGCTGAACAATGACAACCTGGTGGATGAGCTGGAAAAGCTGATCCGTCGCAAAGCGGCCGAAAAGGTCGAAGCTGACGCGGCCGTCATCGCCCGCAGCTGATTAAGGATTCCGAGTGAGCAAGACGCTGCAAGCCATCCGTGGCATGAACGACATCCTGCCGGAGCAGACCCCTGCCTGGCGTTACCTGGAACGCACCCTGGCAGACCTGCTGGACAGCTACGGCTACCGTGAAGTCCGCCTGCCGATCCTCGAGTTCACCGAGCTCTTCGCCCGCGGCATCGGCGAAGGCACCGACGTGGTCGACAAGGAGATGTACACCTTCCTCGACCGCAACGAAGAATCCCTGACCCTGCGCCCCGAAGGCACCGCGGGCTGCGTGCGTGCGGTGCTTGAGCACGGCATGACCGGCGGCGGCCAGGTGCAGAAGCTCTGGTACGCGGGCCCGATGTTCCGCTACGAGAAGCCGCAGAAAGGCCGTTATCGCCAGTTCCACCAGATCGGCGTGGAAGTCTTCAACCTGCCCGGCCCGGACATCGACGCCGAGCTGATCGTGCTCACCTGGCGCCTGTGGAAGAAGCTCGGCCTCGGCGACGCCGTGACCCTGCAGCTCAACAGCCTGGGCTCCAGCGAGGCACGTGTCGCCTACCGCGAGGCCCTGGTGGCCTACCTGCAGGAGCGCTTCGACCGTCTCGACGAAGACAGCCAGCGCCGCATGACCACCAACCCGCTGCGCATCCTCGATAGCAAGGTGCCGGAAACCCAGGCCCTGCTCGTCGATGCACCGCGCCTGCACGACTACCTGGACGCCGAGTCCGTGGCCCACTTCGAAGGCCTCAAGGCGCGCCTGGACGCGGTCGGCATCCGTTACGAGATCAACCAGAAGCTGGTGCGCGGGCTGGACTACTACAGCCGCACTGCCTTCGAATGGGTCACCGACAAGCTCGGCTCCCAGGGCACCGTCTGCGGTGGTGGTCGCTATGACGGCCTGATCACCCAGTTCGGCGGCAAGCCGACCCCGGGCGTCGGCTTCGCCATGGGTGTCGAGCGACTGGTGCTGCTGCTGGAAACCCTGGAGCTGATTCCCGCCGAGCTCAACGCCCCGGCGCATGCCTTCATCTGCGCGTTCGGCGAGCCTGCCGAACTCGCGGCGCTGACACTGGCCGAGCAGCTGCGTGACGCCGTTCCCGGCCTGCGCCTGCTGGTCAACTCCGGTGCCGGCAGCTTCAAGAGCCAGTTCAAGAAAGCCGACAAGAGCGGCGCACGCTTCGCCCTGATCCTGGGTGAGGACGAACTGGCCAACCGCGTGGTAGGTTTCAAACCCCTGCGCGACGACAGCGAACAACAGAACATCGCCTGGGACGCTCTCGCAGAGCGCCTGGCGGCCTGCATCGATCAGGCTTGAGCCTTTAGAACATAGGAGTATTGGGGTGAGCACGCGTACCGAAGATGAAGAGCTGGCGGCGATCAAGGATTGGTGGCAGCGCAATGGCAAGCCCCTGCTCACCGGCGGCGCCCTCGCGCTGGTGGTGGTCTTCGGCTGGCAGGCCTGGCAGAAGCACCAGACCAACCAGGCCCAGGGCGCGTCCCAGGTCTACCAGCAATTGCTGGAAACCGCGCTGAATCCGTCCGGCAAGCCCGACGCCGGCAAGGTCGCCGAACTGGCCACCAAGCTCAAGACCGATTTCGGCGGTACCCACTACGCCCAGTACGGCAGCCTGTTCGTCGCCAAGGTGGCGGTCGAATCCGGCAAGCTCGATGACGCTGCGGCCGAACTCAAGGCCGTGGTGGACAAGCCCGCCGATGCCACCCTCGGTGAGCTGGCCCGTCAGCGCCTGGCCCGTGTCCTGGCTGCCCAGGGCAAGGTCGACGACGCGCTGAAGCTGCTCGAAGGCGATGCCAGCAAGTCCTACCTGGCCAGCCGTGAAGAACTGAAAGGCGATCTGCTGGTGCAGCTGGGTCGTTCCGACGAGGCGCATGCCGCCTATGAGAAAGCCAAGGCCGCCCTGCCGGAAGACGCGGCGGTCGGTGGCTTGCAGATGAAGCTCGACGACCTGGCCAAAGGGGATGCGTGACGTGATGCGCTGGAAATTTGCCGCACTGCTGGCCATGGCCGTTCTGGCCGCAGGTTGCAGCAGCAATAGCAAGAAGGAACTGCCGCCTGCCGAACTGCCCGACATCACCGAAGAGGTCCAGCTCAAAGAGGTCTGGAGCCGCTCCATCGGCGAAGGTCAGGGCGATTCCTACAACATGCTGGTCCCGTCCGTGGACGGCGATGTCATCTATGCCGGTGACGTCGAAGGCCTCGTGGTCGCCATCGACCGCATGAGCGGCGACAAGCTCTGGGAACAGGAACTGGACCTGCCGGTATCCGGCGCGGTCGGCGCGGGCTACGGCCTGGTGCTGGTCGGTACCCTCAAGGGCCAGGTGATCGCCCTCGACGCCAGCACTGGCGAAGAGAAGTGGCGCGCCCGGGTCAACGGTGAAGTCCTCGCTCCGCCGGCCACCAACGGTGACGTGGTGGTAGTACAGACCCAGAACGACACCCTGTTCGGCTTCGACGCCGCCACCGGTGAGCAGCGCTGGATCTACGAAAACACCCCCGCCGTGCTGACCCTGCGTGGCACCGGTGCGCCGATCGTGACCAACCGCCTGGCCGTTGCCGGCCTGTCGTCGGGCAAGGTCATCGCCCTCGACGTGCAACGCGGCCTGCCCATCTGGGAACAACGCGTCGCCGTTCCGCAAGGCCGTTCCGAGCTGGATCGCGTGGTCGACATCGACGGTGGCCTGCTGCTGTCCGGCGGCACCCTGTACGTCGCCACCTACCAGGGCCGCGTCGCGGGTCTGGACCTGGACAGCGGCCGTGTGCTCTGGCAGCGCGAAGCCTCCAGCTACGTGGGCGTCGCCCAGGGCTTCGGCAACGTTTACGTGAGCCAGGCCAGCGGCACCATCGAAGGCATCGACGAGCGTTCCTCCTCGGCGCTGTGGAGCAACGAGTCCCTGGCCCGTCGCCAGCTCTCGGCTCCGGAAGTGTTCTCCAGCTACGTGGCGGTCGGCGACTTCGAAGGCTACCTGCACCTGCTGAGCCAGGTGGATGGTCACTTCGTGGGCCGCGAGAAGATCGACGGCGACGGCCTGCGTGCCCGTCCGTTGGTGATCGGCGACATGCTGTATGCCTTCGGCAACGGCGGGAAGCTGGTCGCGCTGACCATCCGCTAAGCTGAAAAATAGTGTCCGGCCGCTGCCGTCTGACGGCAGCGGCCGTTGCGTTTTCTGAAATAACGAATTGGAGAGCCTCATGGTTCCCGTAATTGCCCTGGTGGGCCGCCCGAACGTCGGCAAGTCCACCCTGTTCAACCGCCTGACCAAGACCCGCGACGCCATCGTCGCGGAGTACGCGGGGCTGACCCGTGACCGCCAATACGGCGAGGCGAAGTGGAACGGCCGCACCTTCATCGTCATCGATACCGGTGGTATCTCGGGTGACGAGCAGGGCATCGACGCGAAGATGGCCGAACAGTCCCTGCAGGCCATCGAAGAGGCCGATGCAGTGCTGTTCATGGTCGACTCCCGCGCCGGCATGAGCGCTGCCGATCAGTCCATCGCGGAGCACCTGCGCAAGCGCAACAAGAAGACCTACCTGGTCGCGAACAAGGTCGACACCGTCGACCCGGACCTCGCCCGCGCCGAGTTCAGCCCCCTGGGCCTGGGCGACGCCCTGCCGATCGCCGCCGCCCACGGGCGTGGCATCAGCCAGATGCTGCAGGAAGCCCTCGGCGAATTCCCCCGCGATGACGCGGCCGAGGAAGACGCTGCGCTCCAGACCGAGGAAGTCGCCGAAGGCGAAGAGCTCAGCCGCATCCCCGGGCCGAGCGAGAAGGACGGCATCAAGATCGCCATCATCGGGCGCCCCAACGTCGGCAAGTCGACGCTGGTCAACCGCATGCTCGGCGAGGAGCGGGTCATCGTCTATGACCAGGCCGGTACCACCCGCGACAGCATCTACATCCCCTTCGAGCGCAACGAAGAGAAGTACACCCTGATCGACACCGCTGGCGTACGTCGTCGCGGCAAGATCTTCGAAGCGGTCGAGAAGTTCTCGGTGGTCAAGACGCTGCAGGCGATCCAGGACGCCAACGTGGTGATCTTCGTCATGGACGCCCGCGAAGGCGTGGTCGAGCACGACCTCAACCTGCTCGGCTTCGTGCTGGAAACCGGCCGCGCGCTGGTCATCGCCCTGAACAAGTGGGACGGCATGGAATCCGGTGAGCGCGACTACGTGAAGACCGAGCTGGAGCGCCGGCTGTTCTTCGTCGACTTCGCCGACATCCACTTCATCTCCGCGCTGCATGGCACCGGTGTAGGCAACCTGTACAAGTCGGTGCAGGCGTCCTTCAAATCCGCCATCACCCGCTGGCCCACCAGCCGCCTGACCCAGATCCTCGAAGGCGCGGTGCAAGAGCACCAGCCGCCGCTGGTCAACGGCCGCCGCATCAAGCTGCGCTATGCCCACCTCGGTGGTGCCAACCCGCCGCTGATCGTGATCCACGGCAACCAGGTCGAGTCGGTGCCCAAGTCGTACTCGCGCTACCTGGAGAACACCTACCGGCGCGTGCTGAAGCTGGTGGGTACGCCCATCCGCATCGAGTACAAGGGTGGCGACAACCCCTTCGAGGGCAAGAAGAACACCCTCACCGACCGCCAGGTGAACAAGAAACGCCGCCTCATGTCCCACCACAAGAAGGCTGACAAGAAGCGCCGCGACAAGAACCGCTGATTCTCGCAGCACCGGAAAAGGGCGCCCATGGGCGCCTTTTTCATTTCTGTTGTCCCGGGCCCTCACGCAGCGCCGCCAGGCGCCGCTTTCATCTTGGTCATGAGCCTCGTCAGGCCTTAAGCTAGCCGCCATCCCCAGTCGCCAGCAGCCTGAAGAAATGATCGCCAGCAAGTTGCCCAACGTCGGCACCACCATCTTCACCCGCATGTCCCAGCTCGCCGCCGAAACCGGCGCCATCAACCTGTCCCAGGGCTTCCCGGATTTCTCCGCCCCTGCCGCCCTGTGCGATGCGGTGGCCCGCCATATCGGCGCTGGCCACAACCAATACGCGCCCATGACCGGCCTGCCGGCGCTGCGCCACCAGGTGGCCGCCAAGGTCGCGACCTTCTACGGTCGCCAGGTGGATGTCGACACCGAGGTCACGGTCACCCCCGGTGCTACCGAAGCGATCTTCTGTGCCATCCAGGCGGTGGTGCGCGCCGGTGACGAGGTCATCGTCCTCGACCCCTGCTACGACAGCTACGAGCCGTCGGTGGAGCTGGCCGGTGGCCGTTGTGTGCATGTACCCCTGGCGCTGCCGGGCTTCGCCATCGACTGGCAGCGCATGACCGACGCCCTCAGCGACCGCACCCGGATGATCATCCTCAACAGCCCGCACAACCCCAGCGGCGCCCTGATTTCCCGCGCCGAGCTGGACCAGTTGGCGGCGCTGATCCGTGGCCGTGACATCTACCTGGTGTCCGACGAGGTCTACGAGCACCTGGTGTTCGACGGCCAGGCCCACGTCAGCGTGCTGTCCCACGACGAGCTCTACGCCCGCGCCTTCGTGGTCAGCTCCTTCGGCAAGACCTACCACGTCACCGGCTGGAAGACCGGCTACGTGGTCGCGCCACCGGCCCTCTCCGCCGAGCTGCGCAAGGTGCACCAGTACGTCAACTTCTGCGGCGTCACCCCGCTGCAGTGGGCGCTGGCCGATTTCATGGCCGCGCACCCGGAGCACCTCACCGAGCTCCCCGGCTTCTACCAGGCCAAGCGCGACCTGTTCTGCGACCTGCTGGCCGACTCCCGCTTCGGCTTCACCCGCGCCGCCGGCACTTACTTCCAACTGGTGGACTACAGCGCCATCCGCCCCGAGCTGGACGATGTGGCCATGGCCGAATGGCTGACCCGTGAACATGGCGTTGCCGCCATTCCCGTGTCGGTGTTCTACCAGAGCGCCCCGCGCGACCTGCGTCTGGTGCGCTTCTGCTTCGCCAAACGTGAGGAGACGCTGCGCCAGGCAGCGGAAAAACTATGCGCGATCTGACCGCGTTGCCCGACCTCAAGCTGGCCCTGGTGCAAAGCACCCTGGCCTGGCACGACGCGGCTGCCAACCGCAGCCACTTCGAGGTGCTGCTGGAACAGGCGTGTGGCGCCGACCTGGTGGTGCTACCGGAAATGTTCACCACCGGCTTTTCCATGGATTCGGCCACCCTCGCCGAGGAGGAAGAGGGCGTCACCTACGCCTGGCTGCGTGAGCAGGCCCGGCGCATCGATGCCGTGGTGACGGGCAGCCTGATCATCCGCGCTGCCGACGGCAGCCATCGCAACCGCCTGCTCTGGGCGCGCCCCGACGGCGAAGTGCTGCACTACGACAAGCGCCACCTGTTCCGCATGGCCGGTGAACACAAGCACTACACCCCGGGGGATACCCAGGCGCTGTTCGAGCTCAAGGGCTGGCGGGTGCGCCCGCTGGTCTGCTACGACCTGCGCTTCCCGGTCTGGAGCCGCGACCCCCACGACACCGACCTGCTGCTCTACACCGCCAACTGGCCTGCTGCGCGCCGCCACCACTGGAACCGCCTGCTGCCCGCCCGGGCCATCGAAAACCTCTGCTACGTGGCCGCGGTTAACCGCGTTGGCGAGGACGGCAAGGGCCACCCCTACAGCGGTGACAGCCAGGCACTGGACTTCCAGGGCGAGACGCTGCTCGACGCCGCCGCACAGGAAGGCGTATTCAGCGTCACCCTCAGCGCCAGTGCCCTGGCCAGCTACCGTGAGCGCTTCCCCGCCCACCTGGATGCGGATGGCTTCACCCTGCAGTCCTGATACCTGCCGCCTGGGCACCGTTCGGGGTGCTCAGGTGCTCGTCGATAAGCCGTTCCTAGGACGGGTCTGAAATACCCCCTCTACGTTTTACAGCGACCAGGCTCCTTGCCTACCATCGCGCCGCCGGCACACCTCCAACTCCATGAACCTTCCAGCGCTGCGGCCCGATGGCCGCTGTTCGTCAGGCTGACGGCTGCGCTGGGTACTGAAGGACTGGTTATGCCGAGCTTCCGATTGAATGCACTGACCCGAGCCACCCGATTCTGGGGCACCAGCCTCAGCCTGGCCGTGCTGCTGCCGTTGGCTTCCCCCGTTCTGGCGCAGGATGAGCAGGTTGCTGCCAGCGTCGCACCGGGCCATGAGCGGGTAACCGCTGGCCGCTTCATCAACCTCCAGGCGTTGAGCGCCGGGACCTTGCGCGGCTCCGCCGAAGCGGGGACCGACCTGTTGCTGCAGGAAACCGGGATGCGCATCCGCAGCCTGACCGCGCAGCACGATGACAGCTTCAAGGACCTGCAGGTGATGACCGGGCGACTGGAAGGCCGTGCCCGCTCCATGCAGGCACCTGGTGAAATGACCCTGGCGGCCCGCCCCGACGGCAGTTTCATCGCGCTGCTGCCTGATGCCAACGCAATCATCCGCGGCACCGCCAACGGCGAGCAGTCGCTGATTCGCTTCGACGCCGCTCCGTTCCATACCCCGGGCAGCCTCGACTACGTGGCCGGTGACGAGAACGAAGTGGCGGGGCAGCAGGAGTCGCAAAGCGGCCAGCGCAGCTTCCAGGCCCACCGCAACGCCCAGGGCGAAACCGTGATCGACCTGCTGGCGGGGTTCTCGCAGAAGGCGGCCAATTGGGTGGGGGACCATGAAGCCTATGCACTGGTCCAGGTGGCCTCGGCGAACCGCGCGCTGAAGCAGTCCCAGGTCCAGGGCGTGCGCGTGCGCCTGGTGGGTACCCAGGTGGTGGCCGAGGACTACCCGATCACCACCGGGACCTTGAGCCAGGTGAGCAGCGTATTTGCCCAGGGTATGCGCCAGTACGGCCCGGACGTGGTCGCCAGCTTCATCATGGGTACTCCGGGCGTGGATACCGCCGTGGGCTGGGGCTACCGTCCCGGCCGCTACTCGATCAACTACATCAACTCGTCGACCACCTTCCGTCATGAGCTAGGCCACAACATCGGTGGTAGCCATTGCTCGGACGGCAGCAGCTATCGGTTCGGCTACAACAACGGCCGGGTCGGCACCATCCTCTGTGGTAACCAGGTGGGCTACTACTCCAACCCGGACATCAAGGACAACCGGGGGGTGCCGCTCGGGGATGCCCGCACCGCCAACATGGCCCGCGTCTGGCGTGAGAACGCGGCGCGGATGTCGGCCTATAGCCCATCGGTGGTGCCACACGAGGGTGAGCAGGCAACGTCTGTCCTTGAGCAGCGAGTCAGCCTGGCTCCGCGTGAAACACGTTACTACCCGGTCGATGTACCCGAAGGCACCCAGCGCCTGGTGTTCAGCGTGCTGGATGGAGAGGGTTCGGAAAGGTCCGGCAAGGTCCGGCTGCTGCTCAAGCGTCGAGCGCACCCCAGCAATTCCAGCTTCGATTACCGCTCGATCATGCAACACAACGTGTCCCTGGGGGTGAACGACCCTCAACCCGGGCGCTGGTACCTGGCGATCGAGTCGGATACCAAGGCCACCCGGGACCTGGTGCTCGAAGGCCAGGCCTTCGGTGTCACCCAAGACACAGCCCAGGGCCGCTACCTGAAACTGGTGGCCACTTCTTCCCAGGACGGCAAGGACAACGCCAGCGTCGCCGAACTGCTGCTGGTGGATGCCAAGGGCAAGCAGTTGCCGCGTAACAGCTGGAAGGTTCACTCCACCAGCAGCGCCATTGCCGGTTCTGCGCCCGCTGCCCATGCCATCGACGGCAACCCGGCGTCCTATTGGAGCTCCGCCGCCGGTGCCCGCTACCCGCACCAGATCGTCATCGACCTGGGCACGGACAGCCGCTTCTCCCAATTGCATTACCTGCCCCGTCAGGACGCGGGCCAGAGCGGCATCATCAAGGGCTACCAGGTGTACGGCGGCGACAGCCCCAACGGCGGCTGGACCTTGCTCGCCGACGGCCAGTTCAATGCGGATAACCAGCTCAAGGCCGCTGCGCTCAAGCCCATGGAAGCCAGCAAGCCGCCCGTGGCGCAGATCAGCGGCAAGACCGAAGCCAATGCCGGTGACAGGATCGTCCTGGATGCGTCCGCCTCCAGCGATCCCCAGGGGCTTGCCCTGAGCTTCGCCTGGGAGTCGACGCCCAGGCTCGACTTCAGTTTCGACGGTGCACGCATCAGCTTCACCGCGCCGGAGCTGCAGGAAGACACCCGCTACCGCTTTACCCTGACCCTCAGCAACGGCAAGCAGAGCACTACCCGTACTCACGAGGTGCTGGTCAAGGCCAAGGCGGCGGTTGGTAACTGCAAGCCGGAATGGAAGAAGACCGCCACCTACGTCGGCAACGATGTGGTGCAGTGGAAGGGGCGCCAGTACCAGGCCCGCTGGTGGACCTCCGGCGCCGAGCCGGGCCAGGCATCGACCACGGGCGCGGATGGCGCCGGCAAGGTCTGGCGTGACCTGGGTCCCTGCCAGGGCTCAGGTGGGCAGCCGATCGAGCCTCCGGTGGAGCCAGTCAAGCCACCTGTGGCCATCATCGGTGGAGCCACTGAGGCCAAGTCCGGTGAAACCGTCTACCTCGATGCCACGGCCTCCAGCGACCCGGCCGGCCGGCCCCTGAGCTATGCATGGAGCGTGACGCCTCGCGTCGATTTCCAGGCAGCGGGCACCCTGATGAAATTCGTGGCCCCGAAAGCGGCCCAGGACGTCACCTACCGGGTCACCCTCAGCTTGAGCAATGGCAAGCAGACAGTGACGCGTGATCACTCGGTCAAGGTCATCGCCGACAAGGTGGAAACCCCGGTCGGCTGCCAGGGCCCGTGGAACCCCCAAAGCACCTACGTGGCCAAGGACAGGGTGAGCCACAAGGGCCGCTTCTACACTGCGGGCTGGTGGACCAAGGGTAACGAGCCCGGCAACCCGGCATTCACCGGTGGTGCAGGCAGCGGCAAGGTGTGGCGCGACGAGGGCGCCTGCAACTGATGGGCGGGGTGGCCGGTTGATACTGGCCGCCCCTTCATCCGGGGTCGCCCGATGCCGGGCGGCTCCGTATCATGGCGCTCCTGCGTCCTTCTTCTGCGTTACCCCTAAGGAGCCCGATATGAGCACGGAAGCCGAAAACCCCTTCCAGACCCCCGCCGCCGAGCTGCTGACGCCGACTACCGGCACCGAGCACCTGCGCCTCTACAGCATCCCCGGTATCGGCATCGCCACCTTCTTCGGCACGCCGCTGGCGGGGGCCTATGTCATCGCCGCCAATCTCAAGGCGATGGGGCGGGGTGGCGAGGCCGGGAAGCTCTGGGCCGTCTCGATCGGTTTCTTCATCGCGATCATCGTTGCCGGCGCCCTGCTGCCGGAGAACGTGCCCGCCATCGTGTTCGGCGTGGTCCAGGTGATTGCGATGAATGCCTATGCCCGGCAGCTGTTCGGCACGCAGGTGGACCAGCACAAGATCGCCAATGGCGCGTTCTTCTCGTTGTGGCGCAGCGTGGGCATCGGCCTGCTGTTCATGCTGGGGTTCATCGTCGCCATGGTGCCGGTTCTTCTGCTGTTCGGGCTCGTCTGAGCCATCGCCATGAAAAAGGCTCTGTCTGCGTTAAGTGTTGCTAGAGGATTTGAGCCCAGCTGATTGCCGAGCTTTGCTGGTGCTTCTGGTTTCGCCCCCCCGGGCGAGTCCCTTTTTTCAGTCGCCCAAAAAGGAACCAAAAACGCTTGCCCCTCCATACGGGTCTGGCTGAAGCCAGACTTCCCTCGCTCCATCATCGTTCCAGGGGCACGCCGCGAAGGGCCATCCCTGGCCCATCGCGGCTCTCGCGACATCCATGTCGCTCAACCCCTTCCACGACGATTCGCTCGGCCTTCTGGGAAGGGGCGTTTGGCGGCTGCTCCAACGTTCTTCGCTCGAATTACCTGCATCGGTGTACGCACCAACCGCGCGCGCATACGTGGAGGCGGCTTTCGTAGGATGGGTAGAGCGGAGCGAAACCCATGCGGCGGCGGTGGCACAAACCCTTGGGCGCCCGGAAAGGGCCGTGCTTGAGGGTCTGCATTAAAACCACAACAGCTGACGCAGACAGAGTCATGAAAAACGCCGGGCATTGCCCGGCGTTTTTGTTTCAGCCTCCGTTCAACCCAGGGTCGGGTAGTCGGTGTAGCCGGCTTCGGCGCCACCGTAGAAGGTGTTGGCGTCCGGTTGGTTGAGGGGCGCGCCCTGGCGCAGTCGTTCCACCAGGTCGGGGTTGGCGATGTAGGGGCGACCGAAGGCCACGGCGTCGGCCAGGCCGGTGCTCAGGGCTGCTTTGGCGCTGCTGCTGTCCAGGCCACCGGCGAGGATGATCTTGCCCTGGTAGCGGTCGCGCAGTTCGCGCAGCAGGTCGTCGAAGCCTTCGAAGGTGCCGCCCAGCCAGTCCGGCTTGTTGATGTGCAGGTAGGCGAGGTTGCGGCTGTTCAGCTGCTCCACCAGGTAGCCGAAGGTTTCGCGCGGGTTGGCGTCGGTGATGTCGCCGAAGGTGCCCATGGGGGAAATGCGCACGCCCACGCGGCCGCTGTCGCCGGTGGTGGCGATCACGGCGTCGATCACCTGCAGCACCAGGCGCGCGCGGTTGGCAGCCGAGCCGCCGTAGGCATCGGTGCGCTGGTTGCTGCCGGAGCAGAGGAACTGGTCCAGCAGGTAACCGTTGGCAGCGTGCACTTCCACGCCGTCGAAACCGGCGCGCAGGGCGTTGGCCGTGCCCTGGGCGTAGGCGGCGACCACGCCGGGGAGTTCGTCGATCTCCAGGGCGCGGGGCTTGGCGGTGGGTTCGCGGTGGTGGCTGCCGTCGGCTTCCTGCACATAGCAATCAGCCTTGGCCTGGATGGCGGAGGGGGCCACGGGATCGACGCCGCCCGGCTGCAGCAGCGGGTGGGAGATGCGCCCCACGTGCCAGAGTTGCAGGACGATGCGGCCGCCCTTGTCATGCACCGCGCGGGTGACCTTCTTCCAGCCTTCGACCTGTTCGGCGCTGTGGATGCCCGGGGTCCAGGCATAGCCCTGGCCTTCGGGGCAGACCTGGGTGGCTTCGCTGATGATCAGGCCGGCGCCGGCGCGCTGGGCGTAGTAGGTGGCATTGAGTTCGCTGGGGATGTTGCCGGGCTGCAGGCTGCGCTGGCGGGTGAGGGGCGCCATCACCACCGCGTTGGGGAGCTGGAGGCTGCCCAGTCGGGTGGGCTGGAACAGGTTGCGTGCGGTCATGGTTCGATCTCCATCGGCTGCATTCGGCATGAATGTGGCAATCGATTATGCAGGTGGCAATCTTACTGACAAGTACGTACGATTCCGGGAGTCACTTACTAGTGGGTAAGCAATATGAGCGAACACGAGCCGATCACCACCGAATCCAAGCGTCTGGTTTCGGGCGACAAGGTCTACAACACGCCGGTGGAGGTGACGCTGGATGTGATCGGCGGCAAGTGGAAGTCGCTGCTGGTGTACCACCTGATGAAGGAGGCGCTGCGCTTCTCCGAGCTCAAGCGCCGGGTGCCGGGCATCACCGAAAAGATGCTGACCCAGCAGCTGCGCGAGCTGGAGCACGATGGTGTGCTTTCGCGCACGGTGTTCGCCGAGGTGCCGCCGCGTGTGGAGTACCGCCTCACCGAGCACGGCGCGAGCCTGCAGCCGGTGCTGGAAGCGATGTGCGCCTGGGGCCGTTGCCACTGGCAGCAACAGGGTTAGAGACGCACGCCGGGTTATCCCCGGAAAAACAAAACCCCGCCGATTGGCGGGGTTTTCATTTGCTGGCCGGGTGTCAGGCGGCTTCGGCTTCGGTCTGGCTCAGGGCGCGGTTGAGGGCGCTGAACAGGGCACGGAAGCTGGCGGTGGTGATGTTCTCGTCGATGCCGATGCCGTGCAGCGCTCGGCCACCGTCGAGGCGCAGTTCGATATAGGCCGCGGCCTTGGCGTTGGCGCCGCCACCGATGGCGTGCTCGGAGTAGTCCATGATCTCCACCTTCACTGGCAGGCTGGCCACCAGGGCTTCCAGCGGGCCCTTGCCCATGCCGCGCAGGTGCTGGGTCTCGCCCTTGGTCTGCACTTCGATGTCCACGGCGCTGGTGCCGTTCTCTTCCTGCAGGCGGTGGCCCTTCAGGGTGTAGGGCGTGGTGGCTTGCAGGTACTCGCTGTCGAGCAGCTTGTAGATCTGTTCGGCGGTCATCTCCAGGCCGAGGCGGTCGGTCTCGCGCTGTACCACCTGGCTGAACTCGATCTGCATGCGGCGCGGCAGGCTGATGCCGTATTCCTGCTCCAGCAGGAAGGTGATGCCGCCCTTGCCCGACTGGCTGTTGACGCGGATCACCGCCTCGTAGCTGCGGCCGATGTCGGCTGGGTCGATCGGCAGGTAGGGCACTTCCCAGACACCGTCTTCCTTCTGCTGGGCGAAGCCCTTGCGGATGGCGTCCTGGTGGGAGCCGGAGAAGGCGGTGTGCACCAGGTCGCCCACATAGGGGTGACGCGGGTGAACCGGCAGCTGGTTGCACTCCTCGACCACCTTGCGCACGGCGTCGATGTCGGAGAAGTCCAGCTGCGGGTGCAGGCCCTGGGTGTACATGTTCAGCGCCAGGGTCACCAGGTCGACGTTGCCGGTGCGCTCGCCGTTGCCGAACAGGCAGCCTTCGACACGGTCGGCGCCGGCCATCAGGCCCAGCTCGGTGGCGGCCACGCCGGTGCCACGGTCGTTGTGGGTGTGCAGGCTGATGATCACGCTGTCACGTTTGTTGATGTAACGGCCGAACCACTCGATCTGGTCGGCGTAGACGTTCGGCGTGGCGCATTCCACGGTGGCCGGCAGGTTGAGGATGATCTTGTTGGTCGGGGTCGGTTCCCAGACGTCGATCACCGCGTTGCACACCTCCAGGGAGAAGTCCTGCTCGGTGGAGCTGAAGATTTCCGGCGAGTACTGGAAGGTCCACTGGGTTTCCGGCTGCTTGGCGGCCAGCTGCTTGATCAGGCGGGCAGCGCCGGTGGCGATATCGATCACGCCCTGGCGGTCCTGGTTGAAGACGATGCGGCGGAAGGACGGCGCGGTGGCGTTGTAGACGTGGACGATGGCCTTCTTCGCACCCTTCAGGGATTCGAAGGTGCGGGTGATCAGGTCTTCACGGGCCTGGGTCAGCACCTGGATGGTGACGTCATCCGGGATGTGGCCGTTCTCGATCAGCTCGCGGACGAAGTCGAAGTCGGTCTGCGAGGCGGAGGGGAAGGCCACCTCGATTTCCTTCAGGCCCACCTGCACCAGGGTCTTGAAGAAGCGCATCTTCTTCTGCGCATCCATCGGCTCGATCAGCGACTGGTTGCCGTCGCGCAGGTCGGAGCTGCACCAGATCGGCACTTCGGTGATGGTCTTCGACGGCCAGGTGCGATCGGGCAGGTTGATGGCGGGGAAGGCGCGGTACTTGCGAGACGGGTCGTTGAGCATGCTCATGGGGAAATCCTTGTTCTGATGGGCCTGATGACGGCGGCCGGCCAAATGAAATGCGGGGTGGAGCAGGGCGTCGCGATTCAGCTACGCAGTCGTGGGCTGACCAGACGTAGGCAGGCGTGTTGACGCAGGAGGATGAGGGTGTGAGCGGTTTTCATGCCGACAACCCTATTCACTCGGGTTGAATATGGCAAGGCTTGTCAGAAAATTGGTGATTTCGTGCGGAGGGATTGGTGAGGTGAGAGATTCTTGCTTGGAGGGAGGCCAAACGTAGCGAGAATTGCGCGTCAGCCGAGGAGCGAGAGTACCGCCTGGGGCATCTGGTTGGCCTGCACCAGCATGCTTTGCGCCGCCTGCCGGAGAATCTGCTGGGACGCGAGGGTGGCGGACTCCGAGGCGAAGTCGGCATCGGTGATGCGCGAGCGGCTGGCGCTGGCGTTCTCGGCGATGTTCTGCAGGTTGGCGACGGTGTTGTCCAGGCGGTTCTGGATGGCACCCATATAGGCACGCTGGCGGTCCACGTAGGCGAGGGCGTCGTCGATGTCCATCACCGCCAGGCCCGGGGTCTTGATCAGGTTGACGTTGCTCAGCGCCATCGCCCCGGTGTTGAAGGAGGCGAGCCCGACATCAATGGTTTCCCAGGCATTGGCGCCCACCTGCAGCGAGGTCTGCATGCCTCCACCGGTGGCGTTGGCGTCGAACAGCTTGGGCTCTTCCAGCTTGAAGCCCAGGGAGCCGGGTGTGCCCGTGCCGCGGTTGGGCAGCACGTTCTCGGCGTTGAATACATCGCCGCCGTCGGCATCGAAGCCGCCGATGGCGCCGGTGTCTTCGTTGGTCAGGTCCATGGTGCCGATGAAGGCGGCGCCGTTGGCGGAGAACTGGGTGCCGAAGTCGGCGGCACTGGCGAAGGCGCCGTGGCTGGCGTTGGCCAGGGCGTCGTCGAGTGTGGAGTTGGCGTGGCCGGCCAGGTACTGCATCACGTCCTTGATACCGTTGCCGCCTGCGGCCTTGATCTCGGCGTGCATGTAGCGCACCGCGGCGTAGGAGGCGGAGTAGCCGGCACTGTTGCCGATGCCGCCGAAGGCGCCCACCACCGCACCGACGCTGCTGGCGGCGATGTCACTGCGCAGGCGTTCGTCGGCGCCCTGCACCGCCTCGGCCGTGCCTTCCTTGAACCAGCCGGGCAGGGCGTTGAAGTTCATCGCCCGGCCCATCACCGCGTGGGTCATCTCGTGGGCCAGGACGCGGTCGGTGTACTGGCCCGGGTTGTTGCCGCCGTTGGGCAGGCTGGACCCATCGAAGTAGGCCATGTTCACGTCGAGCACCTGGTTGTAGTACTTGCCCCCGGCGCCGGGCGAGCCGGCCACCGACGCCAGGGTGGTGCTGGAGGGATCGTTGCTCAGGGTGATCTTCAGTGT
Organism: Pseudomonas sp. PDM13; assembly: GCF_025685765.1. Classification (NCBI taxonomy): domain Bacteria; kingdom Pseudomonadati; phylum Pseudomonadota; class Gammaproteobacteria; order Pseudomonadales; family Pseudomonadaceae; genus Pseudomonas; species Pseudomonas sp. PDM13. The sequence continues at coordinate 329,497 of NZ_JAOTQU010000001.1, read as the reverse complement.
GGCGCCGTCGGCCTTGATGCCATAGGCGTCGAAGACGCGCTGCTCGCCCTCGCTGATCCAGAAGCCCTTGAGCGAGTTGAGCACGGCGCGCTCGTCCAGCTTGCCCAACTGCGAGCCGCTGCCCTGGCTGAAGATCTTGCGGCCGCCGAAGGTGGTGGTCTCGTTGACCCGGTTGATCTCTTCCAGGAGCTTCTGCGCTTCCTGGTTCAGTGCGGCGCGATCGGTCTCGGTGTTGGAGCCGTTCATGGCCTGAAGGCCGAGCGTACGGATGCGCTGCAGCGCGGTAGTCACGCTTTCCAGCGCGCCTTCTCCCACCTGCAGCATCGACATGCCGTCATTCGCGTTCCGCGTGGCGACGTTGAGCCCACGCACCTGGGACGTAAGGGCGTTGGAGATCTGCAAACCGGCGGCATCATCCTTGGCGCTGTTGATGCGCTGGCCGGTCGACAGACGCTGCATGGCCTTACCCAGTGCGTTGTCCGTGTTGCTCAACTGTCTACGCGTGAACGAGGAGGCGATGTTGGTATTGACCGTCAGCATCCCGTTTCTCGCTCGCACTACCGGAAATTCCGGTATCGACACTGCATCGGCGGGCGTACTGGCTTCTTGATGTCGCTTCGGTTCAGGCCGACGAATGGTCGAAAGCTGCGGGAGCCGGGGCCTGTGGCTGTTTGGCGGGCAGCCGCAGCTCGCGCATGTCGGCGCCGCTCGGGTGCTGGAACACGCGCAGGCCGAACTCCGGGAGGATCGCCAGCAGGTGGTCGAAGATGTCCGACTGGATGGCCTCGTAGCGCGCCCAGGCGGTGGTGTTGGTGAAGCAATACAGCTCCAGCGGCAGGCCGTCGGCGGTTGGGTTCAACTGGCGCACCAGCAGGGTCATGTCCTTGCGGATGTCGTCGTTGTGGCGCAGGTAGTTCTCCACGTAGGCGCGGAAGGTCCCCAGGTTGGTCAGCTGGCGGCTGTTGACCGGCACCCGCAGCGGCTCGTCGAGCTGGCTGTTCCAGCTCAGCAGTTCGCTTTCCTTGGCCTTCAGGTACTGGTCCAGCAGGCGGAAGCGGCGCAACTGGGCGATCTCGTCGGTGACGAGGAAGTGCACGCTGTTCTGGTCCAGGTAGATCGAGCGCTTGATGCGCCGGCCGCCGGACTCCTGCATGCCGCGCCAGTTCTTGAACGAGTCGGTGATGAAGCGCTTGGTGGGGATGGTGGTGATGGTCTTGTCCCAGTTCTGCACCTTTACCGTGTGCAGGGCGATGTCGATCACGTCGCCGTCGGCGTTCAGCTGCGGCATCTCGATCCAGTCGCCCACGCGGATCACATCGTTGGAGGAGATCTGCACGCTGGCCACCAGGGACAGCAGGGTGTCCTGGAATATCAGCATCAGCACGGCTGCCATGGCACCGAGGCCGGAGAGCAGGATCAGCGGCGAGCGGTCGATCAGGGTGGCGACCATGAGGATCGCGCAGATGGCGAACACCAGGATCTTGATCACCTGCAGGTAGCCCTTGATCGGGTGCAGGTGAGCGTCCTTGCGCAGCTGGTAGAGGGTGTTGATCAGGTCGAGCAGGGCGCTCAGGGCCAGCGCGATGGTCAGCACGATGAAGGCGCCGCAGACGTTGCGCACCACGGTGACCAGGGTTTCCGGCAGGCCGGGGATCAGGACCACGCCGCTGGAGAGGATCAGTGCCGGCACGATATTGGCCAGCCGCTTGATCATGCCGTTCTCGCCCAGGTGCGTGTTGCGCCCCATGGCGGTGGCGCTCAGGGCGCGGTACAGCCCGCGCACGAGGATGCGCTTGACCATCCAGTTGGCCACCCAGGCACCCAGTACCAGCAGGGTGGAGGCGCAGAGGGTGAGGAGTTCGGGGTGGCCCTTCAGCCAGTCCATCCAGGTTGCCAGCTCGTGGGGCATGTGCGGCTCCATGTCATCGGTGCGATGGGGCCAGCCGTTGCGGCCGGCCCCCGGAGCTGGCGGACCTTAGCAAAAATGCGCCGCCCGGCCCAGGCGACGTCTGTAAGGGGAATTGTATGAAGGGGCCGGCCGCGAACGATCCCGCGCCCAGCGTCAGGGCTTGAAGGCGCCGATGAAGATGGCCGGGTCGACGCGGGCATCGTTGAGGCTGACGTTCCAGTGCATGTGCGGCCCGGTGGCCCGACCGGTGGCGCCGACGCGCCCGACCACGCCGCCGCGCGGCAGTTGCTGGCCGAGCTTCACGTCCACTTTCGACATGTGGCAGAACATGCTGATCAGCCCCTGGCCGTGGTCGACGAACACCGTCTTGCCATTGAAGAAGTAGTCGCCGATGAGCACCACCTTGCCGGCCGCCGGTGCCTTGATCGGTGTACCGGCGCCCACGGCGAAGTCCAGGCCCGAGTGCGGGTTGCGCTCCTCGCCGTTGAAGAAGCGGCGCAGGCCGAAGGGGCTGGAGAGCGGCCCGTTCACCGGCTTGTCGAACAGCAGGTTGCTCGGCGTGCCCGGGGTGAAGCTGCGGTAGGCGCGGGTCTGCTCGGCCAGCTCGCGGTCGATGCGCTTGAGGTCCTCGGGCAGCGGGTTCACCTGGCGGGTGTTCTTCAGGGTGATGCGCTGTTCCTTGTAGTGCTTGCTGCCGACGCTGAAGGGCAGGCTGCGACCATCGCTCACCTTCAATTGCTGGGTGCCGGCCTGGGTGCCGAGGGGAATGCCGACGATGGCGATCCAGTCGCGGCCCTCTTCCTTCACCACCAGCACGGGCTTGTCCTGGAAGCGCGCCGTCGGCGCCGTGGCGCCCTGGCCCAGTTGCACCACGGCGACGCCGCCGGGCACCGGTTTGTTCAGCAGGCGGCTGATGAAGCCTTCGGCCTGGGCGGGGAGGGTGACGGCGAGAAGCAGGGCGAGCAGCAGGCGCATCTATCAATCCAGCAGGGAAAGGGTGACCGGGGTCAGGTGATTGTCTTCGACCCGCACGTCGAGTTCGCCCTCGCCCAGGCGAGCCTTCAGGCGCTGGCCGGGACGGGTCTGGGCGGCGTTGCGGATGGCCTGGCCGCGTTCGTCGAGCAGGATGCTGTAGCCCCTGCCGAGGGTGGCCAGCGGGCTGACGACATTGAGCGTCTGCACCTGGCTCTGCAGCTGCAGGCGGCGCTCCTTGAGGCCTTCCTGCATGGCGCGCGGCAGGCGCGCAGCGAGGCTGTCCAGGCGCTGGCGCAGCAGGCTCAGGGCGCGGCCCGGATGTTGCGCGGCCAGGCGGGTTTCCAGGCGCGCGAAGCGTTCCCGGCGGGTGCTCAGCTGGCGATCGAGGGCGCGTTGCAGGCGCATCTCCAGGTCGTCGAGGCGCTGGGCCTGCTGGCGCAGCCGTTCACCGGGGTGGCGCAGGCGCCGGGTCAGGCCGTCGACGCGCAGGTGGTGATGGGCGATCTGCTGCTGCATGCGCAACACCAGGCGCCGCTGCAGACTGTCCAGGCGCTGGCGCAGGCTGCTGGAATCCGGGGCCAGGAGTTCGGCGGCGGCGGACGGCGTGGGCGCGCGGACGTCGGCGACGAAGTCGGCGATGGACACGTCCGTCTCATGGCCTACGGCGCTGACGATGGGCGTCTGGCAGGCGGCCACGGCGCGGGCCACGGCTTCCTCGTTGAAGCACCAGAGGTCTTCCAGCGAGCCGCCGCCACGGGCCAGGATCAGCGCATCGAAGCCCTGGGCGTCGGCCCGCTCGATGGCACGGACGATCTGCGCGGTGGCTTCGCGGCCCTGCACGGCGGTGGGCACCAGGGTCAGTTCCACCTGCGGCGCGCGGCGGCGGAACACGCTGATGATGTCGCGGATCACCGCACCGGTGGGCGAACTGACGATGCCGATGCGTTGCGGGTGGGCCGGCAGCGGGCGCTTGGATTCGGCGTCGAACAGGCCTTCGGCGGCGAGCTTGTCCTTCAGGGCCTCGAAGGCCAGGCGCAGGGCGCCGTCACCGGCGGGCTCCACGGCATCGGCGATCATCTGGTAGTCGCCACGGCCCTCGAACAACGAGACCTTGCCGCGCACCTTCACCGCCAGGCCGTCGCGCAGGGCCTGGCGCACCTTGGCGGCGTTCTGCCGGAACAGTGCACAGCGCACCTGGGCCTGGCTGTCCTTGAGGGTGAAGTACAGGTGGCCGGACGCGGGCTTGGCCAGGTTGGAGATTTCGCCTTCCACCCAGACCTGGGGGAACACGTCCTCCAGCAGATGGCGGGCACGCTGGTTGAGCTGGCTGACGGTCAGCACCTCGCGGTCGAGGCCGAGCCGTTGGAAGGGGTCTTTGAACATGAGCGGCATGATACGGGCGGCGATGGCCCGCGCTCAATGCGCGCGGTTCAGTCGTGCACCTCGACCAGGCGCACGGGGAAGCCCAGGCGGTCGGCGAAGGCGGCGAGGAAGGCGCGGCTGAAGCCGGCTTCCAGCCAATCGTTGAAGACGAACGCCAGGTTGGAGAAGCCGCAGGCCTGCAGATAAAGGAAGCCGTTGATGTCGTCTTCGAAGCCGCACTCGGGGCAGGTGAAGTTATCGGTCTCGCCCGGCCACCACTCCTCCAGGCTTTCGAACAGCGGCTCACCGACCTCGCGGCGGCACTCCGGGCAGCCGGCCTCGTGCAGGAAGCCACGGGCGGGGGTGTAGATGCAGCGCTTGTCGACGATTTCCAACCCGGCGCCGGGCTTGCCCAGCGGCAGCCGGTCGGGGTGCTCGGCCACCTGGCGCGCCCCGGATGCGACGGCGTGGATCATGCGGTTGCCACCCCGGGCGAAGGCGCTGGGGAAGGCCTCGACCACACCCTGGCGCACCAGCCAGCGCAGCATGCGGCCGGCCAGGGCATGGTGGCCAGGCACGGTGGAAATCTGCGGGACGATGATCAGTTGACGGGTTTCCACACGGGGCTCCGAGGGATCAGGGGCGCGCAGCTTAACCGCCAGTCGGCGGGCGTCAACCGCGAGGCGACGGAATCAGCCTGCGCCCAGTTGCTGGCGGAAGTGCTCCACCAGGCCCTGGCTCAGGGGCGTGGCAGCGTGGCGCCAGGCCAGGGCAACCTGGCTGTCGCAGTCGGCATCGGCCAGTGCCAGGAAGCGCACCCCGGCAGGCGCGATGGCGCGCATCGAGGCGGGCACCAGGGCGACGCCGAGCCCGGCTTCGATGAGTTGCAGCTGGCTGGTCTTGCGCGAGACGGCGCGGGCCGCACGGGGAAAGAAGCCCTGGCGCAGGCAGAGTTCGGCGGCACGGTAGCTGAGGCCGCCGCGCTGCATGTGCGGCACCGAAACGAAGGGTTCGTCCGCCAGGCGGGCGAGGGGAATGGGCCCTGCCTCATCGGCCAGCGGGTGCTCGGCGGCCACGGCCAGCAGCAGCGGTTCGCGGTACAGCGGCTGCAGGGCCAGGCCGGGGTACTGGCGCAGCACCGGCAGGCGCAGCAGGCACACATCCAGGCGGCCTTCCTGCAGATCGGCCAGTTGCTGCTCGGAGGATTGCTGGACGATCTCCAGGTTCACCCCCGGGTGTCGCTCCAGGTAGTTGCGCAGGGGCGCCTGCAGCGGCGCGCCCAGGGGCACCGAGCTGGAATGGCTGAGGCGCAGGGTGCCGTGCTGGCCCTGGCCGACCTGGCGGGCCAGCTCGCCGGCGGCTTCCAGGTCCTGCAGCAGGCGCAGTGCCAGGGGGTGGAAGGCACGCCCCGCTGGGGTCAGTTCGACCTGGCGCGGGCCGCGTTCCAGCAGGGGGGTGGCGAGGTGGGTTTCCAGTTCGCGCATTTGCCGGCTGAGGGCCGACTGGGCGATGAACAGGCGTTCGGCCGCGCGGCTGAAGCTGCCGCTCTCGACGATCTCGATGAAATAGCGCAGTTGTCGTAATGAGATCACGGGGGCTCCTGCCATGCTTTTTGGAGATGGGGCGAGGCGGTGGATTGTATTGGCCTGATGCCTGTCGCGCTCGCTAGATTGACGGCACGTCCCTGTCGAGCGTCGTTCCATGAGTGTCGAAAGCCTGTTCGCCCTGCTGTCGTTTTCGCCGACCGACTGGTTGCTCATCGCGGGTGCCATCGTCCTGGCCTATGTGGTGTTCGGCATCGCCGGCTTCGGCACGGCGTTGGTGGCCGGGCCGCTGCTGGTGAGCAGCCTGCCCATGGCGCGGATCATCCCGCTGCTGGTGCTGCTGGATTTCGTCGCATCCGCCGGCAGCTGGTTCACGGCGCGCAAGGCGGTGGCCGGGAGCGAGCTGCGTCGGCTGTTTCCCTGCATGGCGCTGGGCTGCGCCATTGGCGCCTACGGGCTGGTGAACCTGGATGCCGAGTTGCTGATGCTGCTGTTCGGCCTGTTCGTTTGTGCCTATGCCATCTGGTCGCTGTTTCTGCAGCCGGTGCGGCAGGCACCGATGAAGCCCCTCTGGGTGGTGCCCTTCGGTGTCTTTGGCGGCACCTTCGGGGCGCTGTTCGGCAGTGGAGGCTTCCTCTATGCGCTGTATCTCAGTGGCCGTCTGCCCGAGAAGGAGCGGATCCGCGCGACCCAGAGTGCGTTGATCGGCTGCAGCACCCTGGTGCGCCTGGGGCTGTTCGTCGTGGCCGGGCTCTACGCCGACTGGCAGATACTGCTGCTGGCCCTGAGCCTGCTGCCGGCCATGGCGCTGGGGTTGTGGATAGGCCGGCGCCTGACCCTGCGCCTGTCCCGCGAGGCCTTCGTGCGGCTGGTCACCTGGCTGGTGCTGTGCAGCGGCGTGGCGCTGGTGGCGCGCTACCTGGCGCTGCAGCCTTGAGTGGCGCGCCGCCCGCTGCGGCACTGAAGCGGGCGGCGCGGATTTAGAACAGCTCCAGCGGGTATTGGATGCGCAGGCGCGTCTGGTCGATGGAGGCGTCCGCATAAGCGCGGTTGCTCCGGTGCCAGATCTGCGTGGCGCGCAGGTGCAGGTTTTTCAGCGGGCCACTGGCGAAGGTGTAGCCGAGGTCCAGGTCCAGCTCGTGGTGCTTGCCGTCGCGACCGTAGAGCCCGTGGTAGATGCTGTGGCTAGAGGCATGGCTGCCGTCTGCGCCCCAGCCCTGCTGGTAGCGCAGGGCCAGGTTCAGCTCCGGCAGGCCCAGCCAGTGCAGGCGTTGGTCATAGCGAAGCTGCCAGGAGCGCTCACGGGGCCCGTTGAAGTCCGAATACGCGGCGGCGTTGGCCAGGACGATCGACTGGCTGCTCTGCCCATCACCGAAGCCGATGTAGTCGAAGGGCGTGTCCGAGAAGGTACGCTGGTAGGCCAGGGTCAGGCGGTGCGCGCCCAAACGGTAGGCAATGGCGTGGGAGCCGATGAGGTTGTCGATGGGGCCGAACAGCGAGGCGCCACTGTCGCGGGTGCGATAGAAGTGGGTGCTGTTGCTCAGGGTGCCGGCGCCGAGCGCCTGTTCGTGACCCAGGTGCAGGTAGTGCTGGGTCCAGACGTCCTCCAGTTGGCCCAGGTAATAGGAGAGGCTCCAGGGTTCGCCGCGATGGCTGAGCCCTATATAGCTGGCGCTGTGGATATCGATGCCGCGCCGGTCCGGGCGGCCAACGACGGTGGAGATGGCGCCACGGCTCTTGCTTTCGGTGGGGCCGGAAAGCGCGGTGAAGCGCGCCGCCTCCAGTTGCAGCCCGGCCCAGTCGCCCTGCAGGTACAGGCCGTGGGCCATGCCGGGGATGATGCGGCTGTTGTCCGCCGCCAGTACCGGCGCCTGGGTGCTGAAGTTGCCGTACCTGAGCTGCGCATCGGCGATTTTCAGCTTGAGCGCGCCGCCGGCCTTGCCGTGGCTGTCTCGCGGGTGGCCCTGGCCGTCCACCGCCAGGGTGCCCGTGCCGGTGCGCCCGCCGCCGCTGTCGAGTTTGAACGCGGCCATGGCGAAGGCGTCGACGCCCAGGCCGATGAGGCCGGGCGTGAAGCCCGAGTGGTAATGCAGCTGTACGGACTGTCCCCATTCCTGGCGGTAGCCGTTGCGTTCGTCGCGGGGTTTGTAGCGGTTGCGCCCGGCGTTGTTCGGGCCATCGCGGAAGTCGCGGGCAAAGTACTGGTTGTCGAAGAACAGGCGGGCGTCGCCCTGGGCGAGGGCGTCGCTCCAGGAGGTTTCCTGCGCCTGAGTGTGGCAGGCGAGGGCGGTCAGCAGTGGCAGGCAGAGGGGGAGGGCGAGGCGATTCACGAACATGGTGTCGCTCCTTCTTATAGAGGCTACGGCTCCCTGCGTGGGGTGGTGCCTTCCATGGCGGGCCGCGGCGTCACCCACCGCGGCCCGGGTGGGCGTCAATCCAGGGCGAGGTTGCTTCTCACCTCGCGCCGGGCGTGCTCGAAGTCACGCAGGGCGCCGGGGTTCTTCAGCAGCTCGTTGGCGAGTACCGCCGCGGATATGCGCCCGCCTTCCAGGTCGGTGGGGTAGTGCACACCCGCCACCACGCGGCTTTGCGCGGCTGCTGCGGCCCGGGCGAAGAGCTCGGCGCGGTGTTCCGGCAGCATCTTGGCCAGCAGGATGGCGGTGAGGTAGGCATCCATGGTGTGGCCGCTGGGGTAGGACTCGCCCATGGGGGGCGGCAGTATCGGCTTCACCTCCTGGCTGAGTTCGTAGGGGCGGGGGCGGGCGAAGTGGTGCTTGGCGGGCATCAGCGTCTGCTCCAGGTCCACCAGCACGCGGCGGAAGAAGTGCGCGGTCTGCGGGTGCCGCTCGACGGTGAACTCCGCCCCGAGGATGCCCTGGGCGAAGGGGAAGGCCGCGTCGTCGAGGTGGTCGTCGCGCTTGGCCTGCTCCACCTGCTGCGGGGTGCGCTCGCGCTGGACGAGCAGCACGGTATCGAGGTCGAGCCGGTCTTCGGCGGTGCCGGCGGGCGGCGGCGGTGGCAGGTACTCCGCGAGCTCCAGTGTCCGTTGCGGCAGGTAGGGCATGAGTTCCGGCTGCGTGGCCTGGGTGGTTGGGCTCAGGATCAGCAGCAGGGTGGCGAAAAGGGGCAAGGGTGAGCGGGTCATGACGATGTCCTTTCCTCGGGGCGAACGGGTGTCGCCGCTTGATGGGCGGTGGTGGTGAGCGGGCGGGAGGTCTGGGGGCGCCTGGGGGCGGTGCGCGCGGGGCGCTTGGTGCAGCGGGAGGGTGGTGCGGGGATGGAGCCTGGCAGGGTGGGGCGGTCGCGGATCGCCGGTGCTGCGCTTGCGGCGGAACCAGGCGCGGCCGTTGCGTTGCTCTGGGGGATCGGCCAGCGTCGAGTCGGCGGGTGACGGATGGAGGGCAAGGGGCTGGCGCATGGTTCCCACTCTTTATTCTTGTCGTTATCGGCGTCGGCGAACGCGCCCCGCCTGGGGCGCAACGTCATGGGGGAGTATCGGAAGGCCCGGCGCGCCGCCGCTATCCTGCAGATGCGGGATGGCACTCCATCGGAAAGGGTGGTACGGCAGTGAAGAAGGTGAGGCCGAAGGTAACGGTTTCATTGAGCGCGCCATCACAGCTGAGATATAATGCCGCGCTTCCAATTTTCCCGCCTGGGAGCCCCGCCATGCTGCGCATCAGCCAAGAAGCCCTCACCTTCGACGACGTACTCCTGATCCCGGGGTATTCCGAGGTCCTGCCGAAGGACGTCAGCCTCAAGACCCGCCTGACGCGCGGCATCGAGTTGAATATCCCCCTGCTGTCCGCCGCGATGGACACCGTGACCGAAGCCCGTCTGGCTATCGCCATGGCGCAGGAAGGCGGCATCGGCATCATCCACAAGAACATGACCGTCGAGCAGCAGGCTGCCGAGGTCCGCAAGGTGAAGAAGTTCGAGGCCGGCGTGGTCAAGGACCCCATCACCATCGAGGCCGACGCCACCGTGCGCGACCTGTTCGAACTGACCCGCCAGCACAACATCTCCGGTGTGCCGGTGCTGTCCAACGGTGACCTGGTGGGCATCGTCACTTCCCGTGACGTCCGCTTCGAAAACCGCCTGGACGCCCGCGTCCGTGACGTGATGACGCCGAAAGAGCGCCTGGTCACCGTCAAGGAAGGCGCCGACAAGAACACCGTTCGCGAGCTGCTGCACAAGCACCGCATCGAGAAAGTCCTGATCGTCGACGACGCCTTCAGCCTGAAGGGCATGATGACCGTGAAGGACATCGAGAAGGCCAAGGCCTATCCGCTGGCCAGCAAGGACGACCAGGGTCGCCTGCGCGTCGGCGCTGCCGTCGGTACCGGCGCCGATACCGCTGACCGCGTCACCGCGCTGGTGAATGCCGGCGTCGACGTGATCATCGTCGACACCGCCCACGGCCACTCCAAGGGCGTGATCGACCGCGTTCGCTGGGTCAAGCAGACCTTCCCCGAAGTCCAGGTGATCGGCGGCAACATCGCCACCGGCGAAGCTGCCAAGGCCCTGACCGAAGCGGGCGCCGATGCGGTCAAGGTCGGCATCGGCCCGGGCTCCATCTGCACCACCCGTATCGTCGCCGGCGTCGGCGTCCCGCAGATATCCGCAGTCGCCAACGTCGCCGCTGCCCTGGCCGGCACCGGCGTTCCGCTGATCGCCGACGGCGGCATCCGTTACTCCGGTGACCTGTCCAAGGCCATCGTCGCAGGCGCTTCCGCCGTGATGATCGGCTCCATGCTGGCCGGTACCGAAGAGGCCCCGGGCGAGGTCGAGCTGTTCCAGGGCCGTTCCTACAAGGCCTACCGCGGCATGGGTTCGCTGGGTGCCATGGCCCAGGCCCAGGGTTCCTCCGACCGCTACTTCCAGGACTCCTCCGCCGGTGCCGAGAAGCTCGTTCCGGAAGGCATCGAAGGCCGCGTGCCCTACAAGGGCACCATGTCCGCGATCGTTCACCAGCTGATGGGCGGCCTGCGCGCCTCCATGGGCTACACCGGCTGCGCCACCATCGAAGAGATGCGCACCAAGCCGGAGTTCGTGCGCATCACCGGTGCCGGCATGGCCGAGTCTCATGTGCATGACGTGCAGATCACCAAAGAGGCGCCCAACTACCGCGTAGGTTAAGGGGCCGCGTAACAGGTGCTGGAAGCTGGAAGCTGGAGGACGGAAGCATGACTTTCGCCCTGCACTTCCAGCTTCTGGCTTTCAGCTTCAAGCTCTTTCCGAAGGAAAGCTCATGGCCAATCAAGATATCCACGCCCACCGCATCCTGATCCTCGACTTCGGTTCCCAGTACACCCAGCTGATCGCTCGCCGCGTTCGCGAGATCGGCGTGTACTGCGAGATCCACCCGTTCGACATGGAAAACGATGCCATCCGCGCCTTCGCGCCCAAGGGCATCATCCTCGCCGGCGGCCCTGAGTCGGTGCACGAGGCCAACAGCCCGCGCGCGCCCCAGGCGGTGTTCGATCTCAACGTCCCGCTGTTCGGCATCTGCTACGGCATGCAGACCATGGCCGAGCAACTGGGCGGCAAGGTCCAGGGTTCCGACCTGCGCGAATTCGGCTACGCCCGTGTCGACGTGGTCGGCAAGGCCCGCCTGCTCGATGGCATCGAAGACCATGTCGACGCTGACGGCCTGTTCGGCCTCGACGTGTGGATGAGCCACGGCGACAAGGTCACTGCCATGCCCGAGGGCTTCCACATCCTCGCCAGCACCCCGAGCTGCCCGATCGCCGCCATGGCCGACGACAGCCGCGCGTACTACGGCGTGCAGTTCCACCCGGAAGTGACCCACACCAAGCAGGGCGGTCGCATCCTCTCCCGCTTCGTGCTGGACATCTGCGGCTGCGAAGCCCTGTGGACCCCCTCCAACATCGTCAACGACGCCATCGCCACCGTGCGCGCCCAGGTGGGCAGCAACAAGGTGCTGCTGGGCCTGTCCGGCGGTGTCGACTCCTCGGTGGTCGCGGCGCTGCTGCACAAGGCCATCGGCGACCAGCTGACCTGCGTCTTCGTCGACAACGGCCTGCTGCGCCTGCACGAGGGTGACCAGGTGATGGCCATGTTCGCCGAGAACATGGGCGTCAAGGTGATCCGCGCCAACGCCGAAGAGCTGTTCCTCGGTCGCCTGGCCGGTGTCTCCGACCCGGAAGAGAAGCGCAAGATCATCGGCCGCACCTTCATCCAGGTGTTCGATGAGGAAGCCACCAAGCTGAAGGACGTGAAGTTCCTCGCCCAGGGCACCATCTACCCCGACGTGATCGAGTCGGCCGGCGCCAAGACCGGCAAGGCCCACGTGATCAAGTCCCACCACAACGTCGGCGGCCTGCCGGAAGACATGCAGTTCTCCCTGGTGGAGCCGCTGCGCGAACTGTTCAAGGACGAAGTGCGCAAGCTCGGCCTCGAACTGGGCCTGCCCTACGACATGGTCTACCGCCACCCGTTCCCGGGCCCGGGCCTGGGTGTGCGCATCCTCGGCGAGGTGAAGAAGGAGTACGCCGACCTGCTGCGTCGTGCCGACCACATCTTCATCGAAGAGCTACGTGCCTTCGACTGGTACCACAAGACCAGCCAGGCCTTCGTGGTGTTCCAGCCAGTGAAATCCGTCGGCGTGGTCGGTGACGGCCGTCGCTACGCCTGGGTCGTCGCCCTGCGTGCGGTGGAAACCATCGACTTCATGACCGCCCGCTGGGCGCACCTGCCCTACGAGCTGCTGGAGAAGGTCTCCAACCGCATCATCAACGAGATCGAAGGCATCTCCCGCGTCACCTATGACGTGTCGAGCAAACCGCCGGCGACCATCGAGTGGGAATGACGGCGCAGGCCTGAAGGCAGCGTCGAAGGCGCGGACCGCATGCGGTCCGCGCCTTTTTCATATCCGCCATCGCTTCCTCTCACGTCTGCCGCAGCAACCTGTCGCAGCCTTTTCTTGAGAATGAAGCGCAGTTGATCCGTATAATCGTTTCCGATTATTGCTGAGTTGATAGGAGTGGCTTATGTCGGCACGTCTCGTAACTGCGTTGGCCCGCGTCTGCGGCGCCGGTGTTCTGTCCCTCGGTCTGTTGCTGCCCATGGCGGCCCAGGCTGACGACGCGGTGACCCTGACTCTGTACAACGGGCAGCACGAAGCGACCGGCAAGGCCGTCGCCGAGGCCTTCACCAAGGCGACCGGCATCCAGGTGCGCATCCGCAAGGGGGGCGGTGGCCAGTTGGCCAACCAGATCGCCGAAGAGGGCGAGCGCTCGCCCGCCGACATCATCTACACCGAAGAAGCGCCGCCGCTGATCAAGCTGGCCGGCCAGGGCATGCTTGCCAAGGTCGACGACAGCTCCCTCAAGCAGGTCGAGCCGCAGTACGCCGACCCCGCCGGCAACTGGATCGGCGTCACCTCCCGTGTGCGCGTGCTGGCGTACAACCCCGAGGAGCTGGGCGACCAGGCCCTGCCGCAAAGCGTGCTCGACGTCGCCGACCCGGAATGGAGCGGCAAGATCGCCTTCGTGCCCAGCAGCGGTGAGTTCCTTGGCCAGGTGGCCGCCATCATCAAGCTGGAGGGTCGCGAGAAGGCCGAGGAATGGCTGACCGGCCTCAAGGCCTTCGGCTCCACCTACACCAACAACGTCATCGCCATGAAGGCGGTGGAGAACGGTGAAGTCGCCGCCGCGCTGATCAACAGCTACTACTGGATGGCGCTGAAGAAGGAGAAGGGCGAGCTGAAGAGCAAGCTGCACTACTTCGCCGACGGCGATGCCGGCGGCCTGGCCAGCGTCTCCGGCGTGGCGGTGGTGAAAGCCAGCAAGCACCCGAAGGAGGCCCAGCAGTTCGTCGCCTTCATGCTCAGCGAAGAAGGCCAGAAGGCCATCCTCAGCCAGTCCGCCGAATACCCGGTGAACCAGAAGGTGTCGGCCGACCCGCTGCTCAAGCCCTATGACCAACTGCGCCCGCCCAAGCTCACCGCCGCTGACATCGGCCTGGCGGAGGACGCCCTGGAGCTGGAGCGTGAGGTCGGGCTGAACTGATGCAATCCGAAGTCCTGGACCCGGCCCTGGCGGCCTCGGCGTCGAAACCCCTCGGCCGTCGTCGCCGCTCCCCGCCCATCTGGCTGCAGGTGCCGGTCCTGGCATTATTGCTGGTCGCTGCACTGCCCCTGTTCTACGTCGCCGTGCGCAGCTGGGAATCCGGCTGGCACACCGCCTGGCAACTGCTGTGGCGCCCCTTCGTGTTCCACCTGCTGGCCAACACCATGAAGCTGATGGTGCTGGTGACCGCCGGTTGCGTACTGCTCGGCCTGGCCCTGGCCTGGTGCGTGGAGCGCAGCGACCTGCGCTGGCGCCGCCAGTGGAACGTGCTGCTGTGCCTGCCCTTTGCGATCCCGGCCTTCGTCGCCGGTTTCTCGTGGATTTCCATCAGCCCGGTGTTCGAGGGCCTTGGCGGCACGGCGCTGGTGATGATCCTCTCCAAGTACCCGCTGATCTACCTGCCGGTGGTGGCCACCCTGCGCAACCTCGACCCGGCGCTGGAAGAGTCCGCGCGCATGCTCGGCTACACCCGGCGCCAGGTGTTCTGGCGGGTGACCCTGCCGCTGCTGCGACCGACCCTGATGGGCACCGGGCTGCTGGTGGCGCTGCACATGCTGGTGGAGTTCGGCGCGCCATCGATCATGCGCTACCAGACCTTCACCACCGCCATCTACCAGCAGTTCGAGCTGGAATTCAGCAACGCCAACGCGGCGATGCTTTCGGCGCTGCTGCTGGCCCTGTGCATGCTGATGATGGGCATGGAGCTGCGCCTGCGCGGGCGCGGCTTCGCCCGTACCGGGCAAGGCGTGGCGCGACGCACCGCGCCCGTGCGCCTGGGGCTGTGGAACTGGCCGATCCAGGTGCTGCTGGTGGCGCTGGTGGTGATCGGCTCGGGCACGCCGCTGGCCATGCTCGGTTTCTGGATTCACGAAGGCAGTTCGGCGGCCTTCCCGCTGATGGACATCCTGCGCACCCTGGGTTCGTCGCTCTACCTGTCCTTCGGTGGCGCGTTGATCAGCTGCCTGCTGGCGTTGCCGGTGGGGCTGGTGGTGGTGCGCTACCACGGGCGCCTGGCGCGCCTGGCCGAACGCCTGCCCTATCTGCTGCACGCACTGCCGGGGCTGGTGATCGCGCTCTCTCTGGTGTTCTTCGCCCTGGGTTACGCACCGGCGCTGTACCAGACCACGCTGCTGTTGCTGGTGGCCTATGCGCTGCTGTTCATGCCCATGGCCCAGTCGCCGATCCGCGTGGCGCTGGAGAAGGCCTCGCCGCAGCTGGAGGAGGCCGCGCGCACCCTCGGGCAGACGTCGTTCAAGGCCTTCCTGCGGGTGACCCTGCCGATTATCTTCCCGGCCATCGGCGCCGGTTTCGTGCTGGTGTTCCTCGACTGCATGAAGGAGCTGACGGCCACCCTGATCCTCGGCCCCACCGGCCTGGACACGCTGGCCACCGCCGTGTGGTCGCACACCGCCAACCTGGAATACGCCGCTGCTGCGCCCTACGCCGCGTTGATCGTGCTGGTCTCCGGGCTGCCGGTGTACCTGCTCACCACCCGCGCCTACCTGGGCCGCAACCGCTAGGCGGCTGTGGCATCTGGCCACGGCCCGGCGCTGCCCTGACGCACAGGGGCTGTGCCAGAATGTGCCACCCGTGAGCCGGCCCCCTGTGGGCCGGCCTTTCTTGCCGCCACAGAGCGGCAGCGCACCGCCTGATGGCCCCGCCAAGCATTTTTCACAGGAGCCTGCATCCCGTGTCATTCACCCGCAGACAGATTCTCGGTGGCCTGGTCGGCCTCGGCGTGGTCGGCTTGGGCGCCGGCGGCGCCCGCTACTGGCTGGGTCGCAGCCTCGACGCCAAGACCCACGACTACGAACTGTTCGCCGCCCCGCTGGACCTGGAGCTGGTCTCCGGCCACGTCACCCCGGCCTGGGCCTATGGCGGCCAGGCACCCGGCCTGGAGCTGCGCTCGCGCCAGGGCGACTGGCTGCGCGTGCGCTTCATCAACAAGCTCGACGAGCCCACCACCATCCACTGGCACGGCATCCGCCTGCCGCTGGAGATGGATGGCGTGCCCTATGTCTCGCAACTGCCGGTGCTGCCGGGCGAGTACTTCGACTACCGCTTCCGCACCGAAGACGCCGGCAGCTTCTGGTACCACCCGCACCTGTCCAGCGCCGAGCAGCTGGGGCGCGGCCTGGTCGGCCCGCTGATCGTCGAAGAGCGCGAGCCCAGCGGCTTCCGCCACGAGCGCGTGCTCAGCCTGAAGACCTGGCACGTGGACGAGGAGGGCGCCTTCACCCAGTTCAGCGTGCCCCGCGAGGCGGCCCGCGAAGGCACCCGGGGTCGCCTGACCACCATCAACGGCAAGCCGGCGCCGACCCTCGAACTGCCCGCCGGGCAGGTGGTGCGCCTGCGCCTGCTCAACCTCGACAACACCGTCACCTACCGCCTCAACATGCCGGGCGCGGAGGTGCGCATCTATTCGCTGGACGGCCACCCGGTGGCGCCGCGCGACCTGGGCAAGGAGTACTTGCTCGGCCCGGGCATGCGCATCGAGCTGGCGCTCAAGGTGCCCGCCGCCGGCCAGGAGCTGCCGCTGCGCAACGGGCCGCTGCGCCTGGCGACCCTGAAGAGCGTCGCCACCGAGGAGGCTGCCGGTGACTGGCCGCCCGCGCTGCCGGCCAACCCGGTGCCGGAGCCGGACCTGGAGAAGGCCGAGATCCTCAGCTTCAAGTTCGAATGGGCCGCGACCCTGACCAGCGTCGCTGGCCGACCCAGCAATTACTGGCAGATCAACGGCAAGGCCTGGGACATCCAGGACAAGACCTGCGCCGACCGCCCCATCGCCACGCTGAAGAAGAACGGCCACTACATCTTCGAGCTGCGCAACATGGCCCAGTACCTGCACCCGATCCACCTGCACGGCATGGCCTTCAAGGTGATCGACTCGGACCGCAAGGCGATCATTCCCTACTTCACCGACACCTACCTGCTGGGCAAGAACGAGACCGCGCGCATAGCCCTGGTGGCTGATAACCCCGGCGTGTGGATGTTCCACTGCCACGTCATCGACCACATGGAGACCGGCCTGATGGCCGCGATCGAGGTGGCCTGAGGATGCGCCAGCCGATGATCGTCGACCGCAGCCGTGACGAGGACTTCATGCGTGAAGCCCTGGCGCTCGCCGCCGAGGGCGCGGCCCTGGGCGAGGTGCCGGTCGGCGCGGTGCTGGTGCAGGACGGCCAGGTGATCGGGCGCGGCTTCAATTGCCCGATCTCCCGTCACGACCCCAGCGCCCACGCCGAGATGGTCGCCATCCGCGATGCGGCGCTGGCGGTGGAAAACTATCGGCTGGTGGGCAGCACCCTCTACGTGACCCTGGAGCCTTGCAGCATGTGCGCCGGGCTCATCGTCCATTCGCGGGTGGCGCGGGTGGTCTACGGCGCCACCGAGCCCAAGGCAGGGGTGGCGATCAGCCGTGGGCAGTTCTTCACCCAGGACTTCCTCAACCACCGGGTGCTGGTGGAGGGGGGCGTATTGGCGACGGAGTGCGGGGCGATCCTCAGCGAGTTCTTCAAGATGCGGCGTTCGCTGAAGGGCTGAGGGGCCGGCATCCGCTAGCTGGATTCAGGTGCTCAGAGACTCAGAGCGGCGGGGTTTCTTCGCTGGGCTTGCGTTTGTCGATACCCGGAACGTGCAGGTTGCTTTCGGCCACCTGCGAGCCTTCCATCTGCGGCTGGGTCACCCAGGTGAGGATGTCGTAGTAGCGGCGGATGTTCTGCACGAAGTGCACGGTCTCGCCGCCACGGGCATAGCCGTAGCGGGTCTTGCGGTACCACTGCTTCTGCGACAGGCGCGGCAGCATCTGCTTCACGTCCAGCCACTTGTTCGGGTTCAGGCCTTCGGCCTCGGCCAGCTTGCGCGCATCCCCCAGGTGGGCGATGCCGATGTTGTAGGCGGCCAGGGCGAACCAGGTGCGGTCCGGCTCTACCAGCTCATCGGCCAGCCCCTGCTTGATCATGCCGAAGTACTTGCTGCCGCCGACGATGCTCTGCTTGGGGTCCAGGCGGTTGGCCACGCCCATGGCCTTGGCGGTGTCCTGGGTCAGCATCATCAGGCCGCGCACGCCGGTCTTGGAGGTGGCGGTGGGCTGCCAGAGGGATTCCTGATAGCCGATGGCGGCCAGCAGGCGCCAGTCCACCTGGTTGTCCTGGGAGGCTTGGCGGAAGTGCTGTTCGTATTTGGGCAGGCGCTGCTGCAGGTGCTTGGCGAAGGTGTAGGCGCCGACGTAGCCGAGTACGTCGACATGGCCGTAGTAGCGATCCTTGAGGCGCTGCAGGGTGCCGTTTTCCTTGGCCTTGTCGAGGAAGCCGTTGACCTCGTTGAGCAGGCTGTCGTCCTCGCCGGGGGCGACCGCCCAGGCCAGGTTGCTGGCATCGCCCAGGTCGAAGGCGACGCGCACGTTGGGGAAGTACACCTGGTTCATCGCCAGTTCGTTGGAGTCCACCAGGGTCAGGTCGATCTGCCCTTCATCGACCATGCGCAGCAGGTCGACTATCTCCACTTCGTCGGATTCCTCGTACTTCAGCTCCGGGTACTGCACCTTCAGCGCGGCCAACTGCTCGGCGTGGCTGCTGCCCTTGAGCACCAGGATGCGCTGGCCGACCAGGTCTTCCGGGCGGGTGGGGCGACGCTCGCCATTGCGGTAGATGACCTGCGGCGTGACTTCCAGGTACGGATGGGAGAAGCGCGACTCGTGCTGGCGTGCGTCGCTGGCCACCAGGCCGGCGGCGGCGAGCACCGGGCCGTTGGCCTGGCCGAGGCGGGCGAAGAGGTCGTCGAGGTTGTCGGCGGTCTCGATCTGCAGCTCGACGCCCAGGTCATCGGCGAAGCGTTTCACCAACTCGTACTCGAAGCCGGTTTCGCCATTGCGGTCCTGGAAATAGGTGGCCGGGCTGTTACGGGTGACCACGCGTAGAACACCCTCCTCCTGAATGCGCTCGAGGGTGGACGGCTGTTTACAGCCTCCGAGCAGCAGGAGGATTCCGGTCGCCAATAGCCAGACGGCACGACGCTTGCGGAACACGGGTGGGGTGAACATCGGCGCAGTATACGCAAACCCCGATCCTTGCCATATCTCGACAGTGGAAATCTTCTCTGCTAGCCGCAGGCCCCCGGGGGAGGGCGTTTGCGGTCGGCGGGCGCTTGCCCTGCCGCTCCTCGGATGGCCGCTTCGAGCGCGACGGCACGGGTGCCGGAATCAGGCGCTTTGCGCTAGAATGCACGGCCTCTAAGCACACCCCTTCCCAGAGGCTGTCCAGAAGATGTTGATCCTGCGCGGTGCCCCCGCCCTTTCCGCTTTTCGCCACGGCAAACTGCTCGAGCAACTGACCCAGAAGGTTCCCGCCGTCACCGGTCTGTATGCCGAGTTCACCCACTTTGCCGAAGTCACCGGCGTGCTCACCGCCGACGAGGAAAAGGTCCTGGCGCGTCTGCTCAAGTACGGGCCCAGCGTCCCGGTGCAGGAGCCTGCGGGCCGCCTGTTCCTGGTCCTGCCGCGCTTCGGCACCATCTCGCCCTGGTCGAGCAAGGCCACCGACATCGCCCGTAACTGCGGCCTGGCCAAGATCGAGCGCATCGAGCGTGGCATCGCCTACTACGTGGCCGGCCAGTTCTCCGATGCCGAAGCGCAGCTGATCGCCAGCGCCCTGCACGACCGCATGACCCAGCTGGTGCTGGGCGCCCTGGAAGAAGCTTCCAGCCTGTTCAGCCACGCGCAGCCCAAGGCGCTGACCGTGGTCGACATCCTCGGCGGTGGCCGCGACGCACTGGCCCGCGCCAACGTCGAGCTGGGCCTGGCCCTGGCCGAAGACGAGATCGACTACCTGGTGAAGAGCTTCAACGAGATGGGGCGCAACCCCCACGACGTCGAGCTGATGATGTTCGCCCAGGCCAACTCCGAGCATTGCCGCCACAAGATCTTCAACGCCAGCTGGGATATCGACGGCCAGGCGCAGGAGAAGAGCCTGTTCGGCATGATCAAGAACACCTACGAGATGAACAGCGAAGGCGTGCTGTCCGCCTACAAGGACAACGCGTCGGTCATCGAGGGCTTCACCGCCGGCCGCTTCTTCCCCAACCCGGGTACCCGCCAGTACGGCGCGACCGAGGAAGCGGTGCACATCCTGATGAAGGTGGAAACCCACAACCACCCGACCGCCATCGCGCCCTTCCCCGGTGCCTCCACCGGCTCCGGCGGCGAGATCCGCGACGAAGGCGCTACCGGTCGTGGCGCCAAGCCCAAGGCCGGCCTCACTGGCTTCACCGTTTCCAACCTGCAGATCCCCGGTTTCGAGCAGCCCTGGGAGAAGCCCTACGGCAAGCCCGAGCGCATCGTCACCGCGCTGGACATCATGATCGAAGGCCCGCTGGGCGGCGCCGCGTTCAACAACGAATTCGGCCGCCCCGCGCTGAACGGCTACTTCCGTACCTTCGAGCAGGCCATCGACACCCCCCACGGCGAAGAAGTGCGCGGCTACCACAAGCCGATCATGCTCGCCGGCGGCATGGGTAACATCCGCGCCGAGCACGTGCAGAAGGGCGAGATCTCGGTCGGCGCCAAGCTGATCGTCCTCGGTGGCCCGGCCATGCTCATCGGCCTGGGCGGTGGTGCCGCTTCCTCCATGGCCACCGGTGCCAGTTCCGCCGACCTGGACTTCGCCTCCGTACAGCGCGACAACCCGGAAATGGAGCGTCGCTGCCAGGAAGTGATCGACCGCTGCTGGCAGCTGGGCGCCGAGAACCCCATCAAGTTCATCCACGACGTGGGTGCCGGCGGTATCTCCAACGCCCTGCCGGAACTGATCAACGACGGTGGCCGCGGCGGCCGTTTCGAACTGCGCGCCGTGCCCAACGACGAGCCGGGCATGAGCCCGCTGGAAATCTGGTGCAACGAGTCCCAGGAACGCTACGTGATGTCGGTGGACGCCGCCGACTTCGAGCGCTTCAAGGCCATCTGCGAACGCGAGCGCTGCCCCTTCGCGGTGGTCGGCGAGGCTATCGAGGAGCCGCACCTGACCGTCGCCGACAGCCACTTCGGCAACAAGCCGGTGGACATGCCGCTCAACGTCCTGCTCGGCAAGCCGCCGCGCATGCACCGCAGCGTCAGCCGCGAAGCCGAGCAGGGCGATGACTTCAACGCCGCCAGCGTCGACATCGCCGATGCCGTGAGCCGTGTGCTGCGTCACCCGGCCGTGGCCAGCAAGAGCTTCCTGATCACCATCGGCGACCGCACCATCACCGGCCTGGTCGCCCGCGACCAGATGGTCGGCCCGTGGCAGGTTCCGGTGGCCGACTGCGCCGTTACCGCCACCAGCTTCGACGTCTACACCGGCGAGGCGATGGCCATGGGCGAGCGCACCCCGCTGGCCCTGCTGGACGCCCCGGCCTCGGGCCGCATGGCGGTCGGCGAGACCGTCACCAACCTGGCCTGTGCGAGCATCGAGAAGATTTCCGATATCCGCCTGTCCGCCAACTGGATGGCCGCTGCCGGCCACCCGGGTGAGGACGCGCGCCTGTACGACACGGTCAAGGCCGTGGGCATGGAGCTGTGCCCGGCGCTGGGTATCACCATTCCGGTGGGCAAGGACTCGATGTCCATGAAGACCCGCTGGCAGGACGAGGGTGTGGACAAGTCCGTCACCTCGCCGCTGTCCCTGGTGATCACCGGCTTCGCCCCGGTGCAGGACATCCGTCGCACCCTCAACCCGCAACTGCGCCTGGACAAGGGCGAGACCGACCTGATCCTGGTCGACCTCGGCCGCGGCCAGAACCGCATGGGTGGTTCCATCCTCGCGCAGACCTTCGCCAAGCTCGGCCAGGCCGTGCCGGACGTCGACGATGCCGAGGACCTCAAGGCCTTCTTCGCCGTGATCCAGGGCCTGAACCAGGACGGCCTGCTGCTGGCCTACCACGACCGTTCCGACGGTGGCCTGCTGACCACCGTGCTGGAAATGGCCTTCGCCGGTCATTGCGGCCTGGACCTGCAACTGGACGCCCTGGCCGATGCCGCCGACGAGCTGCCGGCCGTGCTGTTCAACGAAGAGCTGGGTGCGGTCATCCAGGTCCAGCAGGGCGCCACGCCGGAAGTGCTGGCCCAGTTCAGTGCCGCCGGCCTGGGCGACTGCGTGGCCGTGATCGGCCAACCGGTCAACGGTGCCGACGTCGCTATTTCCTTCAACGGCGAGCCGGTGTTCGCCGGTGAGCGCCGCCTGCTGCAGCGCCAGTGGGCCGAGACCAGCTACCAGGTCCAGCGCCTGCGTGACAACGCCGCCTGCGCCGACCAGGAGTTCGACGTCCTGCTGGACGAAGACAACCCCGGCCTGTCGGTGAAGCTTAGCTTCGACGTCAACCAGGACATCGCCGCTCCTTATATAAAGAAGGGTGCGCGTCCCCAGGTCGCCGTACTGCGCGAGCAGGGCGTCAACGGCCAGGTGGAGATGGCTGCGGCCTTCGACCGTGCCGGCTTCGCCGCCATCGACGTGCACATGAGCGACATCCTCGCCGGCCGCGTCAGCCTGGAAGAGTTCAAGGGCCTGGTGGCCTGCGGTGGCTTCTCCTACGGTGACGTGCTCGGCGCCGGTGAGGGCTGGGCCAAGTCGGTGCTGTTCAACGCCCGTGCCCGTGATGGCTTCCAGGCCTTCTTCGAGCGCAAGGACAGCTTCGCCCTCGGCGTGTGCAACGGTTGCCAGATGATGTCCAACCTGCACGAGCTGATCCCCGGCAGCGAGTTCTGGCCGCACTTCGTGCGCAACCGCTCCGAGCAGTTCGAGGCCCGCGTGGCCATGGTCCAGGTGCAGGAGTCGGCGTCGATCTTCCTGCGTGGCATGGCCGGTTCGCGCATGCCCATCGCCATCGCCCACGGTGAAGGCCATGCCGAGTTCGAAAGCGAGGAAGCCCTGTTGGAAGCCGACCTGTCCGGTTGCGTGGCCATGCGCTTCGTCGACAACCACGGCAAGGTCACCGAAGGCTACCCGGCCAACCCGAACGGCTCGCCCCGTGGCATCACCGGCCTCACCAGCCGCGATGGTCGCGTGACCATCATGATGCCGCACCCGGAGCGCGTGTTCCGTGCCGTGCAGAACTCCTGGCGCCCCGACGAGTGGCAGGAAGACGGCGGCTGGCTGCGCATGTTCCGCAATGCCCGCGTCTGGGTCGACTGACGACGCCGGCGAGCGCCCTCTCTCCACCACGGAGGAGGGCGCGTCGCTACCCGAGGTGCGTCGGGTCGAGCCCGGCGCCACTCTGCTGCTGTGCCGCTGTGGGCATTCGTCCCGGCTTCCCGATTGCCCTTCCGACTGCCGACAGGGCCTCTCGCTTCACATCGAACGCCAGCAATTGCTCATCCTCTGCCGCTGTGGCCTCTCCCGACGCCTGCCGTACTGCGATGGCAGCCACGCCCCCGCCGCGCCTTCGCTGAAGGACAAGTGGCGCCGGTTCTGGCAGGGCGACTGACCGCCCACACGGCTCGTAACCCCACCGCAAGGCACTCCGCACGACAGCGGCCTTATGGCCAACGGCTCTATCCCCGCGCTGAACACTTTGACCGGCGGTCAGTCGAATGCCGGTATCGTGACGCTGGTCGCGACAAAGTATTGGCGAATGGCCATCGTCCGATGGCATCATCTGGCCACTAGCGTCCAGCCTGTAATTGCCTACGGAGTAATTGATGTACAAGCTGTGCTTCTACGTTCCGGAATCCCATCTGGAGCCGGTCAAGAAAGCGGTCTTCTCGGCGGGAGGCGGCCGCATCGGCGCCTATGACAGTTGCTGTTGGCAAAGCCTGGGGCAGGGCCAGTTCCGCCCGCTGGCCGAAGCCGATCCCTTCATCGGCCAGGCCGGCCGGGTGGAGCATGTATCCGAGTGGAAGGTGGAGATGGTGGTGGCCGACGAGCTGATCCACGATGCCGTGCGCGCCCTCAAGCAGGCCCACCCCTACGAGACGCCCGCCTATGAGGTCTGGCGCCTGTCCGACCTGGTGTTCTGAACCCGGCGTCTCATTGCCGCCTGGCTTTTGTAGGGTGGGTAGAGCGCAGCGAAACCCACCGTCGTAGCACTGTGGCTCGCCCGGCGTGTGCGGGACATTGCCAATAAAAAAGGCGCCTCAGGGCGCCTTTTCATGTCTGTCGTTCCCCTCACATCAGGGGCGGATCTCGATCAGCGTGCCGTCCTTCACCAGGCTCCAGATCTCGCGCATGTCGGCGTTCTTCATGGCGATGCAGCCTTCGGTCCAGTCCAGGGTGTGGAAGTACCACTCGGGGTACTCCTCATCCAGCGGGGTGCCGTGGATCATGATCATGCCGCCGGCGGGCACGCCCTTGTCGCGGGCCTGCAGGGAGTCGCGGGCGTTGGGGTAGGAGATGTGCATGGCCAGGTTGTACTTGTCGCTGGTCTTGCGCCAGTCGATCCAGTAGAAGCCTTCCGGCGTGCGCTGGTCGCCCTCGCGCAGCTTCGGCCCCTTGGGCTGCTTGCCCAGGGAGATGCGGTAGCTCTTGAGGATGTTGCCGCGGTTCATGAGCAGCAGCTTGCGCTCGGACTTGACCACCAGCACCTTGTCGATGCCCTTGCCTTCGAGGCTGGGGGCGGCGCTGGCGTGGGACAGGGAGGTAAAGCAAAGGATCAAGGCAACGAGCAACCAGCGCATTTCTACAGCATCCCCAGAGTGTTCGAATTCGGCAGTACGGTCAGGCTTTCTTGTAGTAGGCCAGTAAGGGCGCCAATGGCTCGTTGCGGACCGGATAGACCTGCTCGACACGGTCGGCGAAGTAGCATTCTAAGGTACGCCCGACGGTCGGAAAAGCCAGCTCGGACCAAGGGATGTCGGCTTCGTCGAAGAGTTTCACTTCCAGGCTTTCTTCGCCGGCCGAGAAGTCCAGGTCCTCCAGTTCGGCGAGGAAGAAGGTGTACACCTGGCTGATGTGCGGCAGGTCGAACAGGGTATAGAGCTGCAGGTTGCGCACCCGCGCGCAGGCCTCCTCGGCGGTCTCACGGGCAGCGGCCTGTTCCATGGTCTCGCCGTTTTCCATGAAGCCGGCGGGGAGGGTCCAGTAGCCCTTGCGCGGTTCGATGGCGCGGCGGCACAGCAGCACCTGCTTGCCCCAGACCGGTACGCAGCCGGCGACGATGCGTGGGTTCAGGTAGTGAATGGTGTGGCATAGCTCGCAGACATGGCGCAGGCGATTGTCGCCTTCGGGGATGCGCTGGATCACGGGGCCGCCGCACTGGCTGCAGAACTTCATCGGGAATCCTCGGGGTCGAGGGCGCAATCTTGGCGCGGCTCGTGCCTCGACGGCAAGCGGGACGGGGGCTGCGCGTGCCTCGAACGTCGGTTCGGGGGTTGGGCGGCCTGCGGGTTCGTGCCATGATGCCCGGCAGAATAAAAGCCGAGACTGTCCATGTTGGATGACCTGCACCGCCGCGTGCGGAGCTACTCCCCGAAGACGCTGGTGACCGACCGCACGTTCCCCGAGGCGGCGGTACTGGTGCCCATCACCCGCAGCGCCGAACCCGAGCTGGTGCTTACCCTGCGCGCCAGCGGCCTGTCCACCCACGGTGGCGAAGTGGCCTTCCCCGGTGGCCGACGCGACCCCGAGGACCGCGACCTGATCCACACCGCCCTGCGCGAGGCGGAGGAGGAGATCGGCCTGCCGCCCGGCCTGGTCGAGGTGATCGGCCCGCTCAGCACCCTGGTCTCGCGCCATGGCATCCAGGTCACGCCCTATGTCGGCTTCGTGCCCGACTACGTGGAATACAAGGCCAACGACGGCGAGATCGATTCGGTCTTCAGCGTGCCCCTGGAGTTCTTCCGCAGCGACCCCCGCGAGATGACCCACCGCATCGACTACCTCGGCCAGAGCTGGTACGTGCCGAGCTACCAGTTCGGCCAGTACAAGATCTGGGGCCTCACCGCGATCATGGTGGTGGAACTGGTCAACCTGGTCTTCGATGCCGGCATCGAGATGCGCGAGCCGCCGGCCACCTTCGTCAAACTCAACTAAGCCCCGTATGCCAGGCCGTTGAAAAGCGTGGACGAGGCCGACGATGCAAGGCGAAAACGGCCGAGAAAGCGCAGTTTACGCGGGGTAAATGAGCATTTTCTGGGCGTTTTCAACGCCGCAGCGGCAACGCAGTTAGTTTTTCAACCGCCTGATAGAGGAGCGCCTGATGAAATACCGCTTGGGCAACGCCCGTGTCGAAACCCATCCCGACAGCTGGATCGCCCCCGACGCGGCGGTGATCGGCAAGGTCCGCCTCGACGCTGGCGCCAGCGTCTGGTTCGGCGCCGTGCTGCGCGGCGATAACGAACTCATCCATATCGGCGAGAACAGCAATGTGCAGGACGGCACCGTCATGCACACCGACATGGGCTTCCCGCTGAACATCGGCAAGGGCGTGACTATCGGCCACAACGCCATGCTCCATGGCTGCACGGTCGGCGATTACAGCCTCATCGGCATCAACGCCGTGATCCTCAACGGCGCCAAGATCGGCAAGTACTGCATCATCGGCGCCAACGCCCTGATCCCCGAAGGCAAGGAAATTCCCGATGGCTCGCTGGTCATGGGTTCGCCCGGTAAAATAGTCCGCGAGCTGACCGAGCAGCAGAAGAAGATGCTCGAGGGCAGCGCCGCGCACTACGTGCACAACGCCCAGCGTTATGCACGGGAACTGGTCGAACAGGAAGATTGATGGAACGTGAACGCCCCGTCGCCTCGCCCTGCGTGCATGTCTGCGCGCTGGACGATGACGACATCTGCACCGGCTGCCAGCGCAGCGTCGACGAGATCACCCGCTGGGGGCGCATGGACAACGCCGAGCGCCGCGAGGTGCTGGTGCGCTGCATGGAGCGTGCGCGGGCCGGTGGCCAGTTCCTGATCCAGCCCCACTGAAGCGGCGGCGGCACCTGCCCGCCGCCCGAGCGAATACCTTTCATCTTTCGAGGAAACACCGATGCCCCGTATTGGAACCCCGCTGTCGCCGAGCGCGACCCGTGTACTGCTCTGCGGCTCTGGCGAGCTGGGCAAGGAAGTGGTGATCGAGTTGCAGCGCCTGGGCGTCGAAGTGATCGCCGTCGACCGCTACGAGAACGCGCCGGCCATGCAGGTCGCCCATCGCAGCCACGTCATCAGCATGCTCGACGGCGAGGCCCTGCGCCGTGTCATCGAGCTGGAGAAGCCGCACTACATCGTGCCGGAGATCGAGGCCATCGCCACCGCCACCCTGGTGGAGCTGGAGGCCGAAGGCTACACCGTGATCCCCACCGCGCGCGCCGCGCAGCTGACCATGAACCGCGAAGGCATCCGTCGCCTGGCGGCTGAGGAGCTGGGCCTGCCCACCTCGCCGTACCACTTCGCCGACACCTTCGAGGATTACTGCGCCGGCGTCGCCAGCGTCGGCTATCCCTGCGTGGTGAAGCCGATCATGAGTTCCTCCGGCAAGGGCCAGTCGGTGCTCAAGAGCGACGACGACCTGCAATACGCCTGGGACTACGCCCAGGAAGGCGGCCGCGCCGGCAAGGGCCGCGTGATCGTCGAAGGCTTCATCGACTTCGAATACGAAATCACCCTGCTCACCGTGCGCCACGTCGGCGGCACCACCTTCTGCGCGCCCATCGGCCACCGCCAGGTGAAGGGCGACTACCACGAGTCCTGGCAGCCCCAGGTGATGAGCCCCAAGGCCCTGGCCGAGTCCGAGCGCGTGGCCAAGGCCGTGACCGAGGCCCTGGGCGGTCGTGGCCTGTTCGGCGTCGAGCTGTTCGTCAAAGGCGACGAGGTGTGGTTCAGCGAAGTGTCGCCGCGCCCCCATGACACCGGCCTGGTCACCCTGATTTCCCAGGAACTGTCCGAGTTCGCCCTGCATGCCCGCGCCATCCTCGGCCTGCCAATCCCGGTGATCCGCCAGTCCGGCCCGTCGGCCTCGGCGGTGATCCTGGTGGAAGGCAAATCCACCGAAATGAGCTTCGGCAACCTCTCTGCGGCCCTGGCCGAGCCGGACACCGCGTTGCGCCTGTTCGGCAAGCCGGCGGTGGACGGCCAGCGTCGCCTCGGCGTGGCCCTGGCCCGCGACGAGTCCACCGACCTGGCCCGTGCCAAGGCGACCCGCGCGGCCCAAGCCGTCGACGTCAAGCTGTGAGCCGAGGGGCCGGGCTGCTCTGGTGGGCATCGGCGCTGGCGCTGATGCCCCTGGTGCTGCCCCAGGCCCTGTACACCAAGCGCACCGCCCTGCGCCTGGCCCCTGCCGCTGGCCCCGATCACGGGCTGGCGGGAGCGGAATTCGCGGGCGAGCCCCTGCGCATTCTCCTGATCGGCGAATCCACCGTTGCCGGTGTCGGTGTCTCCTGCCTGCAACAGGCCTTGCCGGGGCAACTGGCTGCGGCGCTTTCCCGGCAGTTGCGACGGCCCGTTGCCTGGCGCGCCTGTGGTGAGAACGGCATTACCGCGGGCGAAGCCTGTGAGCGTCTGTTGCCGCAGGTGCAGGACGAGCCGGTGGACCTGGTGCTGCTGGTCTTCGGTGTCAACGACACCACCCATTTCAGTTCCACCGCTGCCTGGCGCGAATCCCTGCGACGGCTGGCTGCCCCCTTCATGGCACGGGGCGTCGAGGTGGTGTTCGCCGCCGTTCCCCCCTTGCAGCACTTCAGCGCCTTGCCCTGGTTGCTGCGCCGCCTGCTGGGCTGGCGTGCGCGCCTGCTCGACATGCAGGTGCGGGCATTGGCCGACGAGCTGGGGGCCGAGCACTGCGCGGCGAGCATCGCCATGCAGGCCGACTACCTGGCGCTGGACGGCTATCACCCGTCACAGCTGGGGTGTTCGGTCTGGGGCGGCTTGCTGGCGGAGTGGATCGTGCGGGCGGGGAGGGTGGCGCCGGCTGCCAGCCGCCTCGTCGAAGAGACGGCTGGAGCCTGACGCCCAAGGGGCGAGGTCTTAGCGCACTGTGCCCAGGTCGTCGTCGCGGGTTTCCTTGAGGCAGAGCACCGCCAGCAGGCTGAGTGCCGCCGCCACCGATACGTAGCCACCGACCCAGGACAGGCCACCCATGGCCACCAGCTTCTGGGCGAAGAAGGGTGCCACCGAGGCGCCGACGATGCCGCCGAGGTTATAGGCCGCCGAGGCGCCGGTGTAGCGCACGTGGGTGGGGAACAGCTCTGGCAGCAGCGCGCCCATGGGGGCGAAGGTCACGCCCATCAGGAACAGTTCGATGCTGAGGAACAGGGTGACCGAGAGGGTCGAGCCCTGGGTCAGCAGCGGCTGCATGGCGAAGCCGGAGAGGATCGCCAGCGTACAGCCCACGATCAGCACCGGTTTGCGCCCGTAGCGGTCGCTAAGCCAGGCCGACAGCGGGGTCGCCGCCGCCATGAACAGCACGGCGAAGCACAGCATGCCGAGGAAGCTTTCACGGCTGTAGCCGAGGCTGCCCACGCCGTGGCTGAGGGAGAACACGGTGGAGATGTAGAACAGCGCGTAGCACACCACCATCGCCAGGGCGCCGAGGACGATCGGGCGCCAGTGGCTGCCGAAGGCTTCGATCACCGGCATCTTCACCCGCTCGTGCTGGGCCATGGCCTTGGCGAAGACCGGCGTCTCCTCCAGCTTCAGGCGCACGTAGAGGCCGACCATCACCAGCACGGCGCTGAGCAGGAAGGGGATGCGCCAGCCCCAGGCGCGGAACTGCTCGTCGCTCAGGCACAGGGCCAGGGTGAGGAACAGGCCGTTGGCGGCGAGAAAGCCGATGGAGGGGCCGAGCTGGGGGAACATGCCGAACCAGGCGCGCTTGCCGGGCGGGGCGTTCTCGGTGGCCAGCAATGCCGCGCCACCCCACTCGCCGCCGAGGCCCAGGCCCTGGCCGAAGCGCAGGAGGCAGAGCAGGATCGGCGCCCAGGCACCGATGGTGTCGTAGCCGGGCAGCACGCCGATCAGGGTGGTGGAGGCGCCCATCAGCAGCAGCGAAGCGACCAGGGTGGATTTGCGCCCGATGCGGTCGCCGAAGTGGCCGAACAGCGCCGAGCCCAGCGGCCGGGCGAGGAAGGCGATGCCGAAGGTGAGGAAGGCCGAGAGCATCTGTGCGGTGCCGGAGGTCTGCGGGAAGAACACCGGGCCTATCACCAGGGCGGCGGCCGTGGCGTAGATGTAGAAGTCGTAGAACTCGATGGCGGTGCCGATGAAGCTGGCGGTGGCGACGCGGGCCGGCGAGTTGGCCGGTGTCGCGCTTGCGGTGTCGCTCAGGGCGGCGGTGGTCATCAGTGGGTCCCCTGTCAGTCGTCGCGGCCATCACGGCCCGACGGAATCTCATGGCTGTCGTGTTGTGCTGAGGGAAGGGGATGATGCGGCGGGTCGCCGGACCAGGGGCCTTGCTGGCTGCGGACGGGCCTGTGGGGCCGTGGCAGGTGGTTCTCAGGCGGCCAGGCGGGCTGGCCGATGGCGCGTGGGCGGATAGCCGCGGCGGCCGAGGGGGCTGGGTAAGCCCGCGGGGATTATAGAAAGCGGCGGAAAACCACGGCAAGGGACCTCGACCAAGGTCGCAGAGGTGTCAGGCGCGCCAGGCCAGTACGCGCTGTACGCGGTTCTCGCCGGACTGGAGGATCTCCAGGCGGTAGGGGCCGATCTTCAGGCACACGCTGGTGTCGGGAATCTGCTCCAGGGCCTCGGTGATCAGGCCGTTGAGGGTCTTCGGCCCTTCGCAGGGCAGGTGCCAGCCGAGCACGCGGTTGAGTTCGCGCAGGTGCAGGGAGCCGTCCAGCTCGAAGCGGCCGTCTTCCTGGGGCTGGATCGCCGGGTTGGGAGCGAGGTCGTCGAGGCTGCCGAATTCGCCGATCAGTTCCTGGAAGATGTCCTCCAGGCTGACCAGGCCGATCACATCGCCGTACTCGTCGACGACGATGCCGACCCGGCGCTGTTCCTTCTGGAAGTTCACCAGCTGGGTGAGCAGCGGGGTGCTTTCCGGCACGAAGTAGGTTTCGCGGCAGGCCGCCAGCAGGTCTTCGGCGCTGACGCCATCCTGGGGCAGCAGGCGGGCGACCTGGCGGATGTGCAGGATGCCTTCGATCTGGTTGATGTCTTCGCGGTACACCGGCAGGCGCGTATGGGTGGAGGTGCGCAGCTGTTCGAGGATGCGTTCCGGTGGCTGGCTGATGTCGATGCCCTGGATCTCACTGCGGGGAATCATGATCGCGGCGATGGGCACGCGCTGCAGGGCTTCGGTGAGCGAGGGGGGCAGGCGGGGCGTCGCTTCGGGCTCCACCTGCACCGGGGCACGACGTCGACGGGAGAGGCTCCAGGCCAGCACGGAGCCGGCGAGGGAGGCGAGCAGCAGGCCGAGCAGCAGCCCGGCGATCAAGCCGTCGATGGGCATCTCAGATATGCAGGATGAATTCGCGGACCAGCTTGCTACCGAAGTAGGCAAGCATCAGCAGGCAGAAGCCCGCCAGGGTCCAGCGGATGGCCTTGTGCCCGCGCCAGCCGAGCTGGTGGCGGCCCCACAGCAGTACGGCGAATACCACCCAGGCGATGCACGAGAGCAGGGTCTTGTGCGCCAGGTGCTGGGCAAACAGGTTGTCGACGAACAGCCAGCCCGACAGCAGTGACAGGGACAGCAGCAGCCAGCCCGCCCAGAGGAAGCCGAACAGCAGGCTTTCCATGGTCTGCAGCGCCGGGAAGTTGCGGATCAGCCCGGAGGGGTGCTTGTGCTTGAGCTGGTGGTCCTGGAGCAATAGCAGCAGCGACTGGAACACGGCGATGGTGAGCATGCCGTAGGCCAGGATCGACAGCAGGATGTGCGCCAGGATGCCCGGCTCCTCGTTGATCGCCTGCACCGTCCCGGAGGGGGCGAAGGCGGCCAGCAGGACGGTCAGCATTCCCAGCGGCAACAGCAGCAGGAGCAGGTTCTCCACCGGTATCCGTGCAATCGCCAGCAATGTGAGGAAGATCACGGCTGCGGCAATCAGGCTGGCGGCGTTGAAGAAGTCGAGGGTCAGGCCCACCGGGGTGATCAGCTGGATATAAAGGCTGAGCGCATGGGCGACGAGTGCCAGGGAGCCGACCAGGACCAGTAGGCGTTTGTCCGGCGTGGTGCGCTGGCGAAGGCGCAGGCCCTGGTAGGTGGCGGCGCCGGCATAAAGGAAGGCAGCCAGGAGGCTGGGCAGCAGAGGGTGCATAAGTCCTTGTAAGGCAAGCCCGAAAGGCGCTGAGTTTGGCACAGATGAGGGGGCTCACGAAAGACCGCAGGCGGTGTCGGCGCTGGCGACACTTCGCTATAATCCGCCGCTTGCCGCAAGCTCACCCTCGGTTCGGACGAACCTGAAAGGAACGTGCATGTTCGAAAATCTTACAGACCGCCTCTCGCAGACGCTGCGCCATGTCACCGGCAAGGCCAAGCTGACCGAGGACAACATCAAGGACACCCTGCGTGAAGTGCGCATGGCCCTGCTCGAGGCCGACGTGGCCTTGCCCGTGGTCAAGGACTTCGTCAACAAGGTCAAGGAACGCGCCGTCGGTACCGAGGTATCGAAGAGCCTGACCCCGGGCCAGGCCTTCGTGAAGATCGTCCAGGCCGAGCTGATCGAGCTGATGGGCGTGGCCAACGAAGACCTGTCCCTGGCTGCCGCCCCGCCCGCCGTGGTGCTGATGGCCGGCCTGCAGGGCGCGGGCAAGACCACCACCGTCGGCAAGCTCGCGCGCTTCCTCAAGGAGCGCAAGAAGAAGTCCGTGCTGGTGGTGTCCGCCGACGTCTACCGCCCGGCGGCGATCAAGCAGCTGGAAACCCTGGCCGCCGATATCGGCGTGACCTTCTTCCCCTCCGACATCAGCCAGAAACCGGTGGATATCGCCGAGGCCGCGATCCGCGAAGCCAAGCTGAAGTTCATCGACGTGGTGCTGGTGGACACCGCCGGCCGCCTGCACATCGACGGCGAGATGATGGCCGAGATCCAGGCGCTGCACGCGGCGATCAAGCCGGTGGAAACCCTGTTCGTGGTCGACGCCATGACCGGCCAGGACGCGGCCAACACCGCCAAGGCCTTCGGCGAAGCGCTGCCGCTCACCGGCGTGGTGCTGACCAAGGTCGACGGTGACGCCCGTGGTGGTGCCGCGCTCTCCGTGCGTGCCATCACCGGCAAGCCGATCAAGTTCCTCGGCATGGGCGAGAAGAGCGAAGCGCTCGATCCCTTCCACCCGGACCGCATCGCCTCGCGCATCCTCGGCATGGGTGACGTGCTCAGCCTGATCGAACAGGCCGAGCAGGGCATGGACCGCGAGAAGGCCGAGAAGCTCGCGAAGAAGATCAAGAAGGGCAAGGGCTTCGACCTCGAAGACTTCCGCGACCAGCTGCAGCAGATGAAGAATATGGGCGGCCTCGGCGGGCTCATGGACAAGCTGCCCATGCTCGGTGGCGTCAACCTCGCGCAGATGGGCAATGCCCAGGGCGCGGCTGAGAAGCAGTTCAAGCAGATGGAAGCGATCATCAACTCGATGACGCCGCTGGAGCGCCGCGACCCTGAAGTCATCAGCGGCTCGCGCAAGCGCCGTATCGCCCTCGGCTCCGGCACCCAGGTGCAGGACGTCGGCCGGCTGATCAAACAGCACAAGCAGATGCAGAAGATGATGAAGAAGGTCACCGCCAAGGGCGGCATGGCCAAGATGATGCGCGGCATGGGTGGCATGTTCCCCGGCGGCGGCATGCCGAAGATGTAAATGAAAGCGCTGCAAGCGATCAGCTGCCGGGCCTCCGGCGGCTTGAAATCTGCGGCTTGCAGCCGCCACCGACAGGTGGCTGGTAAAAGAGATTTGCAATCGGCCGCATAATCCTTAGAATATGCGGCCTTTCGGGCCCATGGCCCATGTGTGTGCACAGCTTGAAAAGCACCGACCTATAGGAACGAAGTTCAATGGTAACCATCCGTCTTGCTCGTGGCGGCTCCAAGAAGCGCCCCTTCTACCACCTGACCGTGACCAACAGCCGCAATGCGCGCGACGGTCGCTTTGTTGAGCGTATCGGCTTCTTCAACCCGGTCGCTTCGGGTGCCGAAGTGAAGCTCTCCGTGAACCAAGAGCGCGCTACCTACTGGCTGAGCCAGGGCGCCCAGCCGTCTGAGCGCGTTGCTCAGCTGCTGAAGGAAGCTGCCAAGGCTGCTGCCTAAGCAACTTTATGAGCACGACGCCGGCACAGGCCGAGGACCTCATCGTTCTTGGCAAGATCTTTTCGGTGCATGGCGTACGGGGCGAGGTGAAGGTGTATTCCTTTACCGATCCGCTGGATAACGTGCTCGATTACCGCCGTTGGACGCTTAAACGCGACAACGAGGTAAAGCAGGTCGAAGTGGCCAGTGGACGCTTGCACGGCAAGGTCCTGGTGGCAAAGCTGAAGGGTCTCGATGATCGCGAAGTCGCTCGTACTTTCGCGGGCTTCGACATTTGCGTGCCCCGCAGCGAGCTGCCGGAACTCGAAGGTGACGAGTACTACTGGCATCAGTTGGAAGGTCTCAAGGTCATCGACCAGCAGGAGCAATTGCTCGGCGTCGTCGATCATCTGCTGGAGACCGGCGCCAACGACGTGATGGTGGTCAAGCCCTGCCCCGGCAGCCTCGATGACCGTGAGCGCCTGTTGCCCTATACGGCGCAATGCGTGCTGACGATCGACCTGGAAACAGGCGAGATGCGGGTGGATTGGGACGCTGACTTCTGAGCTGCATGACATGAAAAGCATGCAGGTCGAGGTCATCAGCATCTTTCCGGAGATGTTCGCCGCCATCAGCGAATACGGCATTACCAGCCGAGCGGTAAAGCAGGGTCTGCTCAAGCTGACCTGCTGGAACCCGCGGACCTTCACCGAGGACCGCCACCAGACGGTGGACGACCGGCCCTTCGGCGGTGGCCCAGGCATGGTGATGAAGATACAGCCCCTGGAGCGGGCCCTGGCAGCAGCCAAGGCGTCGGCGGGGGAGCAGGCGAAGGTGATCTACCTTTCGCCGCAGGGTCGCCAGCTCAAGCAGGAGGCCGTGCGCGAACTGGTGCAGTCGGAGTCCATGATTCTGATCGCCGGTCGCTACGAAGGTATCGACGAGCGCTTCATCGAAGAGCACGTCGACGAAGAATGGTCGATTGGCGACTACGTATTGTCCGGCGGTGAGCTGCCGGCAATGGTGCTGATCGACGCGGTGACGCGGTTGTTGCCCGGTGCACTGGGCCATGCGGACTCCGCAGAGGAAGACTCGTTCACGGACGGCCTCCTCGATTGCCCGCACTACACCCGACCTGAGGTGTACGCGGACAAGCGTGTTCCTGATGTGTTGCTTAGCGGCAACCACGAACACATCCGGCGTTGGCGTTTGCAGCAGTCCCTTGGTCGGACCTGGGAACGTCGTGCCGATCTTCTGGATAGCCGCTCGCTTTCTGGAGAAGAGAAGAAGCTGCTGGCGGAATACATCCGTCAGCGGGACGATAGTTAACGTATCGATGGCAGGCCGGTGGCTTGTCTTAGGAGCGCAGCGATGACCAACAAGATCATTCAGCAAATCGAAGCTGAACAAATGAACAAAGAGATCCCGGCTTTCGCCCCCGGCGACACCGTGATCGTGCAAGTGAAAGTAAAGGAAGGCGACCGTCAGCGTCTGCAGGCCTTCGAAGGTGTTGTCATCGCCAAGCGTAACCGCGGCCTGAACAGCGCTTTCACCGTTCGCAAGATCTCCAACGGCGTAGGCGTAGAGCGTACCTTCCAGACCTACTCCCCGCTGGTCGACAGCCTGAGCGTCAAGCGCCGCGGTGACGTGCGCAAGGCCAAGCTGTACTACCTCCGCGACCTGTCCGGCAAGGCAGCTCGCATCAAGGAGAAGCTGGTCTAAGGACTGCTTCCCTCAAAAGCCCGCCCCGGGAAACCGCGGCGGGCTTTTTATTGGGTCGGAGATAATGGGTCTGCACACGTCGTCGGGCTCATCTCATCCTGCAGCCTGTGCTCCAGGCGCTCCAGCTCAGCCCGCAGCGCACTGAACTTGGCGAGCAGTTCGTCCTCGCCAGCATTCGCTTCGCACAGTGCTTCAAGGGATTCGCAACAGGCGATGAGCGGGCTGGCATGGACGATCTTCGCGGCGCCCTTGATCTTGTGCGCCACCTCGGCCATCGCTTGCCTGTCGCCATCATCCATGAAGCCCTGCATCAACTTCAGGTCGTTGCGGTTGCTGTCCAGCAAGGTATCCAGCAGGCGAGTGCGCAGTGTCGGGTCGCGGCCTGCCAACTGCTCGAACTCCCGAAGGTCGCAGGCTGCGGGCAGTTGCTCCGTCAGTGGCGCCTGTTGCGCGATATCAACCAACTGGGCCGCCAGCTCGCCGAGGCTGATCGGCTTGAACAGGCAGGCGTCCATGCCAGCCTGGCGACAGCGTTCATGCTCCTCGTTCTGCGCGTTGGCGGTGTAGCCGATGAAGCGGCAGGGTGTCAGTGCGTCGCGGCGCTCGAGGTTGCGGACGGCCCGGGCGAGGTCGTAGCCATTCATGATCGGCATGTTGCAGTCGCTGATCACCAGGTCGAACCGCTGTCGTTGCCATAGCTCCAGGCCGCTGGCGCCGTTATGGGCCTCGTTGACCCGATGACCGAGGAAGATCAGTTGCTGCTTGAGCAGTTCGCGGTTGGCTGGGTGATCGTCCACCACCAGTACGTCGAGTCTTTGCTGGGGAGCGGTGATCTGCGCAACCGGGCTCGCTTCCTTGCGTGGCAGCGGGTCGAGTATCTGCAGCGCCAGTTGCACGGTCACGCAGGTGCCGTGGCCGGGCCGGCTGGTCATTTCGATGCTGCCACCCATCATCTCGCACAGGGTTCGGCTGATGACCAGGCCCAGGCCAGTACCACCGATGGTGTTGTTGGGCTGTTGCTGGCCCTGGCTGAAGGGCTGGAACAGCCGCTCCAGGTCTTCGGGCTCGATGCCCTGGCCGCTGTCCTCCACGAGCAGCGTCAGCTCCAGGCGCTTGTTCGCGATTGCCTGTGCGGCAACCTTGAGCGTCACCCGGCCGCGTTCGGTGAACTTGATGGCGTTGCTGACGAGGTTGGAAAGCACCTGCTTGAAGCGCAATGGGTCCAGCAGTACGTCGATGCCGGCCCTGGGGTCGAACTCCAGTCGCAGGGCGAGGCTCTTCTGGCGCGCCAGCCCGTCGAATACCCGAACCACCGCCTCGACCTCTTCGCGGAGGTTGCAGCGCACGGGGCTCAGATTGATGCGGCCGGACTCGATACGGGCGATGTCGAGGATGTTGCCGATCAGCTCCAGCAGGTTGTTCGCCGAATCGTGGGCGATCTCTATGGCCTGGCGGTCGAGGTGGCCCTGGTCGGCGCGTTGCAAGGCCAGTTCGAGCATGCCGATCACTGCGTTCATCGGTGTGCGGATCTCGTGGCTCATGGTGGCGAGGAAGGTGCTTTTGGCGCGGCTGGCTTCGTCGGCACGCTCCTTGGCCTCCTGCAGGTCGGCCACCAGGCGCAGGCGTTCGGTGATGTCGATCCAGCCACCGACCACGCCCTTGATGATCCCGCGGGAGTCGCGGAAGGGCTCGATCCAGTGGTAGATGCTGAACGGTTCATCCTTCCTGCTCAGGTGATGATCGGCCTGCATGCCCTGGCCGATTTCCATCACCTTGCGGTAGTCCTCCAGCATCTGCGGTGAGCTGGTGTCGTCACCGAAAACCCCGGCCAGTGGTAGCTCGCCGATGGCCTGCGCACGCTCGATGGAGAGCGCCTCCAGATAGTTGTCGTTGCACAGCAGCAGGCGGCTCTCACGATCCCGTACATATATGGGGTGTGGCGTCCCGTTGATCAGTGTCTCCATCAATTGCAACTGATCGTTCAGTGCCTGCTCGGCGAAGGCGCGCAGTTTCATCTGGCGCCGCAGGTAGGCGTTCCAGATCAGGGACACGCTAAGCAGCAGGCCCACCACGCCACTCACCTGATAGATGAGCCGTTCATAATCGCGCCAGGCGGGCTTGGCCACTTCCACCGTGGAGCGCCAACGCTGGTTGACCAGTACCGCAAGCTCGTCTGGCGGGATGTTGACCAGGGCCTTGTCGAGTATCGACAGCAGCTCCAGGTCGCCACGGCGCAGGGCGAATACCGTGGGCTCCAACTGCTGGGGCACCACGTCGGATATCCACAGGCGCTCGTCGAAGAAGCGCTGGACCAGGTGCTCGGCGATGGTCCCGGGGAGAATCGCCGCATCGGCGCCGCCGTCTGCCGTGACGGTCAGCGCCTCGTGCATCGAGTCGTACTCCAGGGGCACGAGGTGGGGATAGTTGGCGAGCAGCCATTTCACCAGTTGCGGGGTGCGCGGCAGCGCGACGCGTTTGCCATTCAGGGACTCCAGGTCCACCGAACGCGTATCGCTGCGGCGGGTGATGATTACCAGCCCGGCGT
This sequence comes from Pseudomonas sp. PDM13, assembly GCF_025685765.1. NCBI lineage: Bacteria > Pseudomonadati > Pseudomonadota > Gammaproteobacteria > Pseudomonadales > Pseudomonadaceae > Pseudomonas > Pseudomonas sp. PDM13. The sequence goes on along the minus strand of NZ_JAOTQU010000001.1, from coordinate 291,243 downwards.
TCATGTAGGGACGTGTGTAGGCCAGGCCATCGGTGGTGCTGGCCGCCGGATTGAACGCCCCGATCAGGTCGGCCTCACCGGCCTTCAGCTTCTCCACCATCTCTTCCTGGCTGGAGGTGCGGATGATCTCGAAGCGCAACCCCGTGCGCATGCGCACCTGGTCCAGAACATCGGCGGTGATGCCGTGGTAGTTGCCATCGCTGTCGAAGAAGCTCACTGGCGAGAGGTTGCCGAAGGTCGCGATGCGCAGCACCGGATGCAACAGCAGCCAGCGTTGTTCCTGCTGGGTGAACACCAGGCTGGAGTCGGACAGCAAGGGGCCGTTGCCACCGCCCCAGCGCTTGAGCAACTGCCCCTGACGCTCCGGGGGGATGCTGGCCAGTGCGGCGTTGATCACCTTCAGCAGTTCGGGCTGGTCATTGCGCATGGCGAAGCCGAAGCCGCTGCTGGGCATCTTGCTGTAGCCGGCCAGGCGCAGCGGGCCGGCCTGGCTCTGATTGATGAGGTAGTTGGCCATCACCAGGTCGCCCAGGTAAAGGTCGGCACGGCCAAGGGCCACCGCGCGCAGGGCTGAGCGCGGGTCGGGTTCGGTGCTGACCCGCGCCAGGGGATAGTGCGCGCGGATCTTCTCCAGGGGCTGGTAGTCGGCCGGCATCACCAGGTGCATGCCGTTGAGGCCGGGCGACAGCGGGCGGCGCTCGTCGTCGCGGCTGACCAGCACCGGCTGGTCCGGTGCATAGGTATCGCTGAGCAGCAGTTGGCGATTGGCCGTCTCGTAGGTGTTGGAAGCACTGAGCAGGTCGATGCGGCCATCCATCAGCGCCAGCAGGGCCTCTTCCCGATCACGGAAGCGCAGCACCTTGATGTCGACGCCCAGCTTGTCGGCGATCACGCCGGCAACGTCGGCGGTGAGGCCTTCGAAGTCGCGACCGCTGCTGGTGATGTCGAAGGGCGGCAGGTCTGCGCCTATGCCAAGGCGCAGCTCGCGCTTGTCCCGCAGCCAGCGCCAGTCCTGCAGCTCCAGGGCCGCCTTGGCGTCGGTGGGGAGTGGGCGGCTGAGCAGGGGCAGTTGTTCTTCGGCGGGCAGTTGGGGCCCAAGCAGTGTCAGGAAGAGGCCGGCCAGGGCGCGCAACAGGGGGCGGGCGAGCGGCGATCTGTGCATGGGGCTTTCCTTTTGGCCGGGTTCCACGAGGGCCGCCATTGGCGAAATGGCAGCGACGGCAGCGGAAAATAGCCCATTCCCAATCACACAAAATCACCCGTGGAGCGGCTTGGGAAATGTCTTCTAGATGGTGGTGACTGGCGCCTACACGGTGTGCTCCGCAAGCCGAGCAGCGCGGCCGACGGCTCGGCATCTCCACGGCGTTGCACGTCTGGTCAGGTCGTAGCCCGGTGTGCTGCCCAGCTCGTCGCTCGCGAGTGCTGCCCGGGGTGTCGAGCTATGGAATAATCGCGCCGCCGCAGGGCCAGGTCCCTGGGCAACTCCCGTGAAGGTGCTGCGGTCTGCGGCCAACGGGAGCCGTTCTGCCCGTTCGAAAGCGCACAACAACGACAACAGACGCCGCACGAGTGGCAGCCACATTGGGTTGTATTCAGGTAGTAGTGGCATGACCCCGAGAGAGCAAGAGATCGCCCGGCGCACCGCCTTGTCCGAAAGCCGCGTGACCAAGGCGGTTTTCCCGCCGACCACCAACCATCACAACACCCTGTTCGGCGGCACTGCGCTGGCCTGGATGGACGAGGTGTCCTTCATCTGCGCCACGCGCTTCTGCCGCCTGCCGCTGGTGACCGTCTCCACCGACCGCATCGACTTCAAGCACCCCATTCCCGCCGGCTCCATCGTCGAGCTGGTCGGGCGCGTGGTGAAGGTGGGCAACACCAGCCTCAAGGTCGAGGTGGAGGTGTTCGTCGAAAGCATGTACGAGAACGGCCGCGAGAAGGCCATCACCGGGGTCTTCAGCTTCGTCGCCATCGACGAGGAGAAGCGCCCGGTGCCGGTACTGCCGGAATCGGCCATCGAACAGGCGGCCTGATCCGGCTCGCCAGGCGAGCCGGCCCGCAGGAGCGGGTCAGTGGCGCAGGGCGATCTTCAGCGAGGCCTGGGACAGGTCGATGTTGCTCAGGGTCAGGCTGCCGAAGCTCTGGTTCTGCGGCGCGCCGGCGACGCGGACATTGTCGAAGCGCAGCTCGCCGATGGAGCTGGGCAGGCGCACGTTGATCGAGCCATCGGGGTTGATGGTCGAGTGCATGTGGCTGGTGTCGTAGACCACGTCCTTCATCGAGGTCTCGGCCTCCAGGCTGTCCAGCACCGGCATCACCAGGCGGCTCAGCGCCTTGACGGTGCCGATGCCATCGCCGGTTTCGGCCTGGACGAACAGGCCCTGCAGCACCTCGTCCAGCCCCTGGGCGCTGACGTCGCTCATCTCCGCATCGCTCAACGGGCGCAGGCCCTTGGGCGTGTGCTGCTGGGAAATCGCGCTGGGGGTCTGCTGGATGTCCGCGCTGGCCATCTGGAAGGGGCTCATCAGGGCCGCGATCAGGGTGGCGGCCAGGCGCAGGTTGTTCTGCTTCTTCAGGGCGCGGTCGAGTTGCCGACGGCTCAACAATCCTTGTTCGATCAGCACCTCGCCGAGGCGCTTGTCGCAGGTCAACTGGAGTTTGATGGCAGCGTCCAGCTGCTGGCTGGTGATCAATCCCTTGTTGACCAGAATCTGGCCAAGGCGTGATTTCTGCTGATTCGACATGGTGCTCGACCGGATTGGAGTGGTGGCAAGGTGAAATCATCCTCTCGTAGGAAGAGGCTGTCACCCAACAAAGGATAGGCTTACATGACCATTTGTCCGTGTGCTTAGGAAGCGTTTTTATCCACAGGTCCGAAGGCCCCGGCTTCTTCCTCGATCAATGCCACCAGGCTCCAGCCCGCTTCCGGTTTCAGGGGCACTTCCGTGCTCGCCAGGTGCACCCAGCCGCGTGGGTCGCGGGCCAGCAGCAGGATGGCGCGCTCGCCATGCAGGGCCTGGTAGGCGGCGTAGTCGAAGGTGGCGGTGAGGGTGGTGGTGCGCACGTCCGCACCCCGGGCGAGCTTGCCGGCGAACTGTGGATAACTGAGCGCCGGGCTGCCCAGGGGCCGTCCGCGCACCTGGTCGCCGACGCGGTGCTTGTCGGTGCGCCGGCTCTCCGCGCCACTGGGCAGGGTGAAGCGGCGCAGCGCCGGGAAGTCGTGGCGGAAGCGCATGCAGGCCAGGGCGTTCATTTCGCTGGAAGGGGAGAGCGCCAGCAGGTGGCCCAGCCCCACCAGGTCGAGGTGCGCATCGGCGTGCTGCGAGGTGGGGTTGCCGAAGTAGGTGGGCAGGTTGTCCATCCGTGCGGCGCGGATGTTCTCCCAGCTCGAATCGGTGAGCAGCACGCGGCTGCCCAGGTGCTGCAGGGCCTTGCCGATCTCCCGCGCCACCGGGTTGGCACCGATGATCAGAAAGCCCGCCGGGGCCGGCTCGGCCACCTTCAGCAGGCGTGCCAGTGGGCGCGCGGTGGCGCTCTGCAGCACCACCGTGCCGATGATCACCAGGAAGGTCAGCGGCACCAGCAGGTGCGCCTGTTCATTGCCGTGCTGCTGCAGGCGCAGGGCGAAGATCGCCGACACCGCCGCCGCGACTATCCCCCGTGGCGCGATCCAGGCCAGCAGCGCGCGCTCGCGCCAGCTCAGCGGCGAGCCCAGGGTGCAGACGCCGACGTTCAGCGGCCGGGCGATGAACTGGATCACCGCCAGCAGCACCAGCGTCGCCGGCCCCAGGGCGATCAGCGCCGCCAGGTCGAGGCGCGCCGCGAGCAGGATGAACAGCCCGGAAATCAGCAGCACGCTGAGGTTTTCCTTGAAGTGCAGGATCGGCTTGATATCCACCCCGCGCATATTCGCCAGGCCCATGCCCATCACGGTCACCGCCAGCAGGCCGGATTCGTGCACCAGCAGGTTGGCGCTGATGAACACCCCCAGCACCGCGGCCAGGGCCGCCAGGTTGTGCAGGTACTCGGGCAGCCAGTGGCGACGCAGCACCGTGCCGAACGCCCAGCCACCGAAGGCGCCGAGCAGGCAGCCGCAGGCGATCACGCTGGCGAAGGTGCCCAGGCTCTCGCTCCAGCCGCCCTGGTCGCGGCTGACGATGAAGCTGAACACCACCACCGCCAGCAGCGCGCCGATGGGGTCGATGACGATGCCTTCCCAGCGCAGGATGTTGGCGATTGAGGCCTTCGGCCGCACCACGCGCAGCATCGGCACGATCACCGTGGGGCCGGTGACCAGCGTCAGCGAGCCGAACAACAGCGCCAGGTCCCAGGAGAAGCCCAGCAGCAGGTGGGTGGCGCAGGCGATCACCGCCCAGGTGATCAGCGCGCCCCAGGTCACCATGCGCCTGACCACGGTGCCGATCTCGCGCCATTCGGAGACGTGCAGGGTCAGGCTGCCTTCGAACAGGATCAGCGCTACCGCCAGCGATGTCAGCGGGAACAGCAGGGGGCCGAACAGCAGCCCCGGGTCCAGCCAGCCCAGGATCGGCCCGGCGAGAATGCCGGACAGCAGCAGGAACAGGATCGCCGGCAGGCGCAGGCGCCAGGCCAGCCACTGGCTGCCGAGGGCGGCCAGGCCGATGCCGCCGAGGGCCAGGAGGATGCGGGGTTCGTCCATCAGGACTCCTTGTCGCTGGTGAAGGGCGGGACGCTTGTGGAAGACTAGACGCCGTTCATCCCACCAGCGTTCCGTCATGCCCGCCCTCGACCACCCCCTGATCGACCGTTACCTCGATGCCCTGTGGCTGGAGAAGGGCCTCTCGCCCCACACCCGCTCCGCCTACCGCAGCGACCTGGCGCACTTCAATGGCTGGGCGGAGGAGCGCGGCGCGAGCCTGCAGGCCGCCGGCCGCGACCTGATCCTCGATTACCTCGCCTGGCGCCTGGAGCAGGGCTACAAGGCCCGCTCCACGGCACGCTTCCTCTCGGGAACCCGCGGTTTCTACCGTTTTCTCCTGGGTGAAGGGTTGATCAGCGAGGACCCCACCCTGCAGGTGGACCTGCCGCTGCTCGGGCGCCCGCTGCCCAAGTCGCTGTCCGAGGCGGACGTCGAGGCCCTGCTCGACGCCCCTGAGCTGGACGACCCCATCGGCCTGCGTGACCGTGCCATGCTCGAAGTGCTCTACGCCTGCGGCCTGCGGGTCAGCGAGCTGGTGGGCCTGACCCTGGAGCAGGTCAACCTGCGCCAGGGCGTGGTCAAGGTGTTCGGCAAAGGCAGCAAGGAGCGCCTGGTGCCGCTCGGCGAAGAAGCCATCGCCTGGATCGAGCGCTACGTCCGTGAGTCGCGGCCCTTCCTGCTCGACGGCAAGCCCAGCGACGTGCTGTTCCCCAGCCAGCGTGGCGAGCAGATGACCCGGCAGACCTTTTGGTACCGCATCAAGCACCAGGCCAAGGTCGCCGGCATCGTCAAGTCGCTGTCGCCCCACACCCTGCGCCACGCCTTCGCCACCCACCTGCTCAACCACGGCGCCGACCTGCGGGTGGTGCAGATGCTGCTGGGGCATGCCGACCTCTCCACCACGCAGATCTACACCCACATCGCCCAGGCACGTCTCAAGGACCTGCACGCCCGCCACCACCCGCGTGGCTGAGCTGGAAAAGGTGGCCGCCTGTTCCCTACATGCACCGGATATCCCGGCCTTACCTCCGTTCGGCTCTATGGCGCGGTGCTTCGGGGCTTCTGTGATAATCTTCGGCATCCGCCCGAATGTCCCCGCTCCACAGGAGTAACCATGCGCGTGACCCGTCTCTTCGCAGCCATGGCCCTTGGCCTTGTCAGCACCTTCAGCCTCGCCGACGACCCGGACCAGGCCATCCGCAAGACCCTCAGCGGCCTTGAATTGGGCCTGCCCATCGAATCCATCGGCGAAAGTCCCATGAGCGGCATCTACCAGGTGCAGCTCAAGGGCGGCCGCATGCTCTACACCAGCGCCGACGGCCAGTACCTGATGCAGGGCTACCTGTACCACGTGAAGGACGGCAAGCCGGTGAACCTCACCGAGCAGTCCGAGAGCCGCTCCATCGCCAAGGAGATCAACGCCATCCCCGCAAGCGAGATGGTGGTCTTCGCGCCCAAGGAGCCGGCCAAGGCGCATATCACCGTGTTCACCGACACCGATTGCGGCTACTGCCAGAAACTGCACAGCGAAGTGCCCGAGCTCAACCGTCGCGGTATCGAAGTGCGCTACGTCGCCTTCCCGCGCCAGGGTCTTGGCAGCCATGGCTACAACAGCCTGGTCAGCGTCTGGTGCAGCAAGGACCGCCAGGCCGCGATGAACAAGGCCAAGTCCCGCGAGGAGCTTCCCGCCGCCACCTGCGATAACCCGGTGGCCAAGCAGTTCGAGCTGGGCCAGCTGATCGGCGTCAACGGCACGCCGGCCATCGTCCTCGGCAACGGCCAGATGATCCCGGGCTACCAGCCGGCCCCGCAACTGGCCAAGATCGCCCTGGAAGCCAAGTAACACGGGCTCTGCGCGTATCACATCGATTGACCAAAAATCAGCCGCTTCGTAAAGTGCGGCTCTTTTCCACGGCCGGGACCATGCCCGGCCGTTTTTCGCAGTGAAGATGGGGAGTTCAGCGTGAAGCCGGTAAAAGTAGGCATCTGTGGCCTGGGGACCGTCGGTGGCGGCACCTTCAACGTACTCAAACGCAACGCCGAGGAGATTGCCCGCCGTGCCGGGCGTGGAATCGAAGTTGCCCAGATCGCTGCTCGTCGCCCCAATCCGAAGTGTGAAACCGGTACCACCCCCATTACCGCCGACATCTTCGCCCTGGCCGACAACCCGGAAATCGACATCGTCATCGAGCTGATCGGGGGCTACACCCTGGCCCGCGACCTGGTGCTCAAGGCCATCGACAACGGCAAGCACGTGGTCACCGCCAACAAGGCGCTGATCGCCGTGCACGGCAACGAAATCTTCGCCAAGGCCCGCGAGAAGGGCGTCATCGTCGCCTTCGAAGCCGCCGTCGCCGGTGGCATCCCGGTGATCAAGGCGATCCGCGAGGGCCTCTCCGCCAACCGCATCAACTGGCTGGCCGGCATCATCAACGGCACCGGCAACTTCATCCTCACCGAGATGCGCGAGAAAGGCCGTGCCTTCGATGACGTGCTCAAGGAAGCGCAAGCGCTGGGCTACGCCGAAGCCGATCCGACCTTCGACGTCGAAGGCATCGATGCTGCCCACAAGCTGACCATCCTCGCTTCCATCGCCTTCGGCATCCCGCTGCAGTTCGACAAGGCCTACACCGAAGGCATTTCGAAACTCACCAGCGCCGACGTCAACTATGCCGAAGCCCTGGGCTACCGCATCAAGCACCTGGGCGTGGCCCGTCGTACCGACAAGGGCATCGAGCTGCGCGTGCACCCGACCCTGATCCCGGCCGACCGCCTGATCGCCAACGTCAACGGCGTGATGAACGCCGTGATGGTCAACGGCGACGCTGCCGGCAGCACCCTCTACTACGGCCCCGGCGCCGGCATGGAGCCCACCGCTTCCGCCGTGGTCGCCGACGTTGTGGACGTGGTCCGCGCGCTGACCGCCGACCCGGAGAACCACGTACCGCACCTGGCCTTCCAGCCGGATTCGCTGTCCGACCACCCGATCCTCCCGATCGATGCCTGCGAGAGCGCGTACTACCTGCGCATCCAGGCCAAGGACCACCCGGGCGTACTGGCCCAGGTGGCCACCATCCTGTCCGAGCGCGGCATCAACATCGAATCCATCATGCAGAAGGAAGTCGAAGAGCAGGACGGACTGGTGCCGATGATCCTGGTTACCCACCGGGTCGTCGAAGCGCGCGTTAACGACGCCATCGCCGCACTGGAAGCCCTCGACGACGTGGTCGGCAGCGTAGTCCGCATCCGCGTCGAACAGCTCAATTAATTGGAGCGGCAAGCTGCAAGCCATAAGCCGCAAGCGGGTGTTCCGCTTGTAGCTTGAAACTTGCAGCTTGCCGCTCAAACCGAAGGTTTGTACCCATGCGCTATATCAGTACCCGCGGCCAGGCCCCGGCCCTGAACTTCGAAGACGTGCTGCTGGCTGGCCTGGCCAGCGACGGCGGCCTCTACGTACCGGAAAACCTGCCGCGCTTCACCCAGGAAGAGATCGCCTCCTGGGCCGGCCTGCCGTACCACGAGCTGGCCTTCCGCGTGATGCGCCCGTTCGTTGCCGGCAGCATCGCCGATGCCGATTTCAAGAAGATCCTCGAAGAGACCTACGGCGTCTTCGCCCACAACGCCGTGGCGCCGCTGCGCCAGCTGAACGGCAACGAGTGGGTGCTGGAGCTGTTCCACGGCCCGACCCTGGCCTTCAAGGACTTCGCCCTGCAGCTGCTGGGCCGTCTGCTCGACCACGTGCTGTCCAAGCGCGGCGAGCGCGTGGTGATCATGGGCGCCACCTCCGGTGACACCGGTTCGGCCGCCATCGAAGGCTGCAAGGCCTGCGAGCACGTCGACATCTTCATCATGCACCCGCACAACCGTGTGTCCGAGGTGCAGCGCCGGCAGATGACCACCATCCTCGGCGAGAACATCCACAACATCGCCGTGGAAGGCAACTTCGACGACTGCCAGGAGATGGTCAAGGCCAGCTTCGCCGACCAGGGCTTCCTCAAGGGCACCCGCCTGGTCGCGGTCAACTCGATCAACTGGGCGCGGATCATGGCCCAGATCGTCTACTACTTCCACGCCGCCCTGCAGCTCGGTGGCCCGGCCCGCTCCGTGGCCTTCTCGGTGCCCACCGGCAACTTCGGCGACATCTTCGCCGGCTACCTGGCGCGCAACATGGGCCTGCCGATCAGCCAGCTGATCGTCGCCACCAACCGCAACGACATCCTGCACCGCTTCATGAGCGGCAACCGCTACGTCAAGGACACCCTGCACCCGACCCTGTCGCCGTCGATGGACATCATGGTCTCGTCCAACTTCGAGCGCCTGCTGTTCGACCTGCACGGCCGCAACGGCGCCGCCATTGCCGGGCTGATGGACACCTTCAAGCAGGGCGGCGGCTTCAGCGTCGAGGACGATCGCTGGACCGAAGCGCGCAAGCTGTTCGACTCCCTGGCCGTCAACGACGAGCAGACCTGCGAGACCATCACCGAGGTCTACAAGGAATGCGGCGAGCTGCTGGACCCGCACACCGCCATCGGCGTGCGCGCCGCCCGCGAATGCCGCCGCAGCCTGTCCACTCCCATGGTCACCCTCGGCACCGCGCACCCGGTCAAGTTCCCGGAAGCGGTGGAGAAGGCCGGCATCGACGCGGTCCCGGCGCTGCCGCCGCACCTCGCCGACCTGTTCCAGCGCGAAGAACGTTGCACCGTCCTGGCCAACGACCTGAAGACCATCCAGGCCTTCGTCGCCGCCCACGGCAACCGCGGCAAGCCGCTCTAAGCTGAACGGCAATGAAAAAGCCCCTGGTGAGCGATCACCAGGGGCTTTTTTGTGCCGTGGCCCCAGGTCATTCGGCGGGGTCTTTCCGTGGGTCGCCCTGTTCCAGCTGTGAGAGAAGCTCGCCGGGCTCCAGGGGAAATACCCGGCCAGGGATTACATGCATCACACCGGGCATCAGGGGTGTTTCAAGGCTGGAACCCTGAGTCGCCACGTCTGTGCTTATCACCGCCTCGTAGTCGAAGGTTTCGGTGGTTCCCGCCGAACCGGTGAGCACCTGCCAGGCATGGATCTGGTAGTTGCGCTGCGGATTCTGTGGCTTCAGGAAGACCAGTACGGTCTTCCCTTGCATGTCGTCGACCTCGAAGTTCACGTTGAATTTTGTGGCCATGATCCTTTTTCTCCCTGGTTCCATTCGGGCCCCGGTCCCTGCCGGAGTACGTTCCCATCATCACCACTTTCCGGCGGTGCAGAGCCCGCCCTGCCGAACGGTCGTCATCGGGCCACCGCAGCCCGGACTTCAGTCCGGGAGCCCTGGGGCGAATACCGGGAAACCTCTCGACTCCAGCTGGGGGCCTTCAACCGAGGGACATGAATTCGAAGGTCCACAAGCCGCTGGGGCGCGTCAGGGTCACCTCTACTTCGGTGGCGGTGATGGGCAATACGTACTCGGTCATGTCGGAGAAGTTCTGCACGATATAGGTCTGCCCCGCCAGGGGCGCCGAGGCCACCATGAAGTAGAAGTGGCCTGGCATCATCTCGAAGGTCACCGTCATGTTCCGGTCCACCTTGGGCATGCTCACCACCGGATGGCCGCCGACATACCAGTTGCACGTGAACTGGATGAAGGGGTTGGTCTGGTTGATCACGCCGCACTGCTGTGGGGTGAGCTTTTCTTCGGCCAGAGAGGTCGGGGCCTGTTGCAGGTGCGGAGACAGCCCGCCCGGGCTGACTGCCTGCAGCAACTGGCCGGGCTGGACGGCCACGCGTGCGGAGATGATCTGCTCATCCGGGGTATCGCCCGTGCTGGAGAGATCGGTCTCGATCTGATCCTCGTAGCTGAACTGCTCGCTGGCCCCCGCCGAGCCGGTCAGCACCCGCCAGGCATGAATGTTGTAGTCGCGCTGCGGGTTCTGTGGCTTGAGGAAGACCAGCACGGTCTTCCCTTCCATATCCTCCACAGCGAAATGCACGTTGAAATTGATCATGGTCCCTGTCTCCTTGGTTCCTTCGTAGCCCCGGCACTTGTCAGGGCAGGCGTTGATAATGGAGCAGGAACAGCCACTTTGCCGAGTATTTGTGAGTGTCGTAGCCCGGGCTTCAGCCCGGGAGCCCGCTCAACGAAAAGCCCCCGGCGATCACTCGCCGGGGGCTTTCTTCATACGGGGTCGAGCGGGTTTCAGCGCGACAGGAAGTCGAAGGTCCACAGGCCGTTCGGGCGGCTCAGGGTCACGTCCACTTCGGTGGCGGTGATGGGCGCCACGTACTGGGTCATGTCCGAGAAGTTCTGCACGATGTAGGTCTGCCCGATCATGGGCGGCGTGGCCACCATGAAGTAGAAATTGGGCTCGTACTCGAAGCTCACGGTCATGCGTGAGTCCACCTTGGGCATGGTCACCACCGGGCGGCCGTTGACGTACCAGTTGCTGTCGAACTGGATGTAGGGGTTGGTCTTGTTGATCACGCCGCACTGCTGCGGGGTGAGTTTTTCCTGGGCCAGCGAGGTGGCCGCCTGTTCCAGCTGCGGCGACAGGCCGCCGGGGCTGACGGCCTGCAACAGGCCACCGGGCAGGGCGGCCTTGCGCCCGGAGACGATCAGGTTGCCGGCCTTCTCGCCATTGCTGGAGACGTCGGTCTCGATCACCGCCTCGTAGTCGAACGACTCGGTCGCCCCGGCCGAGCCGGTGAGCACCTGCCAGGCGTGGATGCGGTAATCGCGCTGCGGGTTCTGCGGCTTGAGGAAGACCAGCACGGTCTTGCCCTCCATGTCGTCGACAGCGAAGTTCACGTTGAAAGTAGTCATGGTTCCCTTCTCCTTGGTTCCGTTACGGCCCCGACACCTGCCCGGGCCTGCTTCCATGACGGCCGCCCCGCCGACCTGTGAAGTCCTTTTATGGCGTGCCGAGGCGGCGTCACGGATGCGGCGGCCTCCCGTCATTGCTGCTGGGCACCTACCGCCCAGCCAAGTAAAGGAGATTCGCCATGGAATGCTTCAAGAAAACCCTGCCCCTGGGGCTGCTGGCCGCCTGCTGCAGCCTGCCGGCCCTTGCCCAGATCAACTGCGCGCCCGGTGCGCCCGGAGTCAACCCGCTGCCGGTGCAGATAGGCGGCGGGCTCGTCAACAGCCGGATCAACCCGCAGATCAGCCAGCGCCATATCTTCTGCGGCGAGATCAATGGGGCGGGCGCAGCTGTGGGCTATCACTCGCGGCCTGCCGGCCACGATCCACGCCTTGGGGCTCTGCCTGCGTCGCCCGTCGCCGCGCGCATCACCGCCGGGCAGCAGTACTTCGTAGAGCCGCCGGCAGTTGGCGCTGCTGGGCCCTACCGCTACCTGGGAGGCGGCATCGAGGTAGACAATGCCGGCGTCTGGGTAGCCAAGGGCGGTGCCGGGGTTTCGTCCTTCTACCCCGACAGTTGTACCCAGGTGCAGGTGATCGCCTCGGTGCGCTATGCCTACACCCATCCGCTCCAGTCCGTCGGTGGCGGCAACTTCTTCAGCGGGCCTTCGGCCCCCTCGGTAGGGGCGGCGGGCTACTGTGTCGGTGAGGCGGGCAACCCCTTCACCATCGGCGGCTTCCTCAACAACATCGGCGGTCTCTGGACCATCAACACCGCCTACCCCATCGGCAACTTCTGATCGGTCGGCCCGCCCCTTGTGGGCGGGCTTTCCGCTTCACCTCTCAGCCTTCGTTGCCCGCCTCGCACAGGGTACCCAGCCAGTCCCGCAACTGCCGGCGCGCCAGCTGCACGCGCTTGCGCAGGTTGGGCTCGCTGACGTGCAGCAGGCCGGCCAGGTCCACGTACTCCACACCGCAGATGCAGTGCTGCTCCAGGGCCTGGCCGAGCTTGGGCGGCAGCCGGTGCAGCGCCTTGTCCAGCACCTCCACCGCCTCCTGCAGGCAGGCCTGGCGCTCGGGGCCGAGCTGCTGCGGCTGCCAGGCGGCGTTGTCGTGCAGTTGCTGGTCGAGCCAGTCGAGGTTGCAGGTCGAGGGCGTGCTGCGCAGCCGGTCGATGCAGTGGTTGCTGGCCACCCGACGCAACCAGGCCGGCACGTTATCCACAGCCTCCAGCCGCCCGGGTTCGCGCAGCAGCAGGGTGAACAGGCGCAGGCGCAGCTCGCTGAGGGCGTCCTCCGCATCGTGGGGGTTGCGCGTCAGCTGCTGGCAGCGCTTGCGCATCAGTGGTTCGTGGTCGATGAGAAATTTCCATAGCAGTCTCCGCTGCGTGCCCTGCTCCAGGCTCGCGTCCAGGTTGCTCGCCATAACCATTCCTTGATCCTTCTAAATGCCGGTGGCGACGGTGCTGCACTGGCAGTCCTTGCCAGACCGGCTGGAGCAAGCAGGACGAAGGCGTGCCCGGGTTTGTGAAGGGGTTTCTAACAGGCGAGGCGAGCGCTGCGGGGATGGCGTGAGGTGATTTCAGGCGCAGGGGCCGGGCCAGGGCGGCCAGGGCGTTTGCCGGCCAGGTGCGCGCAGCACAGCCCAGGGCGTAGCGGCTTTCGTGGGATGGCGTAGAGCGAAGCGAAACCCATGGGGCGGGGAGCGGCAGGCGGAACTCCAGCAATGCCCGGGGTGATGCTATCGAACGATAGGGACGGAGGAAGGCGAGGGTGGCCATGGTGGGCGAGCAGCGCCCACCACTGAACCAGGAGGCTCAATCGGCCATTGAGGGGAAGCGGCCGACGGCGGATGCGCCGGCCGTATGAAACGGGGTTACTGGAGGGTGACGATCCACTCGGCGAGGACCTTGGCTTCTGCCTCGCTGACGGCGTTGGCCGGCATCGGGATGGGGCCCCACACGCCCTTGCTGCCGGTGAGGATGCTGTGGCTGATGTGCGCTGCGCCGTCGGCGCCGTACTTGGCCGCGACCTTCTGGAAGGGTGGGCCCAGCACCTGCTTGTCGATGGCATGGCAGGCCACGCACGACTTGGCCTTGAACAGCTCTTCACCGGGGCTGGCCATGGCGTTGGCCTGGGCCAGCAGCCCGCCGAGCAGCAGGGCAACCAGTGCTTTGTTCATGAACGTCTCCTCAGGGCTGGGCGCCTGTGCGCCGGTCGGTTGCGCCGGTTTTTCCCGGCGTCTGGGGCGATTCTAGGAGCGCTCCGCTGGGGCACCGCTTGATGGCGATCAAGAACTTCGCGCATTGCGCTTGAGCCCCTCGGCCTGGCTGGCTAGCGTGCCCAGCCGTAACCCGAACGGAGAATCGCCCCGCCATGAACGCCCCTGTCCAGAACATCCCGCCGCTCTTCTACCAGCCGACCGGCAACGAGGTGGCGCTCTTCACCGAGGCCGCCGCCCAGGGCATGCCGGTGCTGATCAAGGGCCCCACCGGTTGCGGCAAGACCCGCTTCGTCCAGCACATGGCCCAGCGCCTGAACCGACCGCTGTATACCGTGGCCTGCCACGACGACCTGTCGGCGGCGGACCTGGTCGGCCGCCACCTGATCGGCAGCGACGGCACTTGGTGGCAGGACGGCCCGCTGACCCGCGCGGTGCGCGAGGGCGGCATCTGCTACCTCGACGAAGTGGTGGAAGCGCGTCAGGACACGGTGGTGGTGCTGCACCCTCTGGCGGACGATCGCCGCGAACTGTTCATCGAGCGCACCGGCGAATCCCTGGTGGCACCGCCCGGCTTCATGCTGGTGGTGTCGTACAACCCCGGCTACCAGAACCTGCTCAAGGGCATGAAGCCCAGCACCCGCCAGCGCTTCGTCGCCCTGCGCTTCGACTACCCGACGCCCGACGCGGAAGCCGGCATCATCGTCCGCGAAGCCGGTGTCGCGCCGGAGCTGGCGCAGCGCCTGGTGCAACTGGGTACCGCCCTGCGTCGGCTCGGCCGCCAGGAGCTGGAAGAGGTCTGCTCCACGCGCCTGCTGGTGCTTGCCGCGCGCCTGCTCAACGCCGGCGTGGCCCCTCGCGACGCCTGCCGGGCCGCTCTGGCCGAACCGCTGTCGGATGACGAAGCCACGGTGGCGGCGCTGATGGACCTGGTCGATGTCCACTTCGCCTGAGGCCGCTGCCAATGCCCGACACCTGCCGGGTGACCTGGCGATGTGGTTCTTCATCCTCGCCGAGCTGACCGTCTTCGCCATCCTCATCATCGCCTTCGCCGTGGCCCAGCGCCTGGACGTGGAAGGCTTCCGCGCCGGCCGTGCGCAGCTGGACCTGTCCACCGCCCTGGCGCTGACCCTGACGCTGCTCAGCGCCGGCTTCTGCGCGGCCCTGGCGGTGCTGCGGGTGCGGCGCCAGCGGCAGGGCCAGGCGGCCATCCTGCTGGGCGTTGCGGTGGTTCTGGGGCTGGTCCACGTGGCGTTGAAGTCCGCCGAGTATCACCACTTCGCCACGCTCGGGCTGGGCCTGGAATACAGCACCTTCTTCACCCTGTTCTGGCTGATCACCGGCTTCCACTTCCTGCATGTGTGGCTGGGGCTGGTGATCCTCGGCTGGATGCTCCTGCGCTGCCTGCGCGGGGCGTACCGCGACGGCGAACTCGGCGGGCTGGAGTCCGGCGCTCTCTATTGGCACATGGTCGACCTGGTCTGGGTGGTGCTATTCCCGCTGGTCTACGTATTGGCGCCCGGACCATGAGGGCGCTGCTGCTGGCCTGGCTGGCGATGTTGCCCATGTCCGTCGCCGGGGTCTGGCTGGGGCATCGCGAGCCGGCGGCGCTGCTGCCGGTAGCAGTGATCCTCCTGCTCGGCCTGGGCAAGGCCTGGCTCATCGCCCTGCGCTTCATGGAGCTGGGGCACGGCCCTCGGCTGTGGCGTTCGCTGCTGCTCGGTTGGCCGCTGCTGCTCACCGGGGTGATCTTCGCCCTGCACGCAATACCCTGATTCTCCTCAGGAAAAATACCTGACTGGAACAATCGGTCTTTCTTGATTGCCATCAAGCGAGGTGCCTGGGGGCGGTTCCTACAATGGCCACGCAACCGTGACCCAGGAGGGCCCATGTCAGAGACATTCACTAAAGGTATGGCGAGGAACATCTACCTGGGAGGAGGCGTTTTCTTCTTCCTGGTATTTCTCGCCCTGACCTATCACACAGAGACCACCTTCCCCAAACGCACCAACCAGGGCGCGCTCACCGAGTCGGTGGTGCGCGGCAAGCTGGTGTGGGAGCAGAACAACTGCGTCGGCTGCCATTCCATCCTCGGCGAGGGCGCCTACTTCGCGCCGGAACTGGGCAACGTGGTGATCCGCCGTGGCGGTGACGAAGCCTTCGACACCTTCCTCGCCGCCTGGATGAAGATGCAGCCGCTAGGCGTGCCCGGCCGCCGGCAGATGCCGCAGTTCAACCTCAGCGACCAAGAGGTGTCCGACCTCGCCGCGTTCCTGCGCTGGACCTCGAAGATCGATACCAACAACTGGCCGCCGAACAAGGAGGGTTGATCATGACCCCGAGCAATCCGTACCTGAAATTCGCCTCGCAGGCGGTCGCCAAACCGTACTTCGTGTTCGCCCTGATGCTCTTCGTCGGGCAGATCCTCTTCGGCCTGATCATGGGCCTGCAGTACGTCGTCGGTGACTTCCTGTTCCCGCTCATCCCCTTCAACGTCGCCCGCATGGTGCACACCAACCTGCTGATCGTCTGGCTGCTGTTCGCTTTCATGGGGGCGGCCTACTACCTGATCCCCGAAGAGGCCGACCGCGAGCTGTACAGCCCGAAACTGGCCATCGTGCTGTTCTGGGTGTTCGCCGCCGCCGGCGTGCTGACCATCCTCGGCTACCTGCTGGTGCCCTATGCGGGCCTGGCGAAGATGACCGGCAACGAGCTGCTGCCGACCATGGGCCGGGAGTTCCTCGAACAGCCCACCATCACCAAGATGGGCATCGTGGTCGTCGCGCTGGGCTTCCTCTTCAACATCGGCATGACCCTGCTCAAGGGCCGCAAGACCGCCGTCAGCGTGGTGATGATGACCGGCCTCGTGGGCCTCGCCGTGTTCTTCCTGTTCTCCTTCTACAACCCGGAGAACCTGGCCCGCGACAAGTACTACTGGTGGTGGGTCGTGCACCTGTGGGTGGAAGGCGTGTGGGAACTGATCATGGGCTCGATGCTGGCCTTCGTGCTGATCAAGATCACCGGCGTCGACCGCGAAGTGGTGGAGAAGTGGCTCTACGTGATCATCGCCATGGCCCTGATCACCGGCATCATCGGCACCGGCCACCACTACTTCTGGATCGGCGCCCCGACCGTCTGGCTGTGGCTCGGCTCGATCTTCTCCGCACTGGAACCGCTGCCGTTCTTCGCCATGGTGCTGTTCGCCTTCAACATGGTCAGGCGCCGTCGCCGCGAGCACCCCAACAAGGCTGCCTCGCTCTGGGCCCTGGGCACCACCGTCACCGCCTTCCTCGGCGCCGGCGTCTGGGGCTTCCTGCACACCCTGGCGCCGGTCAACTACTACACCCACGGTTCGCAGCTCACCGCCGCCCACGGCCACCTGGCCTTCTACGGTGCCTACGCGATGATCGTCATGACCATGATCAGCTACGCCATGCCGCGCCTGCGGGGCATCGGTGAGGCACCCGACGCCCGGGCCCAGAGCCTGGAGATCTGGGGCTTCTGGCTGATGACCATTTCCATGCTGCTGATCACCCTGCTGCTCACCGCCGCCGGCATCGTGCAGATCTGGCTGCAGCGCATGCCGGCCGATGGCGCCGCGCTGCCGTTCATGGCCACGGTCGACCAGCTGAAGGTGTTCTTCTGGCTGCGCCTGTACGCCGGCGTGGGCTTCCTCATCGGGCTCATCTGCTACCTGTTCAGCTTCCGTCAGCGCGGCCGTGTCGCCGTGGGGGAGGTGCAGATGAACTGAGGGCGTACCGATCCGGGCCCGTCCTTCTGCGACGGGCCTTTCGCGTTATCGCAGCCATCGGCAGGCCGCATCTGCCGGTGGCTCGAATCACTCCTTCCCCCCAACCCTCTCCCAGGAGGCAGGTGCCCATGACCATTCACCTCGAAGTCGAAGAAGGCTTCGGCCGCGCCTGGCACCGCTTCATCACCCGCCGTGCCAGCCCCGAATTCGACGAGGCGGCCGTGCCCCTGGACGCCATGCGCCGTAGCCTGCTCCTGCTGTTCCGTGGCACCGGCGGCGAGGCCGGTGTCGGTGTGGAGGCGGCCAGCGCCCGCGAGCTGCTGGTGCGCCGCAGCCTGCTGCAACAGGTGGCCGGTACCTGCCAGCAATTGCCGGTGGCCTGGTTCGATGCCGACTCCCTGCGCCTACCCGCGCAGTTGGCCGTCTACCCCGATGCCGAACTGAACCGCGAGCTGTACCGCTGGCTGGCGCTGCTGGCCGCCCACAGCCAGCCGATGCGCCACTGGGCGCGGGACAACCAGGCCTGGACCCTCGCCGTGCTCGAACGCTACCCGCTGCTGCGCCCACGCTACCAGCGCCTGGTGGAGGCGCTGCTGAGCCTGCGTCCCGATCCCGCCGCCTTGCCTCCCGCCGAAGCGGCGCTGGAGCGTGCGCTGCAACAGGCCCTGCACAAGCCGGGCAGCCTCGAGCGCCTGCCGCGCAGCGAGAAGGCCCCCTGGCCGCTGCCGCTGTGGCTCTACCCGCCGCAACGCCTGGCCGCGCCGCAGCACGCCGAGCTGGTGGAGGGCGACGAGCAGGGCCGCTCCGCCCACAGCGAGGCCAAGGGCCAGGCACGCAAGCGGGCCGAACGCACCGGGCAGGACCCCGGCCGCGGCGGCCTGCTGCTGTTCCGCCTGGAGAACCTGTTCAGCTGGTCCGAGCACGTCGAGCTGGACCGCGCCGGTGACGACAGCGAAGACCTGGATGCGGCCAAGGTCGCGGACGATCTGGACCACCTCAGCCTGTCGCGGCAACGGCAGAAGAAGGGCGGCGGGCTGAAGCTCGACCTCGACCTGCCCGCCGCCGAGTTCGATGACATTCCCCTGGGCGAAGGCATCCGCCTGCCGGAGTGGGACCATCGCCGCCAGCAGCTGCTCGCCGACCATGTCTGCCTGCAGCCGATGCTGCCGCGCGACGCCCAGCCGGCACCGTTGCCGGATGCCCTGGCACCCATCGCACGGCGCCTGCGCCGGCAGTTCGAAAGCCTGCGCCAGCAGCCGCAGTGGCTGCATCGCCAGCCCCAGGGCACGGAGCTCGACCTCGACGCCTGGCTGGACTTCAGCGTCGAGCGGCGCCTGGGGGCGTGCAGCGAGCCGGGGCTGTTCCGCGAACGTCGGCAGGCCCGGCGTGACCTCGCCTGCCTGCTGTTGGCGGACCTGTCCATGTCCACCGACGCGCACATAGACAACCAGCACCGGGTCATCGACCTGATCAGCGACAGCCTGCTGCTGTTCGGTGAAGCGCTGCAGGCGGTGGGCGACCGCTTCGCGTTCTACGGCTTCTCCTCGCTGCGCCGCCACCAGGTACGCATGACCCAACTGAAAAGCTTCGATGAACGCCACGACGACACCGTGCGCGGCCGCATCCGTGCATTGCGCCCCGGCTACTACACGCGCATGGGCGCCGCCATCCGTCGCGCCACGCAACTGCTGCTGGAGCGCAAGGAACGCCAGCGCCTGCTGCTGATCCTCACCGACGGCAAGCCCAACGACCTGGACCGCTACGAAGGCCGCTACGGCGTCGAAGACACCCGCCAGGCCGTGCTCGAAGCACGCCGCGCCGGGCTGCTGCCGTTCTGCATCACCATCGACCGCGAGGCGGCGGACTACCTGCCCTACCTGTTCGGCAGCCAGGGCCACCTGCTGATCAACGACCCGGCGCAACTCCCCGTGCGCCTGCCCCAGCTCTACCGCCAGCTCACCCAGCGGCAGGGTTGACGCATCCCGCGCGCGGGGTCGTCAGGGGGCATTTGTAGGATGGGGCGGGCGGCGTTCCGCGAGGTACGAAACCCATGCTGTTCCAGCGCTCGGTCCTGATGGGTTTCGCTGTGCTCTACCCATCCTACGGGCTCGGTCTAGATGGGGTTCAAGGTGTTCGTCAGCGCGGCAGCCAGAGCATCATCGCCAGGCAGAACACCGCGAGCATCACGCAGTACCAGCGGAAGCGCTGCAGCCGGCGCTGGCGCGCCAGGTCCTGGCCGGTCGGCAGCGACATGCCGCACTGGGGGCAGTCGTCGTGGTCGTCGCTGCTTTCGTACTGGCAGTACAGGCACTGGCGCATGGCTTACTCGAACTGTTCCAGGCGGGAGATATCGAGCACCTGCACGTTGCGCCCGTCCAGATCGATGATGTGCTCGTCGATCAACCGGCGCAGCACGCGGGAGAAGGTTTCCGGCTGGATCGACAAATGCCCGGCCACCAGTTGCTTGGCCATGGGCAGCTCGAAGCGATGGGCTTCATCGCCCAGGTGGTTCAGCTGGGTCAGCAGGTAGCGCACCACGCGGTGGGTGGAGTTCTTCAGCGACAGCGTCTCGATTTCGTTGATCCGCCGGTGCAGGCGCACGCACAGGGTGGCGAGCAGGGAAAAGGGCAGTTGCGGGTTGCTGTGCAGCAGCTCCATGTAGGTGCGATTGGCGAAGCGGTAGACCTGGGTGGGCTCCAGCGCCTGGGCCGAGGCCACGTAGTCTGGGGTGTCCATCAGCATCATGGCTTCGGCGAAGGTCTGCCGGCTGCCGACCACCTCCAGCACCTTCTCCTGGCCCTCCGGGGTCAGGCGGAAAATCTTCACCGCACCAGAGATCACGAAGTAGAACGCATGCGCCGGCTCACCCTGGAGGAACAGCTTGTCGCCCTTCTCCAGGTTGAGCAGTGCGCTGCTGGCCAGCAGGTGCTCCAGCTGTTCCTCGTTGAGCACGTTGAACAGGTGGTGGCCACACAGAATCTGGTGGTGGACGCGATGCGCGTGCATGGCGGGGCGTTCCTGGGCAGGGGAAATCCCGCCAGTATGCACGCCGCCTCCCGATGGGGTGATGAGGCAGGCTGTCACAGGTCACACCTCCGGGGCGTTCTTCAGGCCGGGTGGTTGGCGCCGAGGAACAGCAGGTTGTTTTCCAGGTTGATGTGCTGCATCAGGTCGCGGCGCAGCGTCTCCAGCCCGCTGTAGAGGCGGCGCCAGCTGTTGCAGGCGTCGGCCGGCGGGGTGAGGTCGTCGGTCAGCTCGGCCAGCACCGCCAGGGACTGCGCATGCTCGTCGTGCTCATGGCGCATCACCCCGATCGGCCCCTGCACATGGGCCAGCGGAATGCCCTGGCGCAACCAGGGGAACAGCACGCTTTCCTCCTTGCACATGTGCCACTCCAGCTCCTCCTGCATCTTTCTCAGGTGCGCGGTGAGCCCGGCCGGGCATTGCGGATGGTCGGCGTGGGTCTTCTCGACGCGATCGGCCAGGGGGATCAGTGCCGGGAACTGCTCGCGGTGGACGGCGTGGTAGCGCTCGAGGATGTGGTCGATCAGCTCGGCGTTGCTGGTCAGCCGCCAGTCGACCTGGGGGCTGCCGGGCGGCAGCGCCTGCAGCTGCTCGGCGATGCGCTGGGCGTCGAGGCCGCGCTCGCGGGCTGCATCGCCCAGGCTGCGCTGGCCGGCGCAGCAGAAGTCGAGCTTGTAGTCGTGAAACAGCGCAGTGCTGCCGGGCAGGCTGAAGCTCAGCTCGCTCAGGGTGCGTTCGGTGAGGTTGTCGTGCATGGCGGGCCTCCGGTGGAGTGGGGCACGGCGGGGCAGGCGTCGTGGTGATGGCGGCAGTCTAGGGACGGCCCGCGCCGGGCGCCTTGATTGCAGTCAAGCGTCCTCGTGGGCGGGCTCCCGCTCGTCGCCACCGGCGATCTGCATCAGCCGCTGCGGGTTGCACACCAGCAGCTTCTGCCGGCCGCCCCGCACCAGGCCGCGATCCTCCCAGGCGCTGAGGATGCGCGAGACGGTGTGCAGGGTGGTGCCGGTCATCTCGGCGATGTCCTGGCGGCTGACCGGGAAATCGATGCGGATGCCGTCCGCCTCCGGGCGCCCGGATTGCTGCACCAGGCGCAGCACGGTGTGGGCGACGCGGCGTTCCACCTCCTCGGTGGCCAGCTCGCAGAAGCGCACATGGGCTTCCTGCAGGCGCACGCCGATGGCCTGCACGGTGTTCAGGGCGAAGCCGGGGTGCCGGGCCAACAGCGGTTCCCACTGGCGGGTCGGCCAGGCCAGGGCGAGGCTGTCCTGGGTGGCGCAGGCGGTGGCCGGGTAGTCGCCACGGCCCAGGGCGCGGACGAAGCCGAACAGGTCGCCCGGGTTGACCACCCGCACCAGCACGCGCTGGCCGTCGCCGGTGATCTGGCTGGCCTTGAGGCGGCCGTGCACCAGCAGGTAGAACGCTTCCGCCGGGGCCCCCTGTTCGAACACGGTGTCGCCGTTGTGCAGGCGCAGGATGGCGGCCTGGCTGAGGATGTCGTCCTGCTCTTCGCGGCTGCTGTTGGCGAAGGGCGGCAGGCTGGCGAGCCAGGCGCGGTTGAGGGCGAGATCGGCAGTCACGGCAATGATTCCCAAGGTTCCGCCGCAGCATAACCCCTAGGGCAGGCGGCAGAACTTGAGGGGGATCAAGGGATGTCCCTGACCAGGCGGAAACCCAGGTTGTCCGGTGGCTGGCCGGCGGCGCAGCCACCGCCGCGGGCGTCCCGCACGAAGTCGTTGATGGCGGCGCGGTGACGGCCTTCGGCGATGCGGATCGAGCAGGCCTCGATGCGGCTGAGCTGCACGCCCTGGCCATCCAGCTTGACCCGGTGGTGGCAGCTGTCGGTCCACTCCCAGACGTTGCCGGCGAGGTCGGCGATGCCGAATTCGTTGAGCCCGTGGCTGCCGCGCACCTGCGCCTGGGCCGATTCGGCAGTGCGCGTCTCGGCCTCGAAGCTGTAGCGCGCCAGCCAGCGCCGTGCCGGGTTGCTGCCATCGTCGTCGATGAGCAGGGCATCGTCGGCCCAGCGTGAACCGGCGAAGAAAGCCCATTCGACATCGCTGGGCAGGCGCCAGCGCTGCCCGGTGCGGCGGGTCAACCAGTCGGCATAGAACTGCGCGTCCAGCAGGCTCACGCCGGTGAGGGGCAGGTCGTCGCGGGGGCGGTCGCCTTCGCTCAGCGGCAGGCAGTCGCCGTCGGCCACGCAGCGGGCGTATTCGCCCTGGCTGACCTGGTACTTCATCACCTCGAAGCTGGGTTGCAACTGCTCGCGTCGGGCAGGCGCGTCGATGGCGCGCGCATCCTGCCAGTAGTCGCCAGCGGGGCGGAAGGTGAAGGCACGGGCCGTCAGGGCCACCGTTTCCGGTGCCAGTTCGGGCTCGTGGCGGGGGTTGAGGAGCAGCACGGCTGCACCGAGCGCGAAGGCGACGGGCAGGCTGATCAGGGTGGCCTTGTGCATGGCGGTGTCGTCCGTTGGCCAAGGTGGATGGCCGGCCCTCCCGGGCCGGCCGGCGGGCTTACTTGATCGGCGACGGCGGCTCGATCTGGCTCATCAGGTCGGCGTTCCACTCACCCTCCACCTGGAAGTGCGCGGTGGCACCCAGCAGCACACCCTCGATCAGGTTGTGGTTGAGGTAGGCGTACAGGCCCGGCTGGCGGAAGGTGTAGAGCGCCGCTCCGGCCGCGCCGCCCGGGATGAACCAGGTTTCCAGGTCTTCCTCCGGCGGGTTGTTGAACTTGCCGCTGGCCCAGACGTGGTCGCCGTGGCCACCGATCAGGTGCGGGCGGGTGTCACGGTTGGCCTGGGAGTGGACGATCAGCACCGTCTCGCCGACGTTGGCCTTGAGCGCGTTCTTGCCGGTCAGCGCGCCGACCTTGCCGTTGAACACGATATGGCTGGGGATCAGCCCCTTCATCACCACCTGCATGTCGACGAAGCTCTCCATCGGGCTGGCGTAGCGCTTGAACTTGCCGTCCTTGTCACGGGGCACGTAGAAGTCCTGTTCGCCGACGTAAAACACCTTGTCGTACTTCAGCGCCTTGCCGGCGCGATCCTTCAGGCCGTCACGCGGCAGCACCATGATCGCGCCGTTCATGCCCGAGACCACGTGCCAGGGGATCATCGCTCCGCCCGGCGCGCAGTGGTACACGAAGACCCCGGCGCGGGTCGCCTTGAAACGCAGCTTCACCTGCTCGCCGGGGCTGACGATGGTCAGTGCGCCGCCGCCCAGGGCGCCGGTGGCGGCATGGAAGTCGATGTTGTGGGCCATGCTGTTGCTGGCCGGGTTGACCAGGGTGAGTTCCACGTAGTCGTCCTGGTGCACCACCATCAGCGGGCCGGGCACCGAACCGTTGAAGGTCATGGCGTGGACCTCGGTGCCCTCGTCATCGAGCACCAGGGTCTTCTCCTCGATGGTCAGGGTGAACTCCACCACCTTCGGCTTGCCGCTGGCGCGCGCCTCGTGGGCATGGACGAAGGGCGGCGCCACCAGCTCGACCTTGACCCGCTCCAGCTTGGACAGGTCGGGCGCCTTACCCATGTTCTTCGGTGCCGGCTCGCCGGCCATCGCTTTGGCGCTGCCAAGTACCGAGCCGGTGACGCCGAGCACCACCGCGCCTGCCAGCAGGGTACGGCGGGAAAGGGACATCTCTTCCTGATCGTGCATGGTGCATCTCCGTAAAGGACTTCGTCGTGGCTACAGAGATACCGCGTGGGCAGAAACTTTCTTTGAGCTGAGACAAACAAGCCTGCAACTGGACAACCTGTCGCAGGGGGAGATGTGCGTCAGGTCGCGTTTGTGTTGTCGGCGGCTTTTCGTAGGATGCGTCGGGCGGCGTTCCGCGAGCGAAGCGAAACCCATCGCGCGGACGTGGCAGAAATCCCGAAGCCCCTCGGAAAGCACCCTGCTTGAGGGAAGCGCGTCGAATCCACAGCAACGCTCGGCAATCGGCTGGACTCGAAATTCTGCTTGGGGCTCAATCCTTCTCGAAGAAGCCCTTGGCGTCCTTCAGGTAGGCCTCGCGGGTGGGGCCGTCCAGCCAGCGGGCGTAGAGCCCGATCAGCTCTTCGCCGCGAAGGTCGCGGATCACTTCGTTGATCGCCTCGATGGCCTTCTTGCCTTCGGGGGTCTTCGAGCAGCCGACGTAGGCCAGCAGGTAGCTGGGCATGCCCTGCACCGGGTAGAAGCGCAGGTTGGAGACGTCCACGCCATCGGTCTCGGCCAGGTAGCGCACCTCGGGCCAGTAGCCGAGCAGGGCGCTGATGCGGCCGTGCTGCTGCATCTGCAACAGGCTGCCCAGGGCGTTGTTGCCGTGGTGCACCTGCAGGCGCTCGGGCGGCGTGGCGTGCAACGTGGCGTCGATCAGCGGCCCGTAGCTGCGCTCCACCAGCACGCCGAGGCGGAAGCGCGGGTCGGCGAGAAAGCCCGCCAGGTCGATCTTGCCGTCGTGCAGGTAGGGCTGGATCTGCGCCTCCAGTTCCTGGCGGATCACCACGCCATTGGTGACCACGCCCAGGGTGGGAATGGAGAAGTGCATGAACTGCTCGCGCTCCTTGCTCCAGAGCACGCCGGGGTCGCAGGTGAGGGTGTCGCGGGCGAGCATCTGGTTGGCCCGGGCGCGGTTGACCCGGCTATTCAGGTGGCGGTACTGCGGCAGCCGTTCTTGCAGCAGGCCGAGCATCACATCGGCGATGCCCTGGCCCTTGAGCGGCCCCTCCATGATGTTGAACGGCGCCATGTCGCGCACCGTCCAGGTGATCAGCTGGTCCGGTGCTGCGGCGCAGGTGCTGGCGGCGCCCAGCAAGGCGGCGCCCAGCAGGGCGCGGCGGGCGGGGGAGGGCCGGGGTGCGGAGTGCTTCATGCGGGGTGGCCGTTTCAGATGGCGCCTTCCTTGCGCAGCGTATCGATGCGCGAAGCGTCGTAGCCGAGGCCCGTAAGCAGCTCGGCGGTGTGCTCGCCCAGCTCCGGGCCGACCCATTCGGCCGAGCCCGGCGTCGCCGAGAGCTTGGGCACGATGCCGGGCATGCGGAACGGCTTGCCGTCCGGCAGGCGCGCCTGGAGGAACATCTCCCGGGCGATGAATTGCGGGTCGTTGAACATGTCTTCGGCGGAGTAGATGCGGCTGGCCGGCACTTCGGCGCGGGTCAGGGTCGCCAGCACCTCGTCCAGGGGCAGCGAGCCCACCCAGCGGTCGATCACCCCGTAGAGTTCGTCGCGGCGCGCATCGCGGCCATCGTTGCTGGCCAGGCTCGGATCGGTGGCCAGGTCCTCGCGGTCAATGGCCAGCATGAAGCGGCGGAAGATCGCGTCGCCGTTGGCGCCGATCTGCACGTGGCGGCCGTCGGCGCTGGTGTGGATGGAGGAGGGGGTGATGCCGGGCATGATGTTGCCGGTGCGCTCGCGGATGAAGCCGAACACATCGAACTCCGGGACCATGCTTTCCATCATGGCGAACACCGCCTCGTACAGCGCCACGTCCACCACCTGGCCTTCACCGCCATTGACCTCGCGGTGGCGCAGCGCCATGAGCGCGCCGATCACGCCCCAGAGCGCGGCGATGGAATCGCCTATGGAGATGCCGGTGCGCACCGGAGGGCGGTCTTCGAAGCCGGTGATGTAGCGCAGCCCGCCCATGGATTCGCCCACCGCGCCGAAGCCCGGCTGGTCCTTCATCGGGCCGCTCTGGCCGAAGCCGGAGAGGCGCACCATCACCAGCTTCGGGTTCAGTGCGTGGATCACCTCCCAGCCGAGGCCGAGCTTCTCCAGCACGCCGGGGCGGAAGTTCTCGATAAGGATGTCCGCCTCGCTCAGCACTTGCTTGAGGATGGCGATGCCGTCCGGGTGCTTGAGGTTGAGCGTCAGCGACTTCTTGTTGCGCGCCTGCACGAACCACCAGAGCGAGGTGCCCTCGTACAGCTTGCGCCACTTGCGCAGCGGGTCGCCGCCATCGGGCGACTCGACCTTGATCACCTCGGCGCCGAACTCGGCGCACAGGCGCGAGGCGAAGGGGCCGGCGATCAGGGTGCCGAGTTCGATGACTTTCAATCCGGCGAGGGGCTTGGCGAGGGTATCCATGGCACATCCGTGGGGCAGGGAAAAATCCCGCGTAGCCTAGACCATTGCCCCGTTGCAGTGCAGCCGTCCGCCGGCTGCTTTTTCGTGAAACACGTCGGTCTTCGGTCCCTGTCTGCTGTTCAAGGGCCCGTCACGGGGTTCTAATCCCTGGCGATACCCATCGCGCACATCGGAAACCAGGGACAGGTCCTCATGCTCGGCGCTCATCTCCACACCCTTCCAGAACCCTCCGGACACGCTTCGGGGCATAGTGCTGCGCGCCTTTTACAGGGGCTCTCAAATATCACATGTGATGTATTGAAAGCTTACATGTGATGAATTATTCTGCGCCCATGCAAAACAAGTCATCCGCCCATTACCAACGTTTGTTCCGCCAGCGCCTGCGTGATCAGGGGCTGGTGAAAAAGGAAGTCTGGATACTGCCGGAGAACGCCCAGGCGCTTCTGGCGGTTGAACGCAAGCTGCGCCAGCCCCAGCCGGGGCCGGTCAATCTGGAAAAGGAGGGGGCCATGGAAATGCCTCAGATCTGGAATGCGCGTGCGCTCTGCGAGGCCTTGGCCGCGACCGAGCTTTTCACCCGTGGCGATGCCGGCATCGAGCTGATCGAAGGCGCCGAGCCGAGCTTGCACGTCACCATGCACGAATACGGCGACCTGCCGCTGTTCGTCGCCCTGCACGGTGAGCAGATCATCGTCGAGGCGCTGCTCTGGCCGCAGAGTGAAGTCACCGACCTGGTGGCCTTCAACGAAGAAGTGCTGCTCAGCCGCCAGCTGTTCCCGCTTTCCAGCATCGGCCTGGAGACGCTGCCCGGCGGCGAGCGTTGCTACACCATGTTCGGTGCCCTGAGCGCCACCTCGATCCTGTCCAACGTGGTCTACGAGATCGAGACCCTCGCCAGCAACGTGATTCGGGCGACCGAAGCCTACGAAGGCTACCTGAAGGCTCAGGCCTGACCTGGAGGATGCACATGAACGTTTGGAGCAAGCTGTTGACCGCCCTGCGTGGCGGCGTCAACGAAGCCGGCGAGGCCATTGTCGACAGCCAGGCGCTGCGTATCCTCGACCAGGAGATCCGCGACGCCGACCTGGAGCTGCGCAAGTCCAAGGAAGCCCTGGCCGAGATCATGGCGCGGCAGAAACTGGCCGAAGACCGTGCCAACAAATGCACCGCCAAGGTCGCCGAATACGAAGCCTATGCACTCAAGGCCCTGGAAGGCGGCAATGAGGCCCTGGCCAAGGAAGTGGCGGAGAAGATCGCCAACCTGGAGAACGAGCTGGCCGTCGAGCGCGAGCAGGCCGCTGGTTTCGCCGCCAGCGTGGCCCAGTTGCGCAAGGCCGTGACCCAGGCCGAAGGCAATATCAAGCATCTGAAACAACAGGTGGATACCGTCAAGGCCACCGAGAGCGTGCAGAAGGCGCAGATGGCCGTGGCCCAGCGCTACAGCGGCTCGCAGACCAAGTTGCACACCGCCGTCGAATCGCTGGAGCGCATCAAGCGCCAGCAGGCCGAGCGCGCGGCGAAGCTGGAGGCGGCCGCCGAACTGGCCGCCACCAGCAGCCCGGACGATGACCTCGATGCCAAGCTGCGTGCAGCCGGCATCGTCGCCGATGGCACCAGCGCCGACAGCGTGCTGGCCCGCCTGAAGGACAAGGGCAAGTCCTGATTCACCGTTGAACGGGCGGGGCCGCTTGGCTCCGTCCAGCCTTTTCAGGGATAGGAAAGCGATGGACATTTTCCTGCAGACCGCACTGTCGTTCCCCACCGTGCTGTTCAGCTTCCTGCTGTGCCTGGCCATCGTCTACTGGGCGATCGTCGCGCTCGGGCTGGTCGACGTCGACATGCTGGATGTCGAGGCCGACTCCTTGCTCGAAGGCTCCAGCGCCGAAGGCATCGCTGCACTGCTATCCAAGCTCAAGCTCAATGGCGTGCCGGTCACCCTGGTGCTCAGCCTGCTGTTCGCCAGTTCCTGGCTGCTCAGCTACTTCGTCGAACTCCTGATCCTCAGCCACCTGTCGCTGGGCCTCCTGCGCTACCCGCTGGGCCTGGTGGTGGCCGTCGTCGCGCTGGGCCTGTCGCTGCCGGTGGCCGCCGCCGTGTGCAGCCCGCTGCGGCCGCTTTTCCGCAAGGCCGAGGCCGTCACCAGCAAGAGCGTGCTCGGCCAGACCGCGGTGATCCGCAGCGGCCGGGTCACCCAGGAGCATGGCGAGGCCGTGCTCGAAGACGGTGGAGCCGGGCTGATCCTCAAGGTCCGCGCCGAGGAGGCCAAGGGCCTGAAGCGTGGCGACCGCGTCGTATTACTGGAATACCTGGAGGCGCAGCACGCCTATCGGGTCATCACCGAGGACGAATTCCGGGGCATCTGACCCGGTGCGCCTCAGTATCAAAGGAGAGTGATTGCAAATGAACAACATAGAGTGGGTGATGCCCTTCTTTACCGTGCTCGGCCTCGTGGTCCTGTTCGTGGTCGGCATCCTGGCCCTGTTCAAGGCGTTCTACATCAAGGTCCCCCAGGGCACGGCACTGATCGTCAACGACATGTCCTCCACGCCCAAGGTGCACTTCACCGGTTCCCTGGTATACCCGGTCATCCACCTCAAGGAGTTCATGCGCATTTCGCTGATCACCCTGGAAGTGGACCGTCGCGCCAAGGACGGGCTGATCTGCCGCGACAACATGCGCGCCGACATCACCGTGGCCTTCTACCTGCGCGTCAATGAAACCCAGCAGGACGTGCTCAAGGTGGCCAAGGCCATCGGCGTCGAGCGCGCTTCCGACCGCGCCGCGGTGAACGAGCTGTTCAACGCCAAGTTCTCCGAGGCGCTGAAGACCGTCGGCAAGCAGTTCGACTTCGTCCAGCTGTTCGAGAACCGCCAGGACTTCCGCGACCGCATCATCGAAGTGATCGGCAACGACCTGAACGGCTATGTGCTCGAAGACGTCGCCATCGACTACCTGGAGCAGACCGCGAAGAACTCCCTCGACCCGAGCAACATCCTCGACGCCGAAGGCATCCGCAAGATCACCGAGCTGACCGCCGCGCAGAACGTCATCACCAACGAACTGGAGCGCAACGAAGAGCTGGCGATCCAGAAGAAGAACGTCGAGACCCGCGAAGCCGCCCTGGCACTGGAACGCCAGCAGGCCGATGCCGAGGCCCGGCAGAAGCGCGAGATCGAAACCATCCGTGCCCGCGAGGAAGCCGAGACCGCCAAGGTCAAGGAAGAGGAACGCCTCAAGGCCGAGCAGGCGCGCATCCAGGCGCAGCAGGAGATCGACGTGCGTGTCGAGAACCACCAGCGCGAAGTGGAAGTGGCCCAGCAGAACCGCCAGCGCGCCGTGGTCATCGAGGTGGAGAAGGTCACACGTGCCAAGGACCTGGAAGTGGTCGCCCGCGAGCGCGAGGTCGAGCTGCAGCGCATCGAGAAGGAAAAGGCGCTGGAAGAACAGCGCAAGAACATCGCCAACGTGATCCGCGACCGCGTCGCCGTCGAGAAGACCGTGGCCCAGGAAGAAGAGCGCATCAAGGAAGTACGTGAGATCTCCGAGGCCGAGCGCGCCAAGCAGGTCATCGTGCTCCAGGCGCAAGCCGAAGCCGAGCAGGAGCTGGTGCGCCAGGTCAAGCAGGCCGAAGCCGACGAAACCCGCTCCAAGCACAAGGCCGTGGAAATCAACAACCTGGCCCAGGCCGAACTGGAAGCCGCTGCCAAGCAGGCCGAAGCCAAGAAACGCCTGGCCGAAGGCATCGAGGCCGAGCGCGCCGCCCCCGGCCTGGCCGATGCGCGGGTGCTGGAAGTCACCGCCGCCGCCAAGGAGAAGGAAGGCCTCGCCGAAGCCCGCGTACGCGCCGAGCAGCTGATTGCCGAAGCCCGTGGCGAGCAGGAAAAAGGCCTGGCCGATGCCCGCGTGCTGGAAGCCGCCGCTGCTGCCAAGGAGAAGGACGGCCTGGCCGAAGCCAAGGTCCTGGAAGAGAAGCTGGGTGCCCAGGCACGCGGCGAGGAACAGCTCGGCGCCGCCAAGGCCAAGGCCACCAAGGACCTGGGTTCGGCGGAAGCGGAGATACTGCTGCAGCGCCTCAACGCCGAAGCCGAAGGCCTGGGCAAGAAGTTCGGTGCCCTGGATGCCCTCAGCGACAGCGCTCGCCAGCACGAAGAGTTCCGCATGCAGCTGGAGAAGAGCTTCGAGGAGGCCATGGCTGCCATCGCCGCCAACAAGGACATCGCCAAGGACCAGGCCGAGGTGCTCGCCACTGCGCTGGGCAAGGCGAAGATCGAGATCGTCGGCGGCGAAGGCGACTTCTTCAACTCCTTCGCCAAGTCGCTGTCGGTGGGCAAGGCCATCGAAGGCGTGGTGGGCAAAAGCCCGGTGGTGCAGGACGTGCTCGCCCGCCTGCTCAACGGCAAGTCGGCGCCTGCCGCTGCCGTCGCCGCGCCGGCCAAGGCCGAGCCCCAGGACCCGGTCGCCGGTGCCTGACGGAGGCCCGCTTCAAACCACCAGGCACCCGGTGCACCTGGGTGCCTGAACCCCACGAATGAACAGGGAACATGTCATGTCCGAACCCAGGGATTATCTGGAACTGTCCTTCCGCTCCATCCACTGCTTCGCCAACGACGGCCGGCTGGACGTGCACGAGCTGGGCTCGCTGCTGGCCATCGCCGAGCGCGACGGCGTGATCGATGAGAACGAAATCCGCGTGCTGAAGAAGATCATCGCGCACATCAAGCCCGAGGAACTCGACTCGGCGATGCGCGACAAGGTCGCCGAAGTCGCCCGGAAGATCGGCGCCTAACCGCTCCACGCCCCACACCCCAGTCCCCACCGCCGCGTGGGGGCGCCTCGCTTGCAGACAGCGCAGATTCAGGAAGACCACGATGTCGGATGCCCAAGCCGCAACCCCCGCTCAGGATGTACTGGACAAGGCCGTCGCCGAAGGCGGCGCTTACGAGGTGCTGCACAAGCGCCTGCTGGACCAGGGGCAACGCCTGCGGCAGACCACCGAGTCCCTCAACCAGAAGCGTCTGGAAGAGTTCGGCAACAGCCGCATGGACGTCATCGGCCGGGTGCGCATCCGTACCGAGAACAACTGCATCGCCCGCGACATCGTCCAGGTCGGCGACTGCCTGCTGTTCGGCTACAACGTCTTCATCGGCCTGAAGAAGGAGACCCACGTCGCCGACGTGTTCTCCCTCTACCGCCTGGTGGAGGAGGGCGAGGGCTACGAAGCCGAGCCGGTGCCGCTGGAGGGTTCGTTCCTCGCGGCCCAGGGCTTCGTCAACGACTTCAACGAGCTCTACACCTACTACAAGAACACCCGCCTGCTGCAGCTGGCCATCCGCGACGGCAAGCTGCTGGCGAGCTTCCAGATCGGCGAGCGCATCACCGACATCCGCGTGTTCCGCTGGTCCATCTCCGCCGACGGCCGCGATGTGCGCTACATCGACAACCGTGGCGAGCGCGACATCGCCCTGCCGGCGCCCTTCGACTTCGAATGGAAGAAGGCCACCCGCGAGATGGTGGTACAGGGGCGCTTCCCGCACCTGAACATCCTCGACACCGTGTTCGTCGAAACCATCGGCGGCGACCTCACCATCAAGGTCGAGAACAACACCGAGGACGGCCTCGGCATCTACCGCGAGGAGGTGCTCGACAAGACCCAGTCCCTCGACGACGCCCAGGTGGAATTCGCCCGCCTTGGCAGCCTGATCCTGCTCAAGGTGCTGCCCTACCGCGAAGAGCAGTGGCGCTACCTGGTGTTCAACAGCCTCACCCGCAAGGTCGAGCGCATCGACGCCATCGGGCTGGCCTGCGTCCAGCTGCCGGAAGACCACGGCATCATCTTCCCCGGCGGTTACTACCTGCAGAACGGCGAGTACAAGACCTTCGAGCAATCCATGGACGGCATGCGCTTCAAGCGTGCCGTGCGCTCGCCCAACGGCGAGGACGTGCAGTACATCTTCTACCACCCCGAACAGGGGCGGGCGGTGCTGCTCACCTACAACATGATCAACCGCCAACTGCAGAACCCGCTGTTCGGCCACGGCTACGCGCGCCTGGAAGACGGCCGCATGGTGATCTTCGCCGCCGAGGGTGACGAGCCCACCCGCATCCACCCGATGCAGGTCTGGCAGACCCCCTTCTTCACCGAGGAATACGCCGCCCGCCAACCGGCCCGCAGTGGCTTCCTCGGGCGCATCGGCAACGCCGAGCTGGTGCGCGGCGTCTCCGACCTCTACGACCTCAGCCGCGAGATCGAAACCCCCGCGGTCTCGGTGCAGCGCTATTCCCAGCTGTGCCAGAACACCCGCCGCCTGTTCGACGTCTACCACTGGCTCGGCAGCGACCAGCTCGAAGGCCTGGCGCCCCTGCTGCGCGAAGTGGCCGCCACCGCCGAGCTGGTGCTCGACGAATACGAGAAGGTCGAGAGCATCCGCCGCCAGTCCGACCAGGCCATGGTCGGCGCCGAGGAGAAACAGAAAGCCCTGCTCGACGGCCTGCTGCCGGACAGCTGGGACCAGGTGCAGAGCTTCGTCGACGCCCTCAACGGCATCACCGCCCAGCGCGGCCTGCTGCTGACCATCCGCGACTACCGCTACATAGACGTGGCGCGCATCGACGCCATGGAAGCCGAGCTGCTCAAGGCCCAGGAACGCACCGCAGCCGCCACCGCCGGTTTCCTCGCCAGCGAGCAGGCGCTGCAGCCCTTCGTCGCCCGCCTGGAGGCCCTCGACGCCGAGGCGCAGAAGGCCGAGACCGTGGCCCAGCTGGCCGAGCCCCTGGCCGCGTTGCAGGCCATGGCCGCCGACCTCGACATGCTCTCCAGCCTGATGGCCTCGTTGCAGATCGACGACGCTACCCAGCGCACCCGCATCATCGAGTCCATCTCCGAGATCTACGCCCGCCTCAACCAGGCCAAGGCTCGCGCCGAGCAGCGGCGCAAGGGGCTGGGTTCCACCGAGACCGTGGCCCAGTTCGGTGCCCAGTTCAAACTCTTCAGCCAGGGCATCACCAACGCCCTGGGCCAGGCCCAGGACCCGGAGCGCTGCGACGAACAGCTGTCGCGCCTGCTGGTGCAGCTGGAGGAACTGGAGAGCCGCTTCGGCGACCACGAGCAGTTCCTCGGCGACATCCTCGCCAAGCGCGAAGAGCTGCTGGAAACCTTCGAGGCGCACAAGCAATCCCTGCTCGACGAGCGCCAGCGCAAGGCCCAGGGCCTGCTCGACGCCGCCCGGCGCATCCTCGAAAGCCTCGGCCGGCGCACGGCGAAATTCACCCAGGCCGAAGAGCTCAACGCCTTCTTCGCCGCCGACCCGCTGATCCTCAAGCTGCGCGAACTGGCCGAGCGCCTGCGCGAGCTCAAGGACAGCGTCAAGGCCGATGATGTCGAAGCCCGCCTCAAGGGCGCCCGCGACCAGGCCGTGCGTGCCCTGCGCGACAAGACCGAGCTGTTCGAAGAGGGCGGCAACGTCATCAAGCTCGGCCCGCGCCACCGCTTCAGCGTCAACACCCAGGAGCTGGACCTGACCCTGATGCCCCGGGGCGACGAGCTGCACCTGCACCTCACCGGCACCGACTTCCTCGAACCCCTGCGCGACCCCGAGCTGGATGCCCTCAAGGCCTTCTGGCAGGTGGCGCTGGAGTCCGAATCCGCGCAGCTGTACCGCGCCGAATACCTCGTCGGGCAGGTGCTCGACGCCGCCGATGCGGGGCAGGAAAACCTCAGCCTGGACGGCCTCAAGCAACTGCTGGGGCAGCCCGACGAACTGGCGCGGGTGATCCGCGACTTCGCCGCGCCGCGCTACAAGGAAGGCTACGAGAAGGGCATCCACGACCACGACGCCGCCGCCATCCTGGCCCAGCTGCTGCCGCTGCGCGAAAGCGCCGGGCTGCTGCGCCATGCCGCCCCGGCGCGGGCCTTCGCCAGCCTGTTCTGGGACCTCCACCGCAGCGACGAAAGCGCGGCCCAATGGCCGGAGCGGGCCCGTACCAGCCGGCACATCCAGCAGCTGTTCGGCCGCCGCGAGGGCCTGCTGGAGTTGCAGGCGGAAATCCTCGACGCGATGCAGGCCTTCCTCGTCGAGCAGCCCCTGGGGCTGGGCGCCGCCGCCCCGGCGGAAGCCGCCGAGTACCTGGTGCAGGAACTGGCCGCCGAACGCATCGAATTCACCTTCAGCAAATACGCCCGCCAGTTGCAGGAGACGCTCAAGCTGCGCCTGCAGGGCGCGCGCATGTGGGACGACTACCAGCAGGCCCTGTCGCGCCTGGCCGAGCGCCCGGCGGCGCAGTGGGCGCTGGCGAGCAACTGGCTGCAGGGGCTGTGCTCGGAGGGCGAGCATGCCGCCCTGGCCGACTACATCCCCGAGGCGGTGGCCCTGTCGCTGCTGGCCGAGGACTTCCCGCGGCGCATCACCGAGGTCGACCTGCGCTTTACCGTCGGCAACCTCATGGGCGAGCACCCGCGCATCGCCGAGCGCAGCCTGCAACTGGCGGTGGATGACTTCTTCGCCCGCCTGCGTGGCCACCGCGAGGACTTCCTGCCTGGGCTGCAGCGCTACCAGGCGCTGCGCCAGGCCATCATCGGCCGTGAGCGCGATGCCCTGCGCCTGGCCGAATTCAAGCCGCGCCCGCTCAGCTCCTTCGTGCGCAACAAGCTGATCAACGACGTCTACCTCGGCGTGATCGGCGACAACCTGGCCAAGCAGATGGGCACCGTGGGCGAGAACAAGCGCACCGACCTGATGGGCCTGCTGATGCTCATCTCGCCCCCCGGCTACGGCAAGACCACCCTCATGGAATACGTGGCGCACCGCCTCGGCCTGATCTTCATGAAGATCAACGGCCCGGCCCTGGGCCACGAAGTGCGCTCCCTGGACCCGGCCCAGGCGCCGGACGCCACCTCGCGCCAGGAGCTGGAGAAGCTCAACCTGGCCCTGGAGATGGGCAACAACGTGATGCTCTATGTCGACGACATCCAGCACACCCACCCGGAATTCCTGCAGAAATTCATCTCGCTGTGCGACGGCACCCGGCGTATCGAAGGCGTGTGGAAGGGCCGCACCAAGACCTACGACATGCGCGGCAAGAAGTTCTGCGTGGTGATGTCGGGCAACCCGTACACCGAGTCCGGCGACGTGTTCAAGATCCCCGACATGCTCGCCAACCGTGCCGATATCTATAACCTCGGCGACACCCTGGGCGGCATGCAGGAAGCCTTCTCCCTCAGCTACATCGAGAACGGCCTGACCTCCAACCCGGTGCTGGCGCCCCTGGCCACCCGCGACATGGCCGATGTCTACCGCTTCGTCGCCAAGGCCGAGGGCAAGCCCTTCTCCAGCAACGAGCTGAGCCACAGCTACAGCGGCGCCGAGATCAACGAGATCACCACCACCCTGCAGCGTCTGATGCAGGTGCGCGACGTGGTGCTCAAGGTCAACCAGCAGTACATCGCCAGCGCCGCCCAGGCCGACCAGTACCGCACCGAGCCGCCGTTCAAGCTGCAGGGCTCCTACCGCAACATGAACAAGATGGCGGAGAAGATCTCCGCCGTGATGAACGACGCCGAACTGCTGCAACTGCTGGCTGACCACTACCAGGGCGAGTCCCAGCTGCTCACCACCGGCGCCGAGGAAAACCTGCTCAAGCTCGCCGAGCTGCGCGGCAACCAGAGCCCGGAACAGGTCGAGCGCTGGGCGCAGATCAAGCGCGACTTCCAGCGCAACAAAGCCATGGGCGGCAGCGACACCGACGTCGGCGGCCGCGTGGTGGCCCAGCTCAACGACCTGGTGGAAAGCGTGCGCGGCCTGGCCCGTCAGCCCGACGTGGAAGAGGCACCGGCGGATGCCCAGGTGCCCTGGCAGGAACTGCTCGCCGGGCTGGAGAAGCTGGTGCAGAAGCCGGCCAACCTCGAAGTCGAGGTGGTCGCCCCGGCCCAGCAGGGCGTGCGCGAGGTGCTGGTCAGCCTGGCCGAAAGCCTGGAGAACAGCTTCCTGCCGCTGATCAAGGTGATGGACAAGAAGATCGACATCGACCTGCGCACCCACCACCGCATCAACGACATCTCCAACCGCCTCAACCAGCTGGGCGAGATGATGGGGGCCGGCAAGGCACCGGGTGGCGAATCGTCCTGACCCGCAGGGCTGGCCAGCCCGGCGAACAACCCGAAGACAGGGAGGCTCCATGGATTTCGACGGACTCGACCGGCAGCTGCGTGACAGCCTGCTGGACCTGAAGCTGAGCAACGAGGAGCGCGACGAGCTGCGCCAGCTGGGCACCGAACTGGGCCCGGACCAGGTGCGCTACCTGCGCAACCGCGCCTTCGACCTGGTGCGCGAGCTGGCCCTGGCCGACGCCGCCAACACCCTGCCGGCGCTGAAATGGCTGGAGCAGGTGATCAAGACCCTGGACGTCAGCGCCGCACCGGTGCGCAACATCGCCAGTGCCCACTTCAGCCCAGGCGAGGAATGCCGGCGAAAGATCCGCGAACTGCTGCGCCAGGCGCGGCAGGGCGTGGACATCTGCGTCTACACCATCTCCGACGACCAGCTCAGCAGCGAAATCCTCGCCTGCCACCAGCGCGGCATCGCGGTGCGGGTGATCAGCGACAACGAGAAGCTCTTCGACGAAGGCAGCGACATCCGCCAGCTGCAGGCCGCCGGCGTGCCCCTGCGCATCGACGACAGCCCCTTCCACATGCACCACAAGTTCGCCCTGTTCGACGGCCGCCTGCTGCTCAACGGCAGCTTCAACTGGACCCGCAGCGCCAGCACCAGCAACGAGGAAAACCTGCTGGTGACCGACAACGCGCACCTGGTCGGCAGCTACCAGGCCGAGTTCGAACAATTGTGGAAGCGCTACGCCCCGCGCTGAGCCACGCAGGGGCAGGGGACGCACAGGCCGGCGCGTAGGGCGCTGTGTAGGGGCGCGCGTAGGGTGGCGCGTAGGGTGGGCTTCAGCCCACCGCTTTCCCCCAGCCCCCTCGATGCCCCCCTCGATGCCCCCCGAACGCCCCCAATCCCAAACCCATCGCCAAAACACACACCAACCGATTCAGCCCAACCCCCTGATTCCGGCACAATGCGCCGCTGGAAACCGCCCCGGGACGCCCCATGCCGTCGATCGCGAAACGCCTGTCCTTCTACCGCGCCTGCTACCAGGCCGATAGCCGCGAACTGCAACTGGACGATGTCAGCACCTTCAAGGCCGAGCGCTGGGGCTGGCTGGACGGGCGCGAGGAACTGGCCAGCGGCGCCATGCCCTTCGCCGCGCTGTCGGCGGAGCTGGGCGAGCACCTGTTGCAGCAGCAGAACCTCTACCAACGCGAGCTGCAGCTGATCTACGGCGTGCTGCCGGTGTGCGGGCGGCGCAGCGATGCCGAGGGCAAGACGGTGCGCCACTGCGCGCCGCTGGTGTATTTCGAAGCGCGCCTGGAGAGCCTCGGCGAGGGCGCACCGCCGAGCCTGGCCATCGACCTGGCCCAGCCCCAGCTCAACCGCCGCCTGCTGCGCCAGCTGCTCAAGGCCGATGCCGAGCAGGGGCTGGAAAGCCTGCCGCTGCCCAGCGGCGCGCTGGATGATCACTACCTGGCCGACCTGATGGCCTGGCTGCAACGCTTCACCGTGGTCGGCGAGGTGCTCCCGGCCACCGCCTTCCCCGCGCTGGAGGACGCCGCCCCCCTGAAGAAGGCCATGGCCGCCCAGCGCCTGTCGCTGCGTTCGGCAGCGCTGGTGGCCTTGGCCGAGCGCGGCGCCGGCAGCCGCGGCATCCTCCATGAACTGCAGTTGCTGCAAGGCGCGGAGCGTCATTCACCGGCCCTGCGGCAGTTGCTGGGTGAAGACGCGGGGGCTGAGGAGGGCGGTGAAGTGGGCGCGACCCTCGGCACCCCCAGCCGTCCGGAAGCCCTGCCTGCCTCCCTGAGCCTGGCCCAGCGCCAGGCCCTGGCCAACGCCACCCGCTACCCCCTGAGCTTCGTCGCCGGGCCACCCGGCACCGGCAAGAGCTACACCCTGGCTGCCCTGGCCCTGGACCGACACCTGCAGGGCGAAAGCGTGCTGCTGGTCAGCCGCAGCCAGCAGGCGGTCACGGTGATCGCCGACAAGCTGCGTGATGACCTCGGCCTGCGCGACGGCGTGTTGCAGGTGGAGGAGCAATCCCTGCTGCGCACCCTGCGCGCGCGCCTCGACCAACTGCTGCAGGGCGAACTGCCACCGCTGGAGGAGGGCGCCGTGGCCCGTCAGCAGCGGGCACTGAAAGACCTGCTGGACGAGGAGGCCGCGTTATCCCGCGCCTTCGACAAGCGCAGCCGCCAGGCCCTGCGCTGGAGCGGCCTGCTGGTGCGTGCCGAGCGTGGCACCCTGGCCTTCTGGCAGCGCTGGCTGCAGGTGCCCTGGGTCGAGCGGCGGGTGCGCGGCAGCGTGCGCCACTGGCAGATACTCGACGACCTGCGCGACTGCCAGCGCCGCCGCGAGGCCCACAGCCGGCAGTACATCGACAGCCTGCGGGTGGAGCGCCTGCAACGCCTGCTGGACAGCGACCGGCAGACCTTCGTGCGCTACAACCAGGCCATCCGCGCGCGCAGCTCGCAGCGCCAGCAATCGCTGTTCGACGAACTCGACCCGGCGCGCCTGCTCGCCGCCTTCCCCATCTGGGTGGTGAGCCTGGACGACCTGCACAAGGTGCTGCCGCTGCGCGAGGGGCTGTTCGACGTGCTGGTGATAGACGAAGCCACCCAGTGCGACATCGCCAGCGCACTGCCGGCCCTGCAGCGTTGCAAGCGCGCGGTGGTGGCCGGCGACAGCCGCCAGCTGCGCCATGTGTCCTTCCTCTCCCGCGCCCAGGAGCGCCAGCTGCTGCAACGCGCCGAGCTGCCGGAGAGCGACCAGCAGACCTGGAGCTACCGCGACAACAGCCTGCTCGACCTGGTGGGTGAGCGCTTGGCCAGCCAGCGTGCGCTGACCTTCCTCGACGAACACTTCCGTGGCCGCCCGGCGCTGATCCGCTTCAGCAACGAGGCCTTCTACAACGGCCGCATCCGGGTGATGAAGGAGCGCCCCGAGCAGGTCGCCGCCGAGAGCCTCAGCCTGCATCGGCTGGAAGGCCAGCGCGTGCCGGCCGGGCACAACCCGGTGGAGGCGGAGCGCGCCCTGGCGCTGCTCGAAGAGCATGTGGGCCGCTACCGCGACAGCCAGATCAAGCCCAGCGTCGGCCTGCTCTCGCCCTTCCGCGACCAGGTGGAGCACCTGCGCCGCCTGCTTGCCGAGCGCCTGCCGGGCGAGCTGCTGTCGCAGTTCCGCGTGCGCGTGGCCACGCCCTACGGTTTCCAAGGCGAGGAGCGCGACCTGATGATCCTCAGCTTCGCCATCGACGGTGCCGGCGCCCAGGCCGCCCATTACCTCAACCGCGAAGACATGTTCAACGTCGCCATCACCCGCGCCCGCGAGCACCAGATGCTGCTGTTCAGCGGCGACGAGCGGCAACTCGCCCCCGGCCACCTGCTGCGGCGCTACCTGGAACGCCTGGAGCAGGGCCAGGGCCACGACAACGGCGGCCAGGTGGTGGATGCCTTCCAGCAACAGGTGGCGGAGGCGCTGCAGGGGCAGGGCGTGCGCGTCTGGTCCGGCTACCCGGTGGCCGGGCATTGCCTGGACCTGTTCTGCCAGCGCGGCGAGCGGGTGCTGGCCATCGACCTGATCGGCTACCCCGGCGCCAGCGAAGACGTTTTCGACCTCGAGCGCTACCAGGTCCTGGCACGCGCCGGCCTGGAGATGATTCCCCTCAGCTATGCGGTGTGGAAACTGCAACCCCAGGTGGCCCTGGAGGCCCTGATGACCCGGCTCTAGGTGGCCGATGGCCACTGCCCGACGGCAGGCCGTGGCGGTGGCGGGCGGTTACGCGTAAAGTGCGACGTAAGTCACATTTTATTTCGCCGTCCTTTCCGGTATCACCATGCACGCCCTCGCTTTTCACTCCAGCACGCCGACCCTTTCCGGGGCGGCGGTCGTTCGCCATGGAGTGGCGTCATGGCGCTGAATATCCCCACCCTGGTGCTGGTGGACGTCTACATCCTCGTGCTGCTCGGCCTGCTGGCCGGCCGCGCCTGGCGCCGGGGCAGCCCGGAACCCACCCTCGGCTACCTGAGCCTGATGCTCCTGCTCGGCGCCCTGGCCACGGTGCTGGGCAGCCTGCGCGGGATGAACATCGACCTGGTGCCCATTCTCCTCGGCAATATCGTCCTGCAGTTCAGCTGCGCCATGAACTGGACGGCCATGCGTGTGTTCGCCGGGCGCCGCGCGCACCTGCCGGGGATACTCGCCGGGCCGCTGATCTGGGCCGTGCTGTGCACCCTCCCGGCCTTCTATGAATCACTGCCGCTGCGGGTCTTCGTCGGCACGGCGATGACCCTGGTCTACACCGTGCTCGCCGCGTTCGAGCTGTGGCGCGCCCGGCATGAGCTGCAGGTGTCGGTCAAGCCAGCGCTGGCGCTGCACCTGATCCATTTCGTCACCTACGGCGTGCGTCTGGTGATCGACCGCGGCGTGCCCTTCCAGGCGGCGGTGGACGGGCAAAGCACCGGCTTCTTCGCGGTGATGGTGTTCGAGACGCTGCTCTACGGCATCGGTATGGCCTTCGTCACCCTGGCCATGGTCAAGGAGCGCGCCGAGCTGCAGTACAAGCACGCCGCCTTCAGCGACCCGCTCACCGGCATCGGCAACCGCCGCGCCTTCATGACCTCCGGCGAGGCGCTGCTCAAGTCCTGTGCGGCGCGCAAGGAGTCGGTGGCGCTGCTGCTCTGCGACCTGGATAACTTCAAGCAGCTCAACGACACCTTCGGCCATTCGGCCGGGGACGAGGTGCTGATGGCCTTCTGCGCGGTGACCACCGCGCGCATGCGCAAGCACGACGTGTTCGGGCGCATCGGCGGCGAGGAATTCGCCTGCCTGCTGAGCGATGCCGATGCCGCCACCGCCACCCTGGTGGCCGAACGCATCCGCCGGGAGTTCGCCGAAAGCGATCTGCTCGGGCCGGGCCGCATCAGCGTCAGCATCGGCATTGCCACCTCCTCCCAGGCCGGGCACGAGCTGTACCGCCTGCTGTCCCTGGCCGACAAGGCGCTCTACGAGGCGAAGAACCAGGGGCGCAACCGGGTGGAGCACTATCATTCCGCCATTCCCACCCGCCCCGCCCGGGGCAGCTGAAAACTACCTGCGTT
Organism: Pseudomonas sp. PDM13; assembly: GCF_025685765.1. Lineage (NCBI taxonomy): Bacteria > Pseudomonadati > Pseudomonadota > Gammaproteobacteria > Pseudomonadales > Pseudomonadaceae > Pseudomonas > Pseudomonas sp. PDM13. Next base: position 249,471 of record NZ_JAOTQU010000001.1, on the reverse strand, counting down.
GCCATCGCGGCGTTAAAAACAGGCTCAAGATGCTCATTTACAGCGCGTAAATTCCGCTCTTTCGCCTGTTTTTGCCTTGCGCTGACTGCCTCGCCTACGTTTTTGAAAACCGGTTGCTCCATGGGTTCGTAGCGGAGCCCCAGGTATTACCGTTGTGCCGGGCTCGACTCCGCCTGGTGGAGGTAAAGAGCGACCTCCACCCTACGTAGTGGTCATGTTCCTGCGGTGGCACGAGCGCTTTGTGTAGGGGCGAATTCATTCGCCAAGCGACGCGCAGCGCCGCCGCTCTTAGGTGCCCAGTGCGCCGTTGGCCAGGGCATCGAGCAACTCCCTTTGCAACTCGTCGGCTCGTTGCGGCGCTTCCGGGCGCAGGCGTTCGATGGCCTGGCGCAGGCGGGCGAGGGGGTTCTCGGGGGCCATCAGGTTGCGCAGGTCGAGCAGGGCGATGGCTTGCGGGTAGCGCGCCTGGTCGATGTGCTGGCGCAGCAGCGTGGCGTCGAGGCCACGGCTGTCACCGTCCAGCTCCAGCAGGCGATCGCGCAGGGCGGTGGCGCGCTCGATCTGGTCGAGGGCGATGGCGGCTTCGGCCAGGGTTTCCAGGTACCAGGTGCGTTCGTCCGGGTCGTCGATTTCCTGCACTTCCCAGAGCGCCACGGCCTTTTCCAGGGTCTCCAGGGCGGCATCCTGCAAGCCCAGCTGGTGCTGCAGGCGGGCCAGGTGGCAGGCCTGATCCAGCTGTTCATCCCAGTCCAGTTGCTGGCGCAGGGCGTCGAATTCCTCCAGGTCGGCGGTCACCCCCGCCGGGTCCTGGGCAGTGCCGCCCTGCAGCCGGCTGCGCAGTGCCAGCAGGCGCAGGCGTATCCAATCGGTCTCGTTATCCACAGCCTCCATGGCCTCCAGGCCCTGGTGCAGCAGCGCCGCGCTCCAGGCCGGCTGGGCCTCGGTGCAGCGGCCGGCCAGCTCGAGGCGCAGCCAGGTGGCGTCGGTGCCGTCGAGGCTGCTGGCGCGCAGCAGGGCGTCGGCACGGGCGGTATCGGCATGGCCGGCGTGCCAGGCCATGAGGTCGGCCAGCAGCTCCAGGTGCATCTGTTCGGGGGCCAGAGCCAGCAGGCGCTCGGCCAGTTGCGGGCGTTCGCTGTCCAGGGCCAGGCGCAGCAGCTCGTGCCAGTCGAGGGCGTGCAGCGGCATGTCTGGGCGCGCCAGCAGCTCCAGGGCCTGGGCTTCGCGGTTGCTTGCCAGCAGCAGGGTGATGGCGTCGTTGGCCAGCAGTGCGTCGGGGGCGACGGCCAGCTCGGTGAACAGGTCGAGGCGTTCCTGGGCCAGGCATTCCCGCAGCAGGGCCTGGAAGTCGGCGGGCGCGTCCTGCACCGGCACGCTGAGCATGGCGCGGGCGCGCTCCAGGCTGCGGTCGGCGGCTTCGGGGCGCTCCAGTTGGCGTTGCAGGCCGGCCAGCAGCAGGTTCTGGCGGACGGACAGGGCCTGGCCCACCTGGCCTTCCTGGCCGGCGGTGACGCTGTCGAGCAACTGCTGCGCCTGGTCCTGGCGGCCGGCGGCGGCCATCAGCGGGATGCTCAGCAGGGGCGTTTCGGGCAGGGGGCTGGCGCTGGCTTCCAGCAGGTCGAGGGCGGCGAGGGCGCCCGTCTGTTCCAACTGGTTCTCCAGCATCGCTTCCAGGGCGGACTGGCGATAGCCGGCCGTGAGTTCGGCCAGGGCGCCCAGCGCCAGGTCGCGGTCGCCGGCGAGCAATAGCGCCGGGGCCACCTGGTGCATGGCCAACTGGCGTGCCTCGCCGTCCAGGCGCTGCGCCAACTGATGGCCCAGGTGCGGTTCGAGCAGGGTGAGCAAGGCTACCCGGTTGATCTGTGCGGCGCCCTCGGCGCTGACGCGGGGGGCGTGGGGGCGTCGGGCCGAGCGCCACAGGGCGATGGCCAGGAGTGCCACGATGCCAGCCACGATGATGAACGCTTCCATTGGCTTCCTTTCCTGAAGTGCGGACCGGGGCGGCTTATAAAGGGGCTGGCCCGGGCTGGCAACCCCGAGTCGCGCGGGCTGGGAACCCGAGCGCATTTCCGGGGTGCCGAACGGCCGGACGGTGCCCGGGCGCGGTGCCGGGTTTCGGGTTAGACTTGCCGCCTTTTCGCCTAACCAAGAAGCCCGCACATGGCCCTGCAAGCGACGCCCTACAAAGTCGACCTCAACCTCACCGACCTCGACCGCAGCGTCTACGAGAACCTGCGTTTCACCGTCGCCAAGCACCCCTCGGAAACCGAGGAACGCCTGGCCGTGCGCCTGATCGCCTACGCGCTCTGGTACCACGAGCAGCTGGCTTTCGGTCGCGGCCTGTCGGACGTCGACGAGCCGGCGCTGTGGGAGAAGAGCCTCGACGACCGCGTCCTGCACTGGATCGAAGTCGGCCAGCCGGATGCCGAGCGCATCACCTGGTGCTCGCGCCGCACCGAACGCTTCAGCCTGGTGGCCTACGGCAACCTGCGCGTGTGGCAGACCAAGGTGCTCGACGGTGTGCGCAGCCTGAAGAACATCAATGTGGTGGGGGTCGACCAGGAAGCCCTGGAGAACCTTGCCAAGGACATGCCGCGCGCCATCAACTGGAGCGTGATGATCAGTGACGGCGAACTGTTCATCACCGACGAGCGTGGCCAGCACGAGATCCCCCTGGAGTGGCTGGCCGGCGAACGCTGACCGCTGCCCCACGCGGCCGCCGGCTCCGTCGCGCGGCCCCCTGTTCCACGGCGGGCTTCCCGCCCCGTAAGCCTGAAGACTGAGCCGCATGCGTATCGATCCCCGCCCGTTGCCCGCCACCCTGCCTGACCTCGGCGACCTGCCGCCCCTGCTGACCCGCCTCTACGCCGCCCGTGGCGTGCAGTCCGCCGCCGAGCTGGACAAGGGCCTGGCGCGGTTGATCCCCTACCAGCAGCTCAAGGGCATCGACGCGGCGGTGGAACTGCTGGTGCAGGCCCTGGAGCAGCGCCAGCGCATTCTCTATGTCGGCGACTTCGACGCCGACGGCGCCACCGCCAGTACCGTCGGCGTGCTCGGCCTGCGCATGCTCGGCGCGGCCCATGTCGACTACCTGGTGCCCAACCGCTTCGAATACGGCTACGGCCTGACCCCGGAGATCGTCGCCGTGGCCCTGGAGCGTCGCCCCGACCTGCTGGTGACCGTGGACAACGGCATCTCCAGCGTCGACGGCGTGGCCGCGGCCAAGGCGGCCGGGCTCAAGGTGCTGGTCACCGACCACCACCTGCCGGGCCCGGAACTGCCGGCGGCGGACGCCATCGTCAACCCCAACCAGCCGGGCTGCGAGTTTCCCAGCAAGGCCATGGCCGGCGTCGGCGTGATCTTCTATGTGCTGCTGGCCCTGCGCGCGCGCCTGCGCCAGCTGGACTGGTTCACCCGCACCGGCCGCCCGGACGCCAACCTCGCCGAGCTGCTCGACCTGGTGGCCCTGGGCAGCGTCGCCGACGTGGTGCCGCTGGACGCCAACAACCGCATCCTGGTGCACCAGGGCCTGGCGCGCATCCGCGCCGGCCGTGCCCGCGCCGGGCTCAAGGCGGTGCTGGAAGTCGCCGGTCGCCCGGCGGCGCGCATCACCTCCACCGACCTCGGCTTCATCCTCGGCCCGCGCCTCAACGCCGCCGGCCGCCTGGACGACATGAGCCTGGGCATCGAATGCCTGCTCTGCGAAGACGAGGCTTTGGCCCGCGACATGGCGGTGCAGCTCGACCAGCTCAACCAGGACCGCAAGGCCATCGAGCAGGGCATGCAGCGCGAAGCGCTTGCGCAGCTCAAGGACCTGCCCCTGGAAGACCTGCCCTTCGGCCTCTGCCTGTTCGAGGCGGACTGGCACCAGGGTGTGATCGGCATCCTCGCCTCGCGCATGAAGGAGCGTTACCACCGCCCGACCATCGCCTTCGCCGACGCCGGCGAGGGTCTGCTCAAGGGCTCGGCGCGTTCGGTGCAGGGGTTCCATATCCGTGACGCCCTGGACGCCGTGGCCGCGCGCCACCCGGGGCTGATCAGCAAGTTCGGCGGCCACGCCATGGCGGCGGGGCTGTCCCTGCCTGTGGAAAACTTCGGTGCCTTCGCTGCCGCCTTCGACGCCGAGGTGCGCCGCCAGCTGGACGAGGAGGACCTCACCGGCCGCCTGCTTTCCGACGGCCAGCTGAGCATCCAGGAGTTCCATCTGGAACTGGCCCGCGCCCTGCGCCAGGCCGGCCCCTGGGGCCAGCATTTCCCCGAGCCGGTGTTCCACGGCATCTTCCAGGTGGTGCAGCAGCGCCTGGTGGGCGAGCGCCACCTCAAGCTGGTGCTGAAGACCGAATGCGGCTCCGTGCAGCTGGACGGCATCGCCTTCAACATCGACCGCGACCAATGGCCCAACCCCACCGTGCGCTGGGCGGAAGTGGCCTACAAGCTGGACGTCAACGAATACCGTGGGCAGGAAAGCGTGCAGCTGATGGTGGCGCACATCGCGCCACGCTGATCGCGCCGGCGGGCACAGGGTGGGCATGGGGGCGTAGGGTGGCGCTTCAGCCCACCGTTTCTCTGACCCCCCAGCCATTTCGAAGTCCTGCCGAACTCCCGTGTCCCAGGCACAGCCCCGTGCCACGTTCGACTCCGCCTGGTGGAGGTAAAAAGCGACCTCCACCCTACGCAGCGGTCATCTCCGCGCGTCAGCCCGGCAGTCCTGTAGGGGCGACTTCAGTCGCCAAGCGGCGCGCAGCGCCGCCGTTTCCGGGCCTTACCAGCAGTGCTCACTTGTACCGCGCCGCCGCGCTGCTGCGGGACATGTTCGGGCCGAGTTTGGTGCGGGCGCTGACCACGGCGGCCCAGTCGGCGGCGTCGGGCAGCGAGGGGATGGTGACCAGTTCGCCCTGGTCGAAGCCGGCCAGCGCGGCGTCCACCATCTCGCCGGCTTCCATGATCATGTTCGGGTCCAGGTGCGCGGCGTCGATACCGGAGCGCTCCCAGATCTCGGTGCGGGTGATGCCCGGCAGCACGGCCTGCACCTGAACGCCCTTGGGCGAAATCTCGTGGTTCAGCGTCTGGGTCAGGCTCAGTACATAGGCCTTGGTGGCGCTGTAGGTGGCGTTGAACATCTCGGGGATCAGCGCGACCACCGAGGCGAGGTTGATGATCGCGCCTTCGCCGGCCTCGCCGAAGCGCTTGGCGGCGACCACCGAGAGGTGGGTGAGGGCGGTGACGTTGAGCTCGATCATCGAGTCGATCTGGTCCAGGTCGGCATCGGCCAGCTGGCCGTTCTGCGCCACCCCGGCGTTGTTCACCAGCACCTTGATGGCGGCGTCACTGGCCAGGCGCTGTTCCACGGCGCGCAGGTCGGCGCGCTGGGTCAGGTCGGCCTTGAGGGTTTCCACCTTCACGCCGTATTCGCCGCCGAGGCGTTTGGCCAGTTCGTCGAGGCGTTTCTGGTCGCGGGCCACCAGCAGCAGGTCGAGGCCACGGCGGGCCAGGCGTTCGGCGTAGGTGGCGCCGATCCCGGAGGATGCGCCAGTGATCAGTGCGGTGCCCTTGAGGTTGTGCGAGCTCATTGCGGTGTCTCCGGGAAGAGGGGGAATGTTTATATGATGCGTGTAATTCACGTTTTATATTATGACTATAATTTTAACTGTCAAGCACAGGATCAGAGTCATTCAAGCGGAGCGACGAAAGGATTCCAGGCCGCTTGCCGCAAGCTGACGGGTGGCACGGCCGGCGGACTCCGGCCTGATGAACGGCCGTGAACCGCAGCCGCAGTGGCCGGTCAATTGCCCCGTGGTCGCCAGGATGGCAGAACGCGGATGCGGGCCACGTCGACGCGGCAGCCGAGCAGGCCGCCGCTGCGTAGCCAATGACCGGCACTCGCCGAAAGGAACTCGCCATGACCCAGCCCCCCACCTATTCCCGCCCCCGGCCGCGCCTGGCCACCTCGCTGATGCTCGCCTCCCTGCTCGCGCTGCCGACCCTGGCCATGGCGCGGGATTTCCAGGTCACCCGCACCGATGACGGCTTCGACGGCCTCTGCGATGCCGACTGCACGCTGCGCGACGCGGTTGAAGCCGCCAACCGCCTGGGTGGCAAGAACCGCATCGTCCTGCCCGCCGGCATCTACGCCCTGACCCTGCCGCCGGCCATGGGGGAGGAGGGTGAGATCCTCGACGAGGACCAGAACCTCAACGGCGACCTCGACGTGCGGGCCGGCAACCTGACCCTGGTCGGCGCCGGCGTGGGTGCCAGCGTCATCGACGGTTCGGGCCTGGACCGCCTGCTGGAGATCGATCTCGGCGTCACCGTGCTGCTTCAGGACCTGACCCTGCGCAACGGCCACACCACCAGCAACGGCGGTGCCATCGAGAACTTCGGCTACCTGGTGGTGCGCCGCGTGGCCTTCCAGGACAACCGCGCCAGCTATGGCTACTACGACGGTGACGGCGGGGCGATCTCCAACCGCGGCACCCTGGAAGTCCACAGCTCGGTGTTCGAGCGCAACCGTGCCGACTTCGGCGACTCCGGCCGTGCCCTGGGCGGGGCCATCTTCAACGGCGGCCTGCTCACCGTGCGCGACAGCCTGTTCAGCGAGAACGTCACCAATGGCGACGACGTGGTCGCCCTGGGCGGCGCGCTGTTCAACACCGGCACCGCCGACGTGGCCCGCAGCGCCTTCCTCCATCACCGCGCCGACGGCCCCGGCATCGCCATCCGCAACGACGGCAATGGCGTGCTCAAGCTGACCAACGTCACCGTCTCCGGCAAGAACTCCACGGGCGAAGGCGACTCCGACGCCGCGGTCGCCAACGGCTCCGACTACCCGATGTTCGCCGGCACGCCGAGCCTGCAGCTGGTCAACGTCACCATCGCCGACAACCTCACCCTCGGCCTGCTGAACCATGGCCGTCTGTCGGTGCGCAACAGCCTGATCGTCGGCAACGGCAACGAATCCATCGGCCCGGCCAACTGCGCCAATGGCGGTGACACGGCCAGCTACCAGGCCAGCGGCCTGCTGCTGGGCACCGACACCGGCAACTGCACGGCCGACGTCCATGTCAACGACGCCGACGCCTTCACCCGCGTGCTCTACCCCCTGGCGGCCAACGGTTCCAGCCTGCCGACCCACGCCCTGCGCCCGCGCAGCCCAGCGGTGGACGCCGGCATCGGCTCCTGCACCCAGCAGGACCAGCGCGGCTCCATGCGCCCCCGGGATGGCGACGGCGACGGCATGGCGCTGTGCGACCTGGGTGCCTACGAGCGCCCCAAACCCTGAGCCCGGCCGCCGCTTTCTTTTTCAAAATGTGTCAGCGGCGGTCGTTCGATTAGTAAAAGCAATTTCAGCATTGGCCCGGTTCGGCTGATAACACTGGAGCTGTCATCCGAATCGGCAGGGACGCTGGCGAGCACCCATCTTGCAGGTACTGCCATGTCCATACGGTCCATCACCATCGCCTCACGCGCCTCCCTGTGTTTCGCCCTGATCACCCTGCTGGTGATCGGCCTGGGCGCCTTCTCCTGGCAGCAGATGCATGTGCTGCGCGGCACCGAGCAGGACATCGAGAACAACTGGCTGCCCGCCATCCAGACGGCCGACGATATCCAGGCCAGCCTGTTGCGGGTGCGCCTGGAAAGCCTGCGGGTATTGGCCAGCACCTCGCCGAGCGAACAGCAGAGCGCCCTCGACCAGCTGCAGACCGCACGGCGGACGCTGACCGAGAAGAGCGACTTCTACAGCCGCAACCTGATCACCAGCCCCGAAGAGCAGCGCGTATTCGACGCCTCGGCCCAGGCCCTGCAGGCCTACATGGGCGGCCTGCAGAAGATGATCGACCTGCACGGCAGCGACCCGGCCCAGGCGCTGGCCTGGGCCAACAGCGGCCAGCGTGACCTGGCGACCACCTACCAGCAGCGCCTCACCGACCTGCGCGACCTCAACGCGGCCGGGGTCAAGCGCTCAGGCATCGCCGCCGGCAACGCCTACGACACCAGCATCAACATCGTCATCGGTTCGGTGCTGCTGGCCCTGGCGATGACCGTGGCCCTGGCCATGACCCTGACCCGCAGCATCGTGCGGCCCCTGGGCGATTCGCTGCGCTTCGCCGAATCCATTGCCAAGGGCGACCTGACCCGCACCGTCGAAGTCAGCGGCCAGGACGAGGCCACGCGCCTCAGTGAAGCCCTGCAGCGCATGCAGGAGAACCTGCGGCAGACCATCCGGCAGATTTCCGATTCCTCCATCCAGCTCGCCTCGGCGGCGGAGGAAATGACCACCGTCACCGAGCAGGGCAGCCTCACCCTGCAGCAGCAGAACTCCGAGATCGAGCAGGCCGCCGCCGCAGTCAACCAGATGACCGCCGCCGTGGAGGAAGTGGCACGTAACGCCGCCTCGGCCTCCACCTCGGCGCGCCAGTCCAGCGAAGCGGCGAACCTGGGCAACCAGCGCGTGGCCGAAACCCTGGAGGCGATCCGCAGCCTCTCGGTGCAGGTGCAGGAAACCGAAGCCCAGGTGCAGGGCCTGGCCCAGCAGGCGGTGGACATCAGCCAGGTGCTCAACGTCATCCGTGCCATCGCCGAGCAGACCAACCTGCTGGCCCTCAACGCCGCCATCGAAGCGGCGCGGGCCGGCGAGCAGGGCCGAGGTTTCGCCGTGGTGGCCGACGAGGTGCGCGCCCTGGCCCATCGCACCCAGACCTCGACCCTGGAGATCGAGAAGATGATCGCCTCCATCCAGAACGGCACCGGCTCGGCGGTGCAGGCCATGCAGGCGAGCAACAGCCAGGCCCAGGCCACGCGCCTGTCCGCCGACGAGGCCGGGCGCGCCTTGCAGGAAATCACCGAAGCGGTGGGCACCATCGACGAGCGCAACCTGCAGATCGCCACCGCCTCGGAGCAGCAGGCCCATGTCGCCCGCGAAGTGGACCGCAACCTGATGAGCATCCGCGACCTGTCGATCCAGAGCGCCGCCGGCGCCCACCAGACCACCGTCGCCAGCAGCGAAGTCGCGCGCCTGGCGGTGGACCTGAAAGGGCTGGTGGCACGCTTCAGCGTGTAAGGCGATTTGAGCTTTTTCGATCCGCTGGCGGCGTTGCTGCTGTGGCTGCGCCCGCGCTGGGGGGCTGCTGACCCTGGCGATCATCGTGCTGGATGCCGTGCACAACAGCTTTTATGTGTCGGCACACGGCCAGTGGCTGGAAACCTTCTACCGGTCTCAGGTGGTTTTTTTGCTGGTGGTGGTCGCGTTTTTGCCCCTGGCCTGGAGCGGGTTGCCGGCCAGGGGGTGAGCTCTGATGCTAGAGTCCAGGCGCTTTTTGTTCCGCTGCGTCGAGAATGCTTTCCAGGCTCAAAGGGTCCAGGCAGTCCGCGGCCAGAGCCCGGGCCTTGTGGAAATAGTCCCGGGCCGCGGAGCCGTCAAGACCGCTCTTGAGTGCCAGCAGGTAGTAGCCGTCGGCGCGAAACTGCTCCAGGTTCAGCAGCACTGGGGTGTAGAGGCTCTGCAGCGTGGCCAGCGGCTGCCCCTGTTTGATCTCCGGCATCTGCGCAGGCTTGAAGCAGAGGGAGTTGATGGCCGGCAAAGGGTAGTGCTTCGCATAGGAATCCGCCTGCTCCAGAGCGTTGAGCAGTTGTGCCCGCAGCCGCAGCAGTTCAGGGTCATTGAGCTTGAAACGCTGGTACGCGGTTTCGCAGTCGCGCAACAGTATTACTGCGGCCGCCAGCAAGCCCTGATCCGCGGCGCTTTGGTACAGCGCGCAGGCCTTGTTGTGTTGTGCCTGGTAGTCGCGGTCAGACAAGGTCTTGCGGTTTTCTTCCAGGTTCGCCAGCAGGTAGCTGGCGACTCCATGACCGGCGTCGCTGGCCTTGTGCAACTGATTTTCGTAGACCTGCAAGTTCCGCGCGATTTGCTGCATCGCCTGGGCCAGCGCCGGTTTCTGGAGTTGCTGGTCCTGCTCTTGCTCCAGCAATTGCTCGAACCGTTGCTGATTGTCTTTGGCTATGTCCACGGCCTTTTGCAAGGCGGCTTCGCTCTCGGCGTTGGGCGTCGCCTGCGCCGGCGTCCACAGGCCAAGGCTGAGCAGCAGGGGTAGTAAAAGACGCGGTTTCAATGACACTTCCTCCTTGAATGGCCGCGCAGGATACGTCGCATAAAAGCAGTCTGCCACTACTGCGATGGTGATGCTCCAGGCCCGGCGACGCTAGGCTCTGGCGACTTTTTTCCCTTCAAGATGGTGTTCGATCTTCTCAAGCCGATGTTGTACGTCCGGGTCTATCGAAACCGCGTGCTGATTTGCGAGCTCGTGGCCCAGTGTGAGCAGGACGTGCATGCCACCTTCAGCACCGAGCGCTTGCCGGAGGGGCAGTTCAACGATGCTTGTGTCGCGCTGCGCCAGGCCATCAAGCTTTCGCTCGGCCTCCTGGGAAGGGGCGTTTGGCGGCTGCTCCAACGTTCTTCGCTCGAGCCCTCACATTGATGTGCGCACCAACTCAGCGCGCATGTGGCGGCTTTCGTAGGATGGGTCGGGCGGCGTTCCGCGAGCGGAGCGAAACCCATGCGGTGGAGATGGCAGAAACCCTTGGGCGCCCGAAAGGCCCGTGCTTAAGCCTTTGCTTTAGAACCTCAACAGCTAACGGAGACAGAGAGAGCTCATTCGCGAAACGTTTCACGGAGCGGTTTCATCATGGCCCATCGCTGTGTTGGGCCTCGCTGCGCTCGGCGCCAACCTACGGAGCCGTGCTGCGCTGCGTAGGGGTGGTCTCAGTCCAGCGCTTCCCGGCATGGGAACCATCTCCCACTCCCACGGACGAACACCTGTAGGCCTCTGGACAAGCGGCCTGGCGGCGGCATAGCGTTGCCGGGCGCCGGGTTGGCGTGGTTTTCACAGCGTTCCAAGGAGTGATGGTGTTCGATCTTCTCAAGCCGATGTTGTACGTCCGGGTCTATCGCAACCGCATGCTGATCCGCGAGCTCGTGGCCCAGCGTGAGCAGGACGTGCATGCCACTTTCAGTACCGAGCGCTTGCTGGTGGGGCAGTTCAACGATGCCCGTGTCGCGCTGCGCCAGGCCATCAAGCTGATGCTGCGCGGCCAGTGGATTTCCATGGCGCCGACCATCCTCGTGCACCCCATGGAGATGATCGAAGGCGGCCTGTCCCAGGTGGAGGAGCGCATCTTCCATGAGCTCGGCGCCGGCATCGGCGGGCGTCGGGTGCGGGTGCATATCGGCGATGAGCTGAACGACGAGGCCGTGCGCCGTCAGTTGGCTGTGCGATGAGCGCGGAGCTGGTCGAGCGCTGGTTCGGTGCGGGCTTCGCCGGACTGCACCCCTTGTTGCAGCAGCTGCACCGCCAGGGCGGGGTGCTCCAGGGCGAGGTGGAGCTGGCGACCGGTAGCGGTCTTGCCGGTTGGCTGGGCCGCCGGCTGGCGGCGAAGCTGGGGCTGCCCCTGGGGGCGCGACGCGTGCCCTTGCGGGTGGATATCCACAGCGACGAGGCGGGCCTGCACTGGAACCGGCGCTTCGCCGAATCCGCCACCCTGGTTTCCCTGTTCCGCCCCGTGGGGCGCTGGCCGGATGGGCACTGGGAGGAAAGCACCGGCGCCCTGCGCCTGGCCCTGAAGGTGGACAGTCACGACGGCGACTGGCGCTGGGTGCCGATAGCGGCCTGGGTGCGTGGCCTCCGTGTGCCGCTGTTCCTGTTGCCGCGTACCACCGCCTACAAGCGCATCGAAGACGGGCGCTATCACTTCTTCGTCGGCTTCTCCCTGCCCGGGTTGGGGACGTTGTTTTCCTATAGCGGCGGGTTGGAGCTGGTGCCGGCGGTGGTGGCGGAGGCGGGGTGAAGTCCGACCGCGAATGAATTCGCACACAGGAAGAGCGGCGGCGCGGCGCGCTGCTTGGCGACTGAAGTCGCCCCTACAGGGCAACGAAAAACGGGCTCCACCTGGGAGCCCGTTGTTGTTACCGCGTTGAATCAACCCAGCTCGCCCACCGCCCGCCAGGCTTCGTCGATGGCTGCGTGGGCGTAGGCGCTCCAGGCGGCGTCGGAGTTGGCGATGGTGACGTTGCCGACCTTGGTGCGGGCCAGGTTCATCAGCCTCTCGCTTTCGTCCTCATCGTCGAACAGGCTGTTGGCGAAGTAGGCGTAGCCGTGGGACCAGCGGTTCACGGTGATGCCGAGGATGTCCTTCTGGTGGTCGAAACCGACCGGGCCGAGCATGGCCTGGAGCTGGTCGCGGATGGCCTTTTCCATCTGCTCGAAGCTCATGCCGTAGAGCTTGGTGCGGCCGACCCGTGCCTGGGTGCGGGCGTCCATGCCCATGTTCGGGCTGGTGGGCACGTGGACCATGTGCAGGCCGATGGGCTGGTTCGGGTCGCGCGGGTGGCGGTAGCCGCCGATGTCCACCGGGTAGTCGAGCTTGACCCGGCTATAGGGCTGGTTCGGCGCGTAGATCTCGTGCACGCCGAGCTTGCGGAAGCTCTGCCAGTTGCGGATCACCACCTTGGTGTACACCAGCGGGAACTTCACGTTCTGCGCCAGGGCGTGGGCCTGCTCGGCGGAGAGGTCGCGCAGGATGTAGGGGATGATCATGTTGTAGCAGGCCAGCACCGTGTGCTTGCCGCGCACGCGGTGCAGCTGGCCGCCACGGCTGTAGCCGACGTCCACGCCGCCGTCGCGGTTGCGCACGCTGACCACGGTGCTGTTCAGGCGCAGGCGCACCGGGCTCTTGGCTTCGTCGAGCTTGGCGTAGTCGAAGTCGGCGAGGACGATGTCGTCCATGCCCTTGCCCGACGCCACGGCCGGGATCAGGCCGCGCACCAGCAGGCGTGCCAGCGAGGCGTTGCCGTCGGGGAAGTGGTAGATGTACGGCTCTTCCATCTCCGCCTTGGCTTCTTCGCTGACGGGGGAGAGGTCCATGGCGGCGAAGCCGGGGAAGCCCACCGAGTAGGCGTCGCCGGCAGCCACGGCGTCGATGCTCAGGGCCGAGAAGTCATTGGTGCGGGCGAGGAAGTAGCGGGTGGCCGCTTCGCTCAGGCCCACGTCCTTGCGCAGGAAGTCCTGGTAGCTGGTCTTGGCCAGATGGGCTTCCTTCTCCTCGCGGCTCTTGCCGGCGAGGTAGTCGCGGGGCGCCTCGTGCAGGTCGATCAGCGCCTGGCGGTCGGCCTCGGGCAGCGGGAAGTCATTGATGAAGGCGCGCCAGCTGCGGGCGTTGAGTTTCTCCGGGGCGATGTCGTCGGCCACCATGGGCGTCGGGTCGCCGGTCACCAGCTTGTCCTGGCCGAAGCCGGCCTTGTCGAAGAACACCCCGCGGGACAGGCCCAGGCCCGGGTAGAAGTCGCGGTCGAAGGCGGTCTCGAAGCGGTCGATATCCACGCCCAGCTGCTTGAGCAGGCCGTTGACCTCGGTGCTGTAGAGGCTCTTGGGCGACTGGAAGGCCTCGCTGCCGCCGTAGCCGAGGATCATCCGTCCGCCGGCCTGGAATTCGTTGCGCTTGGCGTGGCCGCCGAAGTCGTCGTGGTTCTCGACGATGAGCACCCGCGCCTGCGGGTTCTTCTGGCGGTAGAACCAGGCCGCGGCGAGGCCGCTGATGCCGCCGCCGACCACCACCAGGTCGTACTCCTCTTCGATCTTCAGGCCGTCGGTGTCGAACACCTTCTTCTCCCAGCCCATCTGGTGCGCCACCTCGAAGGCGCCGGGGTGGCTACCGCGCAGGCCGGTGAGGGCGGGCGGGTAGTAGCGGCCGGAGGGGGCGGCCTGGAGCAGCTGCAGCGGAGTGAGTCCGGCGCCGATGGCGAGGGCAGCGCCGTTGAGGAAGTCGCGGCGGGTGATGGTCATGGTGTACCTGCAAGGCGTTGTCGTTTTTATGCATGGCGCCCGGATCGTGCCGGGCGCCACGTCGGGCTTACCAGCCCAGTTGTTTATTGAAGCCCAGGGCGTCGTAGTAGTCGCCCTGGTAGGTGATCTTGCCGTCCTTGATGCGGACGAAACTCACCCCTTCGAACTTCAGGGGCTTGTTGGTGGCCGGGGTTTCCGCTCCCCAGGCGCCGCTGTTGGTGCCGCTGAACTCCCACTGGAAGGCGATGCCGTCGGGCCCGACTATGGGCTCGCTGGTCATCCTCCATTTCAGGTCCGGCACCGCACCGATGAACACCTTGATGACGTTGTCGCGGGCCGCGGCCTTGCCCTTCTGCGGCGTGCCGACGGTGGCGTCGAAGTACTCCGCATCCTCGGCGAGGAAGGTGGCGGCCTTGTCGGCATCGTGGGCATTCCAGGCGGCCATGTAGCCCTCGACCACGGACTTGGCATCACCGGCGGCCTGGGCCAGGCCGGTGGCGGCGCACAGCAGGATGAAGCTGAAACTACGCAGGGTGGTTCGCATTTCGGTTCTCCTGGGGTTTGGGTGCAGCGGTTTTGAAGCAGAGCCGGTGGTGAGGGAAAAGCGGGCGAATGAATTCGCCCCTACAGAGAGGTGTCATGAGGTTCTGAGCGTCGTGAGCGACGGCCAGGCTAGGCGGAAGATGGCGAGAAAGCGGAATGTACGTTTGTACATGAGCATTTCGAGCCGGCTTCCAACAACGCCTGGCCTAGCGCAACAGCTCAGAATTAGTGTTTGAACATGACGTGGCGGATGGCGGTGTAATCCTCGAGTCCGTACATCGACATGTCCTTCCCGTAGCCCGACAGCTTCACGCCGCCGTGGGGCATCTCGCTGACCAGCATGAAGTGGGTGTTGACCCAGGTGCAGCCGTACTGCAGGCGCGCGGAGAGGCGGTGGGCGCGGCCGACGTCGGCGGTCCAGAGCGAAGAGGCCAGGCCATAGTCGGAGTCGTTGGCCCAGGCCAGCACCTGCGCCTCGTCGTCGAAGGCGGTGACCGAGACCACCGGGCCGAAGACTTCGCGGCGGACGATTTCGTCGTCCTGCTGGGCGTCGGCGATCACGGTCGGCTCGAAGAAGAAGCCGGGGCCTTCGACCTTCTTGCCGCCGGTGACGATGCGGATGTGCGGCTGGGCGGCGGCGCGCTCGACGAAGCCGGCCACGCGCTCGCGGTGCTGCTCGGTGATCAGCGGGCCGAGCTCGGTGTCGGCGTCGTCCTGCAGGCCGTACTTGATGGTGGAGACGGCGGCGCCGAGCTTCTCGACGAACTTCTCGTAGATGCCCTTCTGCGCGTAGATGCGGCAGGCGGCGGTGCAGTCCTGGCCGGCGTTGTAGAAGCCGAAGGTGCGGATGCCTTCCACGGCGGCGTCGATGTCGGCGTCGTCGAAGATGATCACCGGGGCCTTGCCGCCCAGTTCCATGTGCATGCGCTTAACGGTGTCGGCGGTGCCGGCGATGATGCGCGAGCCGGTGGCCACCGAGCCGGTGAGCGAGACCATGCGCACCTTGGGGTGGGTGGTCAGCGGTTCGCCGACGCTGGGGCCACGGCCGAAGACGATGTTGACCACGCCGGCGGGGAAGATCTCGGCCAGGTACTCGGCCAGCTTCAGGGCGGTCAGCGGGGTCTGTTCGGAAGGCTTGAGCACCACGGTGTTGCCGGCGGCCAGGGCCGGGCCGAGCTTCCACGCGGCCATCATCAGCGGGTAGTTCCAGGGCGCGATGGAGGCGACCACGCCCACCGGGTCGCGGCGGATCATCGAGGTGTGGCCGGGCAGGTATTCACCGGCGGCGGAGCCGCTCATGCAGCGGCTGGCACCGGCGAAGAAGCGGAACACGTCGGCGACGGCGGGCAGCTCGTCGTTCAGCGCGGCGGCGTAGGGCTTGCCGCAGTTGTCCGATTCCAGGCGCGCCAGTTCCTCGGCGCCGGCGTCGATGCGGTCGGCGAGCTTGAGCAGCAGGGCGGAGCGGTCCTTGGGCGAGGTCTGCGACCAGGCGTCGAAGGCGGCGTCGGCGGCGCGCACGGCGGCGTCGACCTGGGCCTCGCTGGCTTCGGGGATGTCCACCAGGGTGGTGCCACGGGCGGGGTTGAGCACGGCTTGCGCGGCGCCTTCGCCGGCGACCAGTTGGCCGTTGATCAAGAGTTTGGTCTGCATGGTGAATCCTCCAGTCGGGGTTCGCTGATCCGGGTTGGAGCCCCCGCCACCCGGGCGGGGGCGGTTGTCACTTGCCGCTGCCGGCGACGCCTTCGCCACCCTTGGTCAGGTAGTAGGCGCCGAGGATCGGCAGCATGGTCACCAGCATCACCAGCATGGCGACGACGTTGGTCACCGGCACGTCGCGCGGGCGGCTGAGCTGGTTGAGCAGCCACAGCGGCAGGGTGCGTTCGTGGCCGGCGGTGAAGGTGGTGACGATGATCTCGTCGAAGGACAGGGCGAAGGCCAGCATGCCGCCCGCCAGCAGGGCCGAGCCGAGGTTCGGCAGGATGATGTAGCGGAAGGTCTGCCAGCCGTCGGCGCCCAGGTCCATCGAGGCTTCGATGAGGCTGTGGGAGATGCGCCGGAAACGCGCGATCACGTTGTTGTGGACGATCACCACGCAGAAGGTGGCGTGGCCGATGATGATGGTCAGCAGCCCCGGTTCCAGGCCCAGGCTCTTGAACGCCGAGAGCAGCGCGATGCCGGTGATGATGCCGGGCAGGGCGATGGGCAGGATCAGCATCAGCGAGATGCTTTCCTTGCCGAAGAAGCTGCGCCGGTACAGCGCCGCCGAGGCCAGGGTGCCGAGCACCATGGCGATCAGCGTGGCGACGCAGGCGACCTGCAGCGACAGCTTGATCGACTCCAGCACGTCCTCGCGGGCGAAGGCCACGCTGAACCAGTGCAGGGTGAAGCCCTTGGGCGGGAAGCTGAAGGCCGCGTCCTCGGTGTTGAAGGCGTAGAGGAAGATGATCAGGATCGGGAAGTGCAGGAACACCAGCCCGCCCCAGGCGGCCGCTTTCAGGCCCCAGGAAGCTTTCTCAGAGTGCATCGAATGCCCCCAGACGTTTGACGATGGAGAGGTAGACGGCGATCAGCACGATCGGCACCAGGGTGAAGGCGGCGGCCATGGGCATGTTGCCGATGGCGCCTTGCTGGGCGTAGACCATGCTGCCGATGAAGTAGCCGGGCGGGCCCACCAGCTGCGGCACGATGAAGTCGCCCAGGGTCAGGCTGAAGGTGAAGATCGAGCCGGCGGCGATCCCCGGGATCGACAGCGGCAGCACCACCTGGGTGAAGGTCTGGCGGGGCTTGGCGCCGAGGTCGGCGGAGGCTTGCAGCAGGTTCGGCGGCAGGCGCTCCAGGGAGGCCTGGATCGGCAGGATCATGAACGGCAGCCAGATGTAGACGAACACCAGGAAGCGCCCCAGGTGCGAGGTGGACAGGGTGCTGCCGCCGACGCCGGGGATGCCGAGGATGAACTGCAGCACCGGCTCCAGGCCGAACTGCTGGACGAACCACTGGGCCACGCCGCCCTTGGCCAGCAGCAGGGTCCAGGCGTAGGCCTTGACGATGTAGCTGGCCCACATTGGCATCATCACCGCGATGTAGAAGAACGCCTTGGTCTTGCCGGTGGTGTAGCGCGCCATGTAGTAGGCGATGGGGAAGGCCAGCAGGCCGGCGCCGATCGACACCGCCACGGCCATGGTCAGGGTGCGCTGGATGATGTCGAAGTTGGCGGCCTGGAACAGCGCCGAGAAGTTCGCGACGGTCAGGTCCGTGGACACCGCCATGGTGAAGTCGTCGAAGGTGTAGAAGCCTTGCCACAGCAGGCTCAGCAACGAGCCCAGGTAGATGGCGCCGAACCACAGCAGCGGCGGGATCAGCAGCATCGACAGGTACAGCGTCGGCCGGCGGTAGAGCAGGTTGGACAGGCGCCGCATGGCCCCGTTGGGGGCGGCCTGTGCCTGGGCGGTCAGGGTCGCGCTCATGTCACACGCCCTCGCTCAGCTGCACCATGGCCTCGCGGGCCCAGCGCACGGTGATGCGTTCGCCGGGCTGGAACGAGGGCGCGGCGGCCTGCCACTGGTTGTTGGCCTGGCTGATGCACAGGTTCTGGCCGTTATCCAGGCGCAGCTCGTAGCGGGTGGCGGCGCCCTGGTACTGGATGTCGTGGAGCAGGCCGCTGATCTGCACCTCGCCGGCCAGGGCCGCTTCGGCCGTGGCGAAGCGGATGTGCTCGGGGCGGATGGAGAAGGGCTGCTCGTTGCCGGTCAGCTCCTTCGCCACGGCGCCGCGCAGCACGTTGGAGGTGCCGACGAACTCGGCGACGAAGGGCGTGGCCGGCTGCATGTAGAGGTTGCGCGGGGTGTCCACCTGCTCGATGCGGCCCTTGTTGAACACCGCCACGCGGTCGGACATCGACAGCGCTTCGCTCTGGTCGTGGGTGACGAAGATGAAGGTGATGCCCAGTTGGCGCTGCAGCTTCTTCAGCTCGCTCTGCATCTGCTCGCGCAGCTTCAGGTCCAGCGCGCCCAGGGGCTCGTCCAGCAGCAGCACGCGGGGGCGGTTGACCAGGGCGCGGGCCAGGGCCACGCGCTGGCGCTGGCCACCGGAAAGCTGTGCCGGCTTGCGGTCGCCGTAGCCGGCCAGGGCCACCATGCCCAGGGCCTCTTCGGCGCGGTTCAGGCGCTCGGACTTGCCCACGCCCTTGACCTTCAGGCCATAGGCGACGTTGTCACGCACGTTCATGTGGGGGAACAGCGCGTAGTCCTGGAACACGGTGTTGACGTCGCGCTGGTAGGGCGGCAGGCCGGCGGCCTCCTCGCCATGGATACGGATGGAGCCCGAGCTGGGCTGCTCGAAGCCGGCGATCAGGCGCAGGCAGGTGGTCTTGCCGGAACCGGATGGGCCGAGCATGGAAAAGAACTCGCCGTCCTGGATATCGATGGATACCCGGTCGACGGCCTTCACCTCGCCGAAGAGACGGGAAACCTGGGTGAACTGGACTGCAAGCGTCATGGTGCGGTGCTCCGGTAAAACGAAAGGGTGCAGGTGTGGCGAAACGCTCCCCCCGCCCGCAGGCGAGGGGAAATCTTCAGGTACTGCCTTGGATCCGGCCTCCCGTCTCCCGCAGGGAGAGGGGAGGGTGCTCAGGTACTGGACTGAGCCGAGCGAGCGGCCCGAGGGCTAGGCGCCCCGCAGCGAGACGCGAGACATACCGGCTGGTAGGCGAGCGTCGAGCGAGGACGCAACGACGCCCTCGGGTCGCGCAGCCGGCTCAGCGGCCGCCCATGATTGCGATGTAGTCCTGGGTCCACCGGCTATAGGGCACGAACTTCCCGCCCTGTGCCTGCGGGGTCTTCCAGAAGGCGATCTTGTCGAACTGGTCGAAGCCGTTGGTGGCGCAGCCTTCGGCGCCGAGCAGCTCGCTGGCCTTGCAGCCGGCGGGGACTGCGGGGAGGGAGCCGAACCAGGCGGCGACGTCACCCTGAACCTTAGGTTCCAGGGACCAGTTCATCCACTTGTAGGCGCAGTTCGGGTGCTTGGCCTCGGCGTGCAGCATGGTGGTGTCGGCCCAGCCGGTGGCGCCTTCCTTGGGTACCACGGAAGCGATCGGCTGCTTCTCCAGCTGCAGGGCGTTGACCTGGTACGGCCAGGCGCTGGAGGCGACCACGCCTTCGTTCTTGAAGTCGCTCATCTGCACCGTGGTGTCGTGCCAGTAGCGGTGGATCAGCGCGTGCTGCTTGCGCAGCAGGTCGAGCACGGCGCTGTACTGCTCTTCGTTCAGTTCGTAGGGGTCCTGGATGCCCAGGGCCGGCTGGGTGGCCTTCAGGTAGAGGGCGGCGTCGGCGATGTAGATCGGGCCGTCGTAGGCCTGCACGCGGCCCTTGTTGGCCTTGCCGTCGGGCAGGTCCTGGGCTTCGAAGATGGTCGCCCAGCTGGTGGGTGCTTCCTTGAAGGTGTTGGTGTTGTACATCAGCACGTTCGGGCCCCACTGGTAGGGCGAGCCGTAGTGCTGGCCGTCCACCGTGTACCAGGGCGCGTCCTTCAGGCGTTCGTCGAGGTTCTTCCAGTTGGGGATCAGCGCGGTGTTGATCGGCTGCACGCGCTTGCCGTAGATCAGGCGCAGCGAGGCGTCGCCGGAGGCGGTGACCAGGTCGTAGCCGCCCTTGGCCATGAGGCTGACCATCTCGTCGGAGGTGGCGGCGGTCTTGACGTTGACCTTGCAGCCGCTGTCCTGCTCGAACTGGCTGACCCAGTCGTAGTTCTTGTCGGTCTGGCCGCGTTCGATGTAGCCGGGCCAGGCGATGATGTCGAGCTGGCCTTCGCCAGTGCCGACTTGTTTCAGGGGCTCGGCGGCCTGCAGGCTGGCGCTGGCCAGCAGGGCGGTGGAGAGCGCACTGAGCAGAGCGGTTTTGCGCGCGGACATTGATGTTCCCTCTTGTTGACTAGTTATTGGTCGGGGCAGTTGAACGTCGTTTCGCGGGCCTTCCGGCCTTTGTTGTTTTAGAAGTCCTGGCCGTGGCGCGCCATGATGTGGCGCACCACGCTGTAGTCCTGCAACGAGTCGCTGGACAGGTCCTTGCCATAGCCGGAGCGCTTCAGCCCGCCGTGGGGCATCTCGCTGGCCAGGGTGAAATGGGTGTTGATCCAGGTGCAGCCGTACTGCAGGCGGTTGGCCAGCTGGAAGGCCTTGTCGAGGTTCTGCGTCCACACCGAGGAGGCCAGGCCGTACTCGGAGTCGTTGGCCCAGTCCAGCGCCTGGTCGAGCTGGTCGAAGCGGGTCACGGTCACCACCGGGCCGAACACTTCGCGCTGGACGATCTCGTCGCCCTGCTTGCAGCCGGCCAGCAGGGTGGGCTGGTAATAGAAGCCGGCGCCGGAATGCACGGCGGCACCGGTGACGCGCTCGATGTGCGGCTGGCCGAGGGCGCGCTCGACGAAGCTGGCCACGCGGTCGCGCTGGCGCGAGCTGATCAGCGGGCCGATCTCGTTGTCCTGGTCGCGCTTGCGGGCGAAGCGCAGGCTGGAAACGGCGTCGCCCAGCTCGCTGACGAGGCGGTCGTGGATGCCGGCCTGGGCATAGATGCGGCAGGCGGCGGTGCAGTCCTGCCCGGCGTTGTAGTAGCCGTAGGCGCGCACGCCCTGGACCACGGCCTCGAGGTCGGCGTCGTTGCAGACGATCACCGGCGCCTTGCCGCCCAGTTCCAGGTGAGTGCGCTTGAGGGTGCGGGCGGCGGTCTGGAGGATCTTCTGCCCGGTGACGATATCGCCGGTGAGCGACACCATGCGCACCTTGGGGTGGCTGACCAGGTGGCTGCCGACGCCTTCGCCGCCGCCGGAGACGATGTTGATCACCCCGGCCGGGAGGATCTCCGCCAGGGCGGGGGCCAGGGCCAGGATCGACAGCGGGGTATGTTCGGAAGGCTTGAACACCAGGGTGTTGCCGGCCGCCAGCGCTGGGGCGATCTTCCAGGCGGCCATCATCAGGGGGTAGTTCCAGGGCGCGATGGAGGCGACCACGCCCACCGGGTCGCGGCGCACCATGCTGGTGTGGCCGGGCACGTACTCGCCGGCGAGCTGGCCCTGCTGGCAGCGCACGGCGCCGGCGAAGAAGCGGAACACGTCGGCGGTGGCGGGGATGTCGTCCTGGCGCGCCAGGTGCAGCGGCTTGCCGCAGTTCAGGGATTCCAGGCGGGCCAGCTGCTCGGCATTGGCCTCGACCGCATCGGCGATGGCCAGTAGGGCGGCGGCGCGCTGCGCGGGCGTGGTGCGGGACCAGCCGGCGAAGGCCTTGTGCGCGGCGAAGACGGCGGCTTCCACCTGCTCGATGGAGGCTTCGGCGATGGTGATCAGGGTTTCCCCGGTGGCGGGGTTGAGGATGGGCTCGGCCAGGCCTTCACCGATGACCAGCTGGCCGTCGATCAGCAAATGGGAATGCAGGGTGGGCGTGCTCGCAGTGCCGGCCATCTTCGGGGCTCTTTTCTTCCTGGGTTTTTGTTCTTCAGTCATTCCAGTGCTCCTGGCGGCGCCCGGCATGACTCTGTTTATAGGGCACAGAGCCTAGTGGGCGGGCTTGAGGTCGACAAATTCTAAATATTGAAAGCAGCGTTCGATTAAATCGAAGGCTTGCGGGCGTTCGGCTGTTCGCGGGCCAGGGTGAGGAAGGGGTCCACCAGCGCCGGTCGCGCGGTGCCGCGGCGCCAGGCCAGGCCCACGTCCAGTGGCTCGCCCAGGTCCACCAGCGGCCGCGCTTCGATGATGTCGCCCTCCAGGGACCAGGGGCGGTAGGTCATGTCCGGCTGGATGGACAGGCCGAGCCCGGCCGCCACCAGGCTGCGCACCGCTTCCACCGAGGCGGTGCGCAGGGTCACCTGGGGCGTGAGCCCGGCGCGGGACCAGATGCGCTGGGTGTGCAGGCCCATCTCGTCGGCGTTGAGCTGGATCAGCGGCTCGCCGGCGACGTCCGCCAGGCTGATGCTGTCGTGCTCCAGCAGCGGGTGCTGGGCCGGCAGCCAGAGGCGGTGGGGCGAGTGGGTGAGCACCTCGGTCTGCAGGGCGTGGCGGTCTTCCAGGTTGGAGAGGATCAGCACGCCGACGTCGATCTCGCCGCTGACCAGCAGGTGTTCGATGTAGGGGCGCTCGTCCTCCACCACGCGGGTCTTCACGTTGGGGTAGGCGCGCTGGAAGCGGGTGATCAGGTCGGCCAGGTAATAGCCGGCCACCAGGCTGGTCACGCCGATGGTGAGGCTGCCGGCCACCTGGTCGGTGCTCTGCTGCAGGCTGCGCTTGGCGTTGTCCACGGTGGCCAGGATCAGGTGCGCCTGGCGCAGGAACTGGTGGCCCTGGTGGGTCAGGGACATGCCCTTGGCGTGGCGGTTGAACAGGCTGACGCCGATCTCCTCCTCCAGTTGCTGGATGGCCAGGGTCAGGGTGGACTGGGAGATGAACACCGCCTGGGCGGCGGCGGAGATGGAGCCCGTCTCGGCGACGGCGATGAAGTGGCGGATCTGGCGCAGGGTCATCATGGGGCGGTATTCCGCAGGTGGAAATGCTGCGCGACAGTATGGTTTATCGAAAATCGAGCGGGTGATTCTTTTTTATCGAATGCTCGATGTGCGCGATTGACAGTTTTGTAGGGTGGTTTCAGCCCACCAGCAAGGCACCGCGTGGGCTGAAGCCCACCCTACGGCCTCGCCCCCGCGGCTGCGCAAGGCTCCTGGCGCAGCGGCAATATCCCGAAGCAATCCGGTGCTCACGGGCTTGGAAACTCGGCGGCTAGAGTGCAGTCCATTGCTCGACTCACCCACCCAATAAGGAGGTTGTGATGAACACCCGTGGATTGCTCGATCAACTGCTCAAATCCGGCCAGGACCTGCTGCAGCAGAAAACCGGCGGCAAGTCCGGCGGTTTCTCCGGTGGCGGCTCTGCTGGCTCCGGTGGCTTGGGCGGCAACCTCGGCAGCCTGCTCGGCGGCGCCGGTGGCGGTGCCCTGGCGGCTGGCGCGCTGGGCCTGCTGCTGGGCAACAAGAGCGCCCGCAAGCTGGGCGGCAAGGCACTGACCTATGGCGGCCTGGCCGCGCTCGGCGTGCTCGCCTACAAGGCTTATGGCAACTGGCAGGCCAAGCAGGCCGGTGCGCCCCAGGGCGAGCCGCAGACCCTCGATCGCCTGCCCGCGCCCCAGGCCGAGCAGCACAGCCAGGCCATCCTCAAGGCGCTGGTGGCGGCGGCCAAGGCGGATGGCCATGTCGACGCCCGTGAACGCCAGCTGATCGAAGGCGAGCTGGGCAAGCTGACCCAGGACGCCGAGCTGCAATCCTGGCTGGAGCTGGAACTGAACAAGCCGCTGGACCCGGCCGACGTCGCCCGCGCCGCGCGCACCCCGGAGATGGCCGCCGAGATGTACCTCGCCAGCGTGCTGATGGTGGATGAGGAGCACTTCATGGAGCGCGCCTACCTGGACGAGCTGGCCCGCCAGCTCAAGCTCGACCCCGCGCTCAAGGCCGAGCTGGAAGGGCAGGTGCGCCAGGAGTTGCAGGCGAGCTAGAACGCCCTGGCGTCGCCTGCACATCCGATCGCGAATGAATTCGCTCCCACAGGGGCGGCGCCGGCCCGGCGAATGGAGATGACCGCTGCGTGGAGGTCGCTCTTTACCTCCACCGGGCGGTGCCGGGCCCTGGCACGCATGACCGGTTTCGCGGCGCTCGCCGATTGCCGACGCACCCTGCATAACTCCCCGTTTCTGCCAGACTTCCAGGCGGGCCCGCCAAAGGGCTGACGCCCCGTTGCGCTTTGTCTTGCAAGGCGTGGGGGCGAGTCTCTAGAGTCGCCGCTCAAAGACGCGCGCGATGTTTGGCGCGGTAAATGACAGGGTTTGGCAAGCGGGGGTCTACGTGAAGAACTGGTCGGTACGACTACGAATCCAGGCGAGTTTCGCCATCATCATCGCGATCATGCTGCTGATGGCCATCGCCTCCTACGTGCGCCTGGCCACGGTGGACAAGGGCGCCGCCCGCCTCGCCGACGACGCCATGCCCGGCATGTTCCTGATCACCCAGGTGCGCAGCGCCTGGACCGACGTGCTGATCCAGGCCCTGGAGCGCATCGGCGCCTCCGACCAGCCGCTGGAGAAGGCCGACCTGGACAACCTGCGCCTGCTCGACCAGAAGCTCGACGCCGCCCTGGCCGACTACCGCAAGACCATCCGTGACAGCAAGGACGAGAAGCTGCTGGATGGCTTCACCCAGAGCCGCAAGCAGTACGACGCGGATATCGCCAAGGTCATCGAGCTGCACCAGCAGAAGCGCCTGGGCGAGGCCCGCGCACTGCTCACCAACGACCTGACCAAGGTGTGGAACGAGGGCCGCAGCCACCTCACCGAGGTCATCAGCTACAACCGCCAGACCGCCGAGGTGGCCACCAGCGACATCGTCGACGCCGTGCGCAACGCCGAGCTGAGCATGCTCATCTCCGTGCTCCTGGCCATCGCCGCCGCCTTCGTCTGCGGGGCGCTGCTGGTGCGCGCCATCACCGAACCGGTGCAGCGGGTTGTGGATAACCTCCAGGCCCTGGCTGCCGGCGACCTCACCGCGCGCCTGCGCCTGGGGCGCAAGGACGAGTTCGACTCCATCGAAACCGGCTTCAATAGCATGGCCGACGAGCTGAAGACCCTGGTGTCCCAGGCCCAGCGCTCCTCGGTGCAGGTGACCACCTCGGTCACCGAGATCGCCGCCACCACCCGCCAGCAGCAGGCCACCGCCACCGAAACCGCGGCCACCACCACCGAGATCGGCGCCACCTCGCGGGAGATCGCCGCCACCTCGCGGGACCTGGTGCGTACCATGACCGAGGTTTCCGGCGCCGCCGAGCAGACCTCCACCCTGGCCGGCTCCGGCCAGCTGGGCCTGGCGCGCATGGAAGACACCATGCGCCAGGTGATGGGCGCCGCCGACCTGGTCAACGCCAAGCTGGCGATCCTCAACGAGAAGGCCGGCAACATCAACCAGGTGGTCACCACCATCGTCAAGGTCGCCGACCAGACCAACCTGCTGTCCCTCAACGCCGCCATCGAGGCGGAGAAGGCCGGCGAGTACGGGCGCGGTTTCGCCGTGGTCGCCACCGAAGTGCGCCGCCTGGCGGACCAGACGGCCGTGGCCACCTACGACATCGAACAGATGGTGCGCGAGATCCAGTCCGCGGTGTCCGCTGGTGTCATGGGCATGGACAAGTTCTCCGAAGAGGTGCGTCGCGGCATGTCCGAGGTCGGCCAGGTCGGCGAGCAGCTGTCGCAGATCATCCAGCAGGTGCAGGCCCTGGCGCCCCGCGTGCAGATGGTCAACGAAGGCATGCAGGCGCAGTCCACCGGTGCCGAGCAGATCAACCAGGCCCTGGTGCAACTGGGCGAAGCCTCGGGGCAGACGGTGGAATCCCTGCGCCAGGCCAGCGCCGCCATCGACGAGCTCAACCACGTCGCCAACGGCCTGCGTGCCGGCGTCAGCCGCTTCAAGGTCTGAGATGACCGCCAGCGCGACCCGCCAGCAGCCCCGCCGGGGGCTGCTCTACCTGTTGTTCGGCATGGGCAGCGACCGCTACGCCCTGGATGTGCGCGAGGTGCTGGAGGTGATGCCCGTGCGTCGCCTCAAGCGCCTGCCCGAGGCCCCCGAATGGGTGGCCGGCGTGCTCGACTGGCGCGGCACCCCGGTGCCGGTGCTGGACCTCGGCGCCCTGGCCTTCGGCACACCCGCCCGGCCCCGCACCAGCACCCGCCTGGTGATGGTGCGCTACGGCACCCGCGCCCTCGGCCTGGTGCTGGAGCAGGCCACCGATACCCTGCGTTGCCTCCCCGAGGACTTCCACGACTACGGCCTGGACGGCGGCGAGGCCCGCTACCTGGGGCCGGTGCACCGCAGCGCCCAGGGCCTGGTGCAGCGCATCGAGATCGCCCAGTTGCTGGGTGACGAAGCGCGGGTGCTGCTGTTCCCGGCGGACGCGGAGGTCACTTCGTGAACCCGCGCTTCGAACGCCTGCTCAAGGACCGCATCGGCCTGGATGTCGAATCGGTCGGCCACGAACTGGTGGAGCGCGCCGTGCGCCTGCGCACCCAGGCCAGTGGCTGTCGCGGCGAAGACGATTACTGGCTGCGCCTGGAAGCCTCCCCCAGCGAGCAGCAGGCGCTGGTGGAAGCCGTGGTGGTGCCCGAGACCTGGTTCTTCCGCTATCCCGAATCCTTCGTCGCCTTGACCCGCCTGGCCTTCGAGCGCCTGCCGCGCCTCGCCCCCGGCCGGCCGTTGCGGGTGCTCAGCCTGCCGTGCTCCAGCGGCGAAGAACCCTATTCCATCGCCATGGCGCTGCTGGACGCCGGCTTCGCCCCGACCCTGTTCAAGGTGGATGCGCTTGATATCAGCGAGAAGGTGCTGGAGCGTGCGCGCCAGGGCGTCTATGGGCGCAACTCCTTCCGTGGCGATGACCTGGGCTACCGCGACCGCCACTTCCTGCCGGGCGAGGAAGGCTTCGTCCTCGCCGAGCAGGTGCGCCGCAAGGTCAGCTTCCGCCACGGCAACCTGCTGGGTCCGAGCCTGCTGGCCGGCGAGGCGCCCTATGACTTCGTCTTCTGCCGCAACCTGCTGATCTACTTCGACCGGCCCACCCAGGCCCAGGTGCTGGCGGTGCTCAAGCGCCTGATGAGCCCCGATGGCGCGTTGTTCGTCGGCCCCGCCGAAGCCAGCCTGGTGAGCCAGGACGGCATGCGCCCGCTGGACCTGCCGCAGTCCTTCGTCTTCCTCCCCGGCACCGCCCAGGCTCCGCGCGTTGTCGCCACGCCGCGCCCGACGGTGGCGCCCGCACGGCCCGCCGCACCGGTGGCGAAGGCGCCGCCGGCCTTTGCCCGCCCGATGAACCCCGCAAGCGCGCCACGGCCAATGGCGCCCGCGCCTGCGCCAGGCCGGGACGGCGCGGCCGAACTGCTGGAGATCGCCAAGCTGGCCAATGCCGGGCGTAGTGCCGAGGCCCGCGCTGCCTGCGAGCGCCACCTGGCGGCCCACGGCCCCTCGGCGGCGGTGTTCTACTGGCTCGGGTTGCTCTGCGACGTGGCTGGGCAGCAGCAGGAAGCCCAGGACTACTACCGCAAGACCCTCTATCTGCAGCCCGGGCACGCCGAAGCCCTGGCCCACCTGGCGGCGCTGCTCGCCGCGCGCGGCGATCTGGCCGGCGCCCGGCGCCTGCAGGAGCGCGCCAGCCGCGGAGTGAACGACCATGATCGATAGCCATACCCTGCGCCTGGACGACGCCCAGGCGCCCATCGACGACTGCTGGAACCGCATCGGCGTGCATGGCGACAAGAGCTGCGAGCGCCTGCAGGAACACATCCATTGCCGCAACTGCGAGGTGCACGCTGCCGCCGCCACCCGCCTGCTGGACCGCTATGCCTTGCACCGCGAACTGGACGAGGAGCAGGCGGTCGAGGAAGAAAACCTCGGCGAAACCCGCTCCACTCTGGTATTCCGCCTCGGCGACGCCTGGCTCGGCCTGGCCACCCGGCAGCTGGTGGAGGTGGCGCCGCAGTCGCTGATCCACTCCCTGCCGCACCAGCGCTCCCTCGGGCTGCTGGGGGTGACCAATGTGCGCGGTGCCCTGGTGGCCTGCCTGTCGCTGGTGGAAGTCCTCGGCCTGGAGCCGGGCCAGGGCGGTGCCCAGGAGCGCCGCGTGGTGCCGCGCATGCTTATCGTCGCCAGCGACGACGGCCCGGTGGTGGCGCCGGTGGACGAGGTGGACGGCATCCACGCCATCCCCCTGGGCGCGGTGCTGGAGGCCGGCCGGGGGGCCGCCCAGGTGGCGCGGCCCTTCGCTTCCGGCGTGGTGCAGTGGCGTGGGCGCAGCGTCACCCTGCTGGATGAATCGATGTTGCAGCAAGCCATCGCCAGGAGCCTTGGATGACCCCGGACCAGATGCGTGATGCCTCGCTGCTGGAGCTGTTCAAGCTGGAGGCCGAGGCGCAGACCCAGGTGCTCGGCAGCGGGCTGATGGTGCTGGAGCGCAACCCGCGCCAGGCCGACCAGCTGGAAGCCTGCATGCGCGCCGCCCACTCGCTCAAGGGCGCGGCGCGCATCGTCGGCATCGATGCCGGCGTGCGCATCGCCCATGTGATGGAAGACTGCCTGGTGGGCGCCCAGGAAGGCCGCCTGCACCTGCAATCCGAGCATATCGACGCGCTGCTGCAAGGCTCCGACCTGCTGCTGCGCCTGGGCTCGGCGGCCGGCGCCAACTGGGCCGACACGGATGGCCGCGCGGATATCGACGCCCTGGTGGAGCGCCTGCAGGCGCTGGCCAGCGGGCAGCGCGTGGCCCCTCGCGAGCCGGTGGCCCGGCCCGAGCCCGCTGCCGAACCCGTGGCGACGCTTGCCGTGGCTGCACCCGAGGAAGAGCCCGTGGCACCCGCCCCTGCGGCCGGCGAGAGCCGTGACCGGGTGTTGCGGGTCAGCGCCGAACGCCTCGACCACCTGCTGGATATCTCCAGCAAGTCGCTGGTGGAGTTCCAGCGCATCAAGCCCCTGGGCGATTCGCTGCAACGCCTCAAGCGCCTGCAAGCCAGCGCCGCGCGCACCCTCGATGGCGTGCGCGAGGCGGTGCAGGACGACGCCATGGATGCGGCCTCCCGCGCCATGCTGGCAGAGGCCCGGCAACTGCTGGGCGAATGCCAGCAGACGCTCGCCCGACACATGGCCGATCTCGACGAGTTCGGTTGGCAGGGCGGCCAGCGTGCCCAACTGATGTACGACGCGGCGCTGGCCTCGCGCATGCGCCCCTTCGCCGATGTGCTCGCCGGCCAGGCGCGGATGCTGCGCGACCTCGGCCGCAGCCTCGGCAAGCAGGTGCGCCTGGATATCGAGGGCGAGAACACCCAGGTCGACCGCGACGTGCTGGAGAAGCTCGAAGCACCGCTGACCCACCTGCTGCGCAACGCCGTCGACCACGGCATCGAAAGCCCGGCCCTGCGGGCCGAGCGTGGCAAGCCGGAGGAGGGGCGCATCCTCCTGCGCGCCCGCCATCACGCCGGCATGCTGGTGCTGGAACTGCGCGACGACGGCGCCGGGGTCGACCTGGAGCGCCTGCGCACGGCGGTGATCGAGCGTGGTTTCGCCACCGCCGAGACCGGCGCGCGACTCGACGAAGACGAACTGCTGGCCTTCCTCTTCCTGCCCGGCTTCAGCATGCGCGAGCAGGTCACCGAGGTGTCCGGGCGCGGCGTCGGCCTGGACGCGGTGCAGCACATGGTGCGCCAGCTGCGGGGCGGCGTGCGCATGGAGCAGCGCCAGGGCGAGGGCTCCAGCTTCCACCTGGAGGTGCCGCTGACCCTGTCGGTGTTGCGCAGCCTGGTGGTGGAGATCGGCGGCGAGGCCTATGCCTTCCCCCTGGCCCATATCGAACGCATGACCCGGGTGCCCGCCGAGGCGCTGGTGCAGCTGGAAGGCCGCCAGCACTTCTGGCACGAGGAGCGCCACGTCGGCCTGGTGGCCGCCAGCCAGGTGCTGCAGCGCCCAGAAGGCGAAAGCGACGGCGAGGGCCTGGCGGTGGTGCTGGTGCGTGAGCGCGAGGCGCTCTACGGCATCGTGGTCGACCGTTTCGTCGGCGAGCGCACCCTGGTGGTGATGCCGCTGGACCCGCGCCTGGGCAAGGTCCAGGACGTGTCCGCCGGTGCCTTGCTCGACGACGGCACGCCGGTGCTGATCCTCGATGTCGAGGACATGCTCAAGTCGGTGGGCAAGCTGCTCGGCAGCGGCCGTCTGGAGCGCGTTGGCGGCCTGGCCCGGCAGGGCGCGGGCAGCCGCCGCAAGCGCGTGCTGGTGGTGGACGACTCGCTCACCGTGCGCGAGCTGGAGCGCAAGCTGCTGCTCAGCCGTGGCTACGAGGTGGCGGTGGCGGTGGATGGCATGGACGGCTGGAACGCCCTGCGCTCCGAAGCCTTCGACCTGCTGATCACCGACATCGATATGCCGCGCATGGACGGCATCGAGCTGGTGACCCTGGTGCGCCGCGACAGCCGCCTGCAATCGCTGCCGGTGATGGTGGTTTCCTACAAGGACCGTGAAGAGGACCGACGCCGTGGCCTGGATGCCGGCGCCGACTACTATCTGGCCAAGGCCAGTTTCCACGATGAGGCGTTGCTGGACGCGGTGGTCGTGTTGATCGGAGAAGCACAGGGATGAGGATAGGGATCGCCAACGACATGCCCCTGGCGGTGGAGGCGCTGCGCCGGGCCCTGGCCCGCGAGCCGGCCCACCAGATCGTCTGGATCGCCGGCAACGGTGTCGAGGCGGTGCGCTTCTGCCAGGAGGACACCCCGGACCTGGTGCTGATGGACCTGCTGATGCCGGAGATGGACGGCACCGAGGCGACCCGGCGGATCATGGCGCAGTCGCCGTGCGCCATCCTCATCGTCACCGTGGACAAGGAACAGAACATCCACCGCGTGTTCGAGGCCATGGGCCACGGCGCCCTGGATGCGGTGGACACCCCGGCGCTGGGCGCCGACCACGAGCGCGACGCGGCGGCGCTGCTGCGCAAGATCCAGAACATCGGCTGGCTGATCGGCCAGAAGGTGGGGGGCCGCAAGGCCCGCGAGCCGTCCCGGCGGCAGCTGGTGGCCATCGGCGCCTCGGCGGGCGGGCCGGCGTCCCTGGCGCAGTTGCTCAAGCAGCTGCCGGCCGACTTCTCGCCGGCGGTGGTGCTGGTGCAGCACGTCGACGAGACCTTCGCCGCCGGTATGGCCGAGTGGCTGGGCAGCGAGTCCCACCTGCCGGTGCGCCTGGCCCGCG
Source organism: Pseudomonas sp. PDM13 (assembly GCF_025685765.1). Classification (NCBI taxonomy): domain Bacteria; kingdom Pseudomonadati; phylum Pseudomonadota; class Gammaproteobacteria; order Pseudomonadales; family Pseudomonadaceae; genus Pseudomonas; species Pseudomonas sp. PDM13. Next base: position 218,309 of record NZ_JAOTQU010000001.1, on the reverse strand, counting down.
AAGGTGAGCCGCCGCAGCCCGGCCAGGTGCTGCTGGCCGGCACCAACAACCACATGCGCCTGCTGCGCAACGGCGAGCTGGCCTATACCGAGGAGCCCAGCAGCCACGTGTACCGGCCGTCCATCGATGTGTTCTTCGACAGCCTGGTGGAGCACTGGCAGGGCGATGCGGTGGGCGTGCTGCTTACCGGCATGGGCCGTGACGGGGCCCAGGGGCTAAAGAACATGCGCGAGCGCGGCTACCTGACCATCGCCCAGGACCAGGCGACCAGCGCCGTGTATGGCATGCCCAAGGCCGCTGCGGCACTGGATGCGGCCATGGAAATATTGCCGCTGCAACGGATCGCCCCGAGACTGGTGGAGGCGTTTGCGCGTTAAAGGGTGGTTCCCCGGCAATTGCGCCATTTTCGACGGCGTCGGAACCCAGTAAAAAGATAGACCCGGCGAATGGCGGGGTCGCCGTGCCGAAATTGCTGGAGGCGGACGACCTCTACATCGTTTTATGATTATCCGCGCACACTGGTGCCGTTTTGTTGTCGCCTGAGGCCGCAGGGCCTGGAGAACGGTTATGCAATACCCCTATCGCAGTCAGGCCGAAATGCTCGCCGTTACCGAAAACAAGGTGATGGTGCTGCTGGTCGACGACCAGGCGATGATCGGCGAGGCGGTGCGTCGCGCCCTGGCCGAGGAAGAGGGCATCGACTTCCACTTCTGCTCCGACCCGCTGACGGCCATCGAGGTGGCCCGGCATATCCGCCCGACGGTGATCCTCCAGGACCTGGTGATGCCCGGCGTCGACGGCATCAGCCTGCTGGGCGACTACCGCGCCACCGCGGAGCTGCGCGATGTGCCGATCATCGTGCTGTCGACCCGTGACGACGCGGCGGTGAAGAGCACCGCCTTCGCTGCCGGCGCCAACGACTACCTGGTCAAGCTGCCCGACACCATCGAGCTGGTGGCGCGCATCCGCTACCACTCCCGCTCCTACCTCGCCCTGCAGCAGCGCGACGAGGCCTACCGCGCCCTGCGCGAGAGCCAGCAGCAGCTGCTGGAAGCCAACCTGGTGCTGCAGCGGCTGATGAACTCCGACGGCCTCACCGGGCTGTCCAACCGCCGCCACTTCGACGAGTACCTGGAAATGGAATGGCGCCGTGCCTTCCGTGAACAGACCTCGCTGTCGCTGCTGATGATCGATGTGGACTACTTCAAGGGCTACAACGACCACTTCGGCCATATCGCCGGGGACGACGCCCTGCGCCGCGTGGCCGAGACCCTGCGCGAGTCCTGCACGCGCTCCTCCGACATGGCCGCGCGCTATGGCGGCGAGGAGTTCGCCATGGTGCTGCCGAGCACCTCCAGCGGTGGCGCCCGCCTGCTGGCGGAGAAGGTCCGCCGTGCCGTGGAGGCCCTGGCCATCCCCCACAACCTGCCCCAGGCCGGTGCGGCGCTGAGCGTGAGCATCGGCATCTCCACCCTCACGCCGCAGGTGGGCCAGGTGTCACTGATGCTGGTGGACCGCGCCGACCAGGGGCTGTACATGGCCAAGCACAACGGCCGCAACCAGGTCGGACTGGTAGCCGATACGCCCAGCGCCTAGCTTTTGGCCTGCGCTCCGTAGACGCGTATAGGGGCCTGTAGGGCCTGTAGGGGCGACTTCAGTCGCCAAGCGGCGCGCAGCGCCGCCGCTCTCGTGGGAGCGAATTCATTCGCGAACGGTTGTTCCCTGGGCGCATCGTCCTTCCGCTGCGCGCCCATCGCTGCGATGCCTCCAGGCAGAAAAACCGGTGGAGGTGAAAAGCGACCTCCACGCAGCGGTCAGGTCCGCAGGGCTGAACTCGCAGGCGCGAATTCATTCGCGACTGGCAATCACCGCATAACTCCACATAAACACCACGGACCCTGCAAATTGCGTCCACACAGGCTGGCGAACATGGCTGCACGATCCTTTTCCATGGAGTGCACCGCATGTACCGCCCGCCCTTGTCTTCCTTCTCGCCCGGCCGCTGGCTGCTGGCGTTGTTCCTCGTGCTGTTCGGCGTGGCGCCGTGCCTGGCCGAGGAGGCTGCGGAACGCGGCGAGAGCCCTTATTTCGCGGTGGATAACGCCGAGCCGGGCGTCGATGGCCTGCCGCTGAAGTCCACCCGCGTGGAGGTGCAGGTGCTGGGGGTGATCGCCGACGTGAAGGTGATCCAGCAGTACCGCAACGAGGGCTCGCGGGCCCTGGAGGCGCGTTACGTGTTCCCCGGCTCCACCCGCGCGGCGGTGCACGGCATGACCGTGCGCCTGGGCGACCGCGAGCTGCATGCGCAGATCCGCGAGAAGCAGAGCGCCCAGCGCGAGTACCAGGAGGCCAAGAGCGCCGGCAAGACCGCCGCCCTGCTGGAGCAGGAGCGCCCCAACGTGTTCCAGATGAGCGTGGCCAACATCCTCCCCGGCGACGTGGTGGACGTGGAGCTGCGCTACACCGAGCTGCTGCTGCCCACCGATGGCACCTACCACTTCGTCTTCCCCACCGTGGTCGGGCCGCGCTACAACGGCGCGCCGGGGCAACCGAGCCAAAAGGCCGAGCCGTGGATCTCCACCCCGCACCTGGCCGAGGGCGACCCTGGCCGCAGCACCTTCTCCCTGCAGGTGGACCTGCAGTCGCCCACCGCCATCGGCGAGGTCATCTCGCGCACCCACCGCATCGCCCGGCAGGCCATCGGGGCCCGGCACACCCGGGTGACCCTGGAAGAGGGGCAGGGGCTGGGCAACGACCGTGACTTCATCCTCGACTACCGCCTGGGCAGCGAGGTGTTCGAGAGCGGCGTGCTGCTGTCCCGTGGCGCCGAGGAGAACTTCTTCCTGGCCATGGTGGCGCCGCCGGCGGCGGTGAAGGCCAGCAGCATCGTGCCGCGCGAATACATTTTCGTGGTGGATATCTCCGGCTCCATGCACGGCTTCCCCCTGGACACCACCAAGGTCCTGCTGCGCCGGCTGATCGGCGGCCTGCGCCCGGTGGACAGCTTCAATGTGCTGCTGTTCTCCGGCAGCAACAGCCTGCTGGCGCCGCAGTCGCAGCCGGCTACCAAGGCCAACATCGAGCAGGCGCTGACGATGCTCGACACCCAGATGGGCAGCGGCGGCACCGAGCTGCTGCCGGCCCTGCGCCAGGCGCTGGCGATGCCGGCGGATGCGGAGCGCTCGCGCAGCTTCGTGGTGGTCACCGATGGCTACGTGACGGTGGAAACCGAGGCCTTCGAACTGGTGCGCAACAACCTGGGCAAGGCCAACCTGTTCGCCTTCGGTATCGGCAGTTCGGTGAACCGCGAGCTGATCGAGGGCCTGGCACGGGCCGGGCAGGGCGAGCCCTTCGTGGTGCTCGACGACAGCTCGGCGCAAGCCGAAGCCGAACGCCTGCGGCGGATGATCGACTCGCCGGTGCTGGTGCACCCCAAATTGTCCTTCAGCGGCCTGGAGACCTATGACGTCGAGCCGCTGGCGCTGCCCGACCTGTTCGCCCAGCGCCCGCTGGTGGTGTTCGGCAAGTGGCGCGGCGAGCCCCGTGGCGTGCTGCAGGCCGAGGGCATCGCCGCCAGCGGCCCCTGGCGCAGCGAGGTGCCGATCGAGGCGGGCAAGGTGCTCGACGGCGACCAGGCGCTGACCCACCTCTGGGCACGGCACCGCATCGCGTCGTTGATGGACCAGGAAGCCCTGGAAGGCGGCTTCGGCTACAGCCAGCAGATTCTCGACCTGGGTTTGAAGTACAGCCTGCTGACGCCCTACACCTCGTTCATCGCCGTGGACCAGGTGGTGCGCAACCCCGACCCGGCCGGCAGCGCCACGGTCAAGCAGCCGCTGCCGCTGCCCCAGGGCGTGAGCGCCCAGGCCGTCGGCACCGCCGAGGCGAGCTCCGCCACCGCCGGCATCCTCGTGCCGAGCACGCCGGAGCCGGCCACCTGGGCGATGCTGGCGCTGGCCCTGCTGGGCATGGGCTGGGTGACCCGCCGCCAGGTGCGTGGGTGAAGGCCCGCGCGCTGCCGGGCTGGACCTGGCTGCTGGCGCCGGTGCTGGCGTTGTGGCCGGTGTGGCTGTGGAGCCTGCGGCGCATGGGCGACGGCTCGGACGACCCTTATGGGGTGGTGGCGCTGGTGGCCCTGCTGCTGGGGCTGTGGCGCGAGCGCCGCAGCTTCCTGGCGACGCCCCGGCGCAGCTGGCTGCTGGTGTCGCTGGCCCTGGCGGCGCTGGCGATTCTCGGCAGCGCGCTGATCCCGGCGCTGGGGCGCGGCGTGTTGGCGGTGCTGGCGGTGATCGCCACCACCCTGGCGCTGCGCCGCCCGGGCCAGCCGGTGCTGGCCTGGCTGGGCCTGGGGCTGCTGGCCTTGCCGATCCTCTCGTCGTTGCAGTTCTTCGCCGGTTACCCGCTGCGCCTGGTCACCGCTGAAGCCAGCCTCTGGCTGCTGCGTGGCCTGGGCCACGAGGTGCAGCGCCTGGGCACGGCGCTGCAGGTGAACGGGCAGCTGGTGATGGTGGATGCCCCCTGCTCGGGCGTGCACATGGCTTGGGTGGCCTACTTCACCGCCTTCGCCACTGCCGCCTGGCTGCGTTTGGGGGACAGGCAGCTGCTGCGCCGCCTGCCGTGGATCGGCCTGCTGGTTCTGGGTGGCAACAGCCTGCGCAACACCTTGCTGGTGCTGCAGGAGGCCGGGCAATCGAACTGGCCGGCGTGGATGCACGAGGCCACCGGGCTGGTGGTGTTCATCGGCGTCTGCGCCCTGGTGCTGCGCACCGTGGCGGCGGGGCAGGGCGCGGCGCTGGCGTTGCCCACCACGACGGCGACCGGCGTGGCGCCCTGGCACCAGGGGCGCTGGCTGGTGGCGGCGTCATTCCTGCTGCTGGGGGTAGGGTCGCTGCTGGGCCGGCCGGTGGCCGAGGCCCGCCCCGTTGCCGCCTTCGTCGAGTGGCCGCAACGTTTCGAGGGCGAGCGCCTGCGGCCCCTGGCGCTGTCGCCGGTGGAGCAGCGCTTCGCCGCGCAGTTCCCCGGGGCCATCGCCCGTTTCAGCACCGGCTCGCGGGTGGTCACCCTGCGCCATGTCACGGCGGCCACGCGCAAGCTGCACCCGGCGGCGGACTGCTACCAGGGCCTGGGTTATGTGATCCGTGCCATCGCCCTGCGCCAGCGCCCCGGCAATGGCGGGTTGCAGCGCTGCTTCGTGGCCGAGGGGCAGGGGCCGGCGCTGCAGGTCTGCGAGTACATCGAGGACGCCGCCGGGCAGAGCTTCAGCGACAATTCCAGCTGGTACTGGGCGGCGCTCAGCGGCCGCTCCAGCGGGCCCTGGCGGGCGGTGACGGTGGCCGAAGCGCTGTAGTCCCACGCCGGGTCTACGGTGGTCGGGCGGGCTGCCCGGCGGGTTTCGAGTCGGGTATACTCGCCGGCTTTTCCGAAAGTTTTGCCTGAGAGCGCTTCCAGCCATGGAAATCAACCCGATCCTCAATAGCATCAAGGACCTCTCCGAACGTACCCAGACCATTCGGGGGTATCTTTGACTACGATCACAAGCATGATCGTCTCGTCGAAGTAAACCGCGAACTCGAAGACCCCAACGTCTGGAACAACCCGGAGTACGCCCAGAATCTTGGCCGTGAGCGTTCGCTCCTGGCGCAGATCGTCGAAACCCTCGACGAGCTGACCGGTGGCCTGGCCGACTCCCGCGACCTGCTGGACATGGCGGTCGAAGAGAACGACGAAGGCGCGGTCAACGACGTTGCCGCCGAAGTCGAGCGCCTGCGCGAGATCCTCGAGAAGCTGGAATTCCGCCGCATGTTCAGCGGCGAGATGGACCCGAACAACGCCTACCTGGACATCCAGGCCGGTTCCGGCGGCACCGAAGCCCAGGACTGGGCCAACATGCTGCTGCGCATGTACCTGCGCTGGGCCGACAAGAACGGCTTCAGTGCCGAGATCGTCGAGCTGTCCGAAGGCGAAGTCGCCGGCATCAAGGGCGCCACCGTGCACATCAAGGGCGAGTACGCCTTCGGTTGGCTGCGCACCGAGATCGGCGTGCACCGCCTGGTGCGCAAGAGCCCGTTCGACTCCGGCAACCGTCGCCACACCTCGTTCACCGCGGTGTTCGTGTCCCCCGAGATCGATGACAACATCGAGATCGAGATCAACCCGTCCGACCTGCGCATCGACACCTACCGCTCCTCCGGCGCGGGCGGTCAGCACGTGAACACCACCGACTCGGCCGTACGTATCACCCACGTACCGACCAACACGGTGGTCGCGTGCCAGAACGAACGCTCCCAGCACGCCAACAAGGACACCGCCATGAAAATGCTGCGGGCCCGGTTGTACGAGCAGGAGATGCAGAAGCGCAACGCCGCGTCCCAGGCGCTGGAAGAGACCAAGTCCGATATCGGCTGGGGCCACCAGATCCGTTCCTACGTGCTCGACCAGTCGCGCATCAAGGACCTGCGTACCGGCGTCGAGCGCAGCGATTGCGACAAGGTGCTGGACGGGGATCTCAACGAGTACCTCGAAGCCAGCCTCAAGCAAGGCCTCTAAGGCCGCTGCACCGGGTCAGGCCGTGCCTGACCCGCGCCCGCTACGCTTCAAAGCCGTTGTTCTTTAGCGATAACTTTTCACCAGGCGCGAAAACGCCGAAGCAGGAACCACCAAGACCATGAGCGACCAGCAACCCGACCAGCACGAACTGCAACAGGAAGAGAACAAGCTGATTGCCCAGCGCAAGGAAAAGCTTGGAGCCATCCGTGAGCAGGGCAACGCCTTCCCCAATGACTTCCGTCGTGACGACTACTGCGCCGACCTGCAGAAGAAATACGTCGACAAGACCAAGGAAGAACTGGAAGCCGCTGCCATCCCGGTCAAGGTTGCCGGCCGCATCATGCTCAACCGTGGCGCCTTCATGGTGATCCAGGACATGACCGGTCGCATCCAGGTCTACGTCAACCGCAAGACCCTGCCGGAAGAGACCCTGGCCGCGGTCAAGACCTGGGACATGGGCGACATCATCGCCGCCGAAGGCACCCTGGCCCGTTCCGGCAAGGGCGACCTGTACGTCGAGATGACCAACGTGCGCCTGCTGACCAAGTCCCTGCGCCCGCTGCCGGACAAGCACCACGGCCTGACCGACACCGAGCAGCGCTACCGCCAGCGCTACGTCGACCTGATCGTCAACGAAGAAACCCGCCACACCTTCCGTGTGCGCTCCCAGGTGATCAGCTACATCCGCAAGTTCCTCGCCGAGCGTGATTTCCTCGAAGTGGAAACCCCGATGCTGCAGACCATCCCCGGTGGCGCCGCGGCCAAGCCCTTCGAGACCCACCACAACGCCCTGGACATGCCGATGTTCCTGCGTATCGCGCCGGAGCTGTACCTCAAGCGCCTGGTGGTCGGTGGCTTCGAGAAGGTCTTCGAGATCAACCGCAACTTCCGTAACGAAGGCGTTTCGACCCGGCACAACCCCGAGTTCACCATGCTCGAGTTCTACCAGGCCTATGCCGATTACGAAGACAACATGGACCTGACCGAGGAGCTGTTCCGCGAGCTGGCGCAGCTGGTCCTGGGCAGCACCGACGTGCCTTACGGCGACAAGGTGTTCCACTTCGGCGAGCCCTTTGCACGCCTGTCCGTGTTCGATTCGATCCTCAAGTACAACCCGGAGATCACCGCGGCTGACCTGCAGGACGTCGACAAGGCCCGTGAGATCGCCAAGAAGGCCGGCGCCAAGGTGCTGGGCTTCGAAGGCCTGGGCAAGCTGCAGGTGATGATTTTCGAAGAGCTGGTCGAGCACAAGCTGGAGCAGCCGCACTTCATTACCCAGTACCCGTTCGAAGTTTCGCCGCTGGCCCGTCGCAACGACGACAACCCCAGCGTCACCGACCGCTTCGAGCTGTTCATCGGTGGCCGCGAGATCGCCAACGCCTACTCCGAGCTGAACGATGCGGAAGACCAGGCCGAGCGCTTCATGGCCCAGGTGGCCGACAAGGACGCCGGTGACGACGAAGCCATGCACTACGACGCCGATTTCGTCCGCGCCCTGGAGTACGGCATGCCGCCGACCGCCGGCGAAGGCATCGGTATCGATCGCCTGGTGATGTTGCTTACCAATTCGCCGTCTATTCGTGACGTCATCCTGTTCCCGCATATGCGGCCCCAGGCCTGACGTTTGAGAAAAGCCGCCTTCGGGCGGTTTTTTCTTGGCCGGCGTTGAGTTGAATAGCCGGAGAAATGGTCGAAACTGTCTTGCATCCCAGCTGAACCCGGAGGTCCATGCATCTTGCCCAAGTCGTCCCGTAGCGACAGTGCCGCCCAGGCGGCCAGCGCCCTCGCCGAAAGTGTCCAGTACCAGGGCCGCAAGGCCAGCCGGCAGGGCAGCGAGCAACGCCGCCAGGCGATCCTCGATGCCGCCATGCGCATCATCGTGCGTGACGGCGTGCGCGCGGTGCGCCACCGCGCCGTGGCGGCGGAGGCGGAAGTGCCGCTTTCGGCCACCACCTACTACTTCAAGGACATCAACGACCTGATCACCGACACCTTCGCCCAGTTCGTCGAGCGCAGCGCCGAAGCCATGGCCGCGTTCTGGGGCAGCGTCGAGGGTGACCTGCAGGGCATGGCGGCGGCCTTGAGCCGTGACGGTGCCTCGCGCCGGCAGATGACCGACGAGATCGTCGAGATGGCCATCCAGTATGTGCGCCGGCAACTGATCGAGAACCGCGTGCAGCTGCTGGCCGAGCAGGCGTTCCGCCAGGAGGCGCTGATCAACGCCGGGTTGCGGCCGCTGGCCGATGCCCACCGCGGCATCCTCTCCCAGGGCGCCGAGCACTTCTTCCAGGTGCTGGGCTCGGATGAGCCGGCCGAGGACGCCAAGGTGTTGACGGCCATCATTCTGCGGATGGAATATCAGGGCCTGCTCGATGGGGTGGACAACCTCGATATCGACGAGATGCGAGCCGTGCTCAAGCGCTACCTCTACCTGGTGATGGGGCTCTAGAACACGGTACGAGACCCCGCATTCAGGCCACCTGTCTTGCGGGGTTTTTCATGGTCACAAGGAGAGCGAAATGAAACCCTGGCGCGCATTGGTCGCCCTGTCCTTCCTGCTGCTGAGCGGGTGCCTGGTCACCTTGCGGGACCCGATCCCGGCCCATGAGCCGGCGCCGATCCCGCTGCTGGGCGACTGGACGCGCAAGGACGAGTGGGGCGAGCGTCTCTACCTGGAGATCAGCCGCGCCGGCTCCAACCTCTACAAGGCCCGCACCTACGAAGGCAGCAAGGACAACCTCGACAGCCTCCAGGAGTACGGCTTCACCGTCGCCCACCATGGCCGCCGCTGGTACCTCTCCGCCGGGCTGCCGAAGAAGTGGGGCGCCAACTTCGCCGTCGCCGGCTTCGAACTCACCACCGACAACGAACTGGTGATCTACAACCTCGATGTCGAACGCCTGCACCAGGAACTGGAGCACGGCACCTTCGAGGGCGCCAGCGTGGAGATGCCCGAGGGTGACGGCGTGCTGCTGAACACGCCCTGGGAGAAGATCCAGGCCTGGCTGGACGACCCGGCCAACTCCGACGTCTTCGTCGAGGTCGCGCGCTACCAGCGTTCCACCGAGGAGTGAGCATGAGCCGGCGCCAACTGCCCGACGACTACCAGAACATCGTCCGCACCCTGTCCGACCGTATCGTCCACGCGCAGACGCCGATCCGCGTGCTGGACGCCATCAAATGGGACGACAGCGTTCGCCAGGGCTTTCTCAAGCACAAGGGCAAGGCCATGCCCGAGGTGGATCGCGCCTACTACGAGAGCCGGCCGCTGGCCTTCGACTCCTCGGCGAAGAAGCTGGAGTTCCAGAACATCGAGCGCGACATCACCCGCCAGTTGGGGCAGTTCAACCCGGTGGGGCAGATCATGCGGCGCATGTGCAAGGAATACCGCATGGTGATCCGCATGCTCGAAGCGCGCGGCACCGCCGACTTCGGGCTGATCTCCCAGGAGCTCTACGGCGCCGCCTCCGACGCCTTCCACGCCGGTGACCCGACCCTCTCCGACCTGGGCCTGATGCTCTCGGACTACCTGAACAAGATCGACGACCGTGGCGACCTCAAGGACGAGCCCAAGACGCTCACCGCCAAGGACGCCGTGGCCATGCTGCAGAGCCGCCTCAGCGCGGTATTCGGCGAGGGCGACGACACCATCCGCGTGTTCGAGTCCGACGGCATCGTCGCCGACGCCGCCGCCGGTGCCGACTACATCAAGGTGCGCGCCGACGCCATGTTCAACGAGCGCGACGTGCGCGCCCTGGAAGTGCACGAAGGGCTGGTGCACGTCGGCACCACGCTGAACGGCCAGAACCAGCCGATCTGCACCTTCCTGGCCAAGGGCCCGCCGTCGTCCACCGTGACCCAGGAAGGCCTGGCCATCCTCATGGAAGTGATCGCCTTCGCCTCCTACCCCACGCGCCTGCGCAAGCTCACCAACCGCACCCGCGCCATCCACATGGCGGAGGAGGGGGCCGACTTCCTTGAGGTCTACCACTTCTACCGCGAGCAGGGCTACGGCATGGCCGAGAGCTACGGCAACGCCAGCCGTGTGTTCCGTGGCTCCTCGCCGGACGGCCTGCCCTTCACCAAGGACCTGTCCTACCTGAAGGGCTTCATCATGATCTACAACTACATCCAGCTCGCCGTGCGCAAAGGCAAGCTGGAGCAGATCCCGCTGCTGTTCTGCGGCAAGACCACCCTGGAAGACATGCGCACCCTGCGCCAGCTGGTGGACGAAGGCCTGGTGGCACCGCCCAAGTACCTGCCGCCACAGTTCCGCGACCTCAACGCGCTGTCGGCCTGGATGTGCTTCTCCAACTTCCTCAATCACCTGAGCCTGGATCGCATCGAAGCGGATTACGCGAATATTCTCTAGAGCGGCAAGCTGCAAGCGACAAGCCGCAAGGGGCGAGTCCCTGGTGCTCTTGCAGCTTGCCGCTTGAAGCTTGCAGCCAACCGAAGGTTCCCCCATGCCCAGCCATCAGCTCGACTACGAAATCCTCGGCGCTTCGGCGCAGACCGTTGAGATCATCCTCGACCCGCAGGAAACGGTGATCGCCGAAGCCGGGGCGATGAACTACATGACCGAAGGCATCCGCTTCGAGGCGCGCATGGGCGATGGTTCCTCCAGCGGCGTGCTGGGCAAGTTGTGGGGGGCGGGCAAGCGCCTGCTTACCGGCGAGTCGCTGTTCATGACCCACTTCACCAACGAGGGCCGTGGCCAGCAGCGGGTCGGCTTCGCCGCGCCCTACCCGGGCACCGTGGTGCCCATCGACCTGGCCCAGGTCGGCGGGCGCCTGGTGTGCCAGAAGGATGCCTTCCTCTGCGCCGCCCACGGCACGCAGATCGGCATCGCCTTCAACAAACGCATCGGCGCCGGCTTCTTCGGCGGCGAGGGCTTCATCCTGCAGAAGCTCGAAGGCGACGGCCTGGCCTTCGTGCATGCCGGCGGCACGGTGATCCGCAAGGAGCTGAACAACGAAACCCTGCGCCTGGACACCGGCTGCCTGGTGGCCTTCACCACGGGCATCGACTACGACATCGGCCTGGCCGGCGGGCTGAAGAGCATGCTCTTCGGCGGCGAAGGCATCCTCCTGGCCACCCTCAAGGGCACCGGCACGGTGTGGATCCAGAGCCTGCCCTTCTCGCGCCTGGCCGAGCGCATCTACGAGGCCACCTACAAGGCGCGTGAGGAAACCCGCGCCGGCGGCAAGTGACCCGCTCCTGCCTCCTGCTGCTGGTCCTGCTGCTGCAGGGCTGCAGCGGGCTGCTGTTCTACCCCGAGCGGCAACTGCCCTTCACCCCCGAGCGTGCCGGCCTGGCCTACTGCGATGTCGAGCTGGTCACCGCCGACGGCCTGCGCCTGCATGGCTGGTGGCTGCCGGCTGCGGCGGGTGTCGAGGTCAAGGGCACGGTGCTGCACCTGCACGGCAACGGCGGCAACGTGGCTTCCCACCTGGGCGGCAGCTGGTGGCTGCCGGAGCAGGGCTACCAGGTGCTGCTGCTGGACTACCGCGGCTACGGCCGCTCCGAGGGCAGCCCCTCGCTGGCGGGGGCCTACCAGGACATCGACGCCGCCTTCGCCTGGCTCGACCGTGCACCCGAGGTGCAGGGCAAGCCGCTGGTGCTGCTGGGCCAGAGCCTGGGTGGCGCCATGGCGGTGCACTACCTGAGCGAGCACCCCGGGCGCCGCGCCCAGCTGCGCGCGCTGGTGCTGGACGGCGCGCCGGCCAGTTACCGTGACGTGGCTCAATTCACCCTGGGCAATGCCTGGTTAACCTGGCCGCTCCAGGTGCCGCTGTCCTGGCTGGTGCCCGATGGCGACAGCGCGATCGGTGCGATTGCCGGTCTGCAGGGCCTGCCGATGCTGATCTACCACAGCATCGACGACCAGGTGGTGCCTCTTTCCAACGGCGTGCGCTTGTATCAAGCTGCGCCGCCGCCGCGGGTGTTCCAGCCGACTCGTGGCGGCCATGTGCAGACCTTCGCCGACCCCACCTGGCGGGAGGTGATGCTGCGCTACCTCGAAGACCCGAACGGTTTCGTCGGGCTGCGACGGCTGGCTGAAGTCCCGAATACAGAGAGTCCCCAATGAGCGAACGCAACCCCATCCCGCTGATCCTCACCGGCGTCGGCACCATCATCGGCACCGTGATGGTCCTCTGGTACTACGGCTACCTGCACTTCGCCAAGCCGGAAGATGCGCTGCTGCTGTCCGACTTCACCATGCTCAAGACCGTTCCCGGCGAGGACTACAAGGTCTCGCTGACGCCCGCCACCCAGGTCGCCCAGTGCATCGACGGCGTGCTGGTGCTGTTCGACACCGAGCAGAAGGGCCTGACCGGCGTGCTGGTGAACAACAAGAAACAGGCCGTGCGCTGCATGGGCCAGGAGACCCCGCAAGAGGTCAAGTGAGGGCAGGATGAAGGTCGAGGTCTGGCAGGGCGACATCACTCGCCTGGACGTGGACGCCATCGTCAACGCGGCCAATTCCTCGCTGCTCGGCGGCGGTGGCGTGGATGGTGCGATCCACCGTGCGGCGGGCCCTGAGCTGCTCGCCAGCTGCCGCGAATTGCGCGGTTGCCCCACCGGCGAGGCGCGCATCACCCCGGGCTTCCGCCTGCCGGCGACCTTCGTCATCCACACGGTCGGCCCGGTCTGGGCCGGCGGCAGCCAGCGCGAGCCCGAGCTGCTCGCCAGCTGCTACCGCAACAGCCTGGCCCTGGCGGAATCCGCCGGCGTCGCCAGCATCGCCTTCCCGGCCATCAGCTGCGGCGTCTACGGCTACCCGCTGGAAGCCGCCGTGCGCATCGCCGTCACCGAACTGCGCCGCCCACGCCCGGCCGGCAGCACCCTGCAGCGCGCATTGCTGGTGGCCTTCTCCGAAGACATGGCACGCCTATACCGCGACGCCCTGGCCTGATCCGGCTGCTTTTGTGGGAGCGAATTCATTCGCGAAATGTCCAGCGCAGCCCTGTAGCCCGGGCTTCAGCCCGGGGACGCCGGCCACTCCACTCCCGGGCTGAAGCCCGAGCTACGCAGCTGTCCTGGCGCCCCCCTGGTGGAGGTAAAAAGCGACCTCCACCGCAGCGGCCATGCCCGTGCGGCGGGGCCGGCCGCTTTTGTAGGGGCGACTTTAGTCGCCAAGCGGCGCGCAGCGCCGCCATTCGCTCACCGCGCCCCACGCAGCAACCGCAAGCCGTTGAACACCACCAGCAGGCTGGCGCCCATGTCGGCGAACACGGCCATCCACAGGGTGCCCATACCGGCCAGGGTGAGGGCGAGGAACAGCGCCTTGATGCCCAGGGCCAGGACGATGTTCTGCACCAGCACCGCGTGGGTGCGGCGCGAGAGGCGGATGAACAGCGGCAGCTTACGCAGGTCGTCGTCCATCAGCGCCACGCCGGCGGTTTCGATGGCGGTGTCGGTGCCGGCGGCGCCCATGGCGAAGCCGATGTCGGCGCGGGCCAGGGCCGGGGCGTCGTTGATGCCGTCGCCGACCATGCCGATGCGCTGGCCGCCCTGCTGACGACGTTCCACTTCCCGCAGCTTGTCCTCGGGCAGCAGGTTGCCCAGGGCTTCGTCGATGCCCACCTGGGCGGCGATGGCGGCAGCGGTGTGGGGGTTGTCGCCGGTGAGCATCAGGGTGCGCACCCCGAGCTGATGCAACTCGGTCACGGCCTCGCGGCTGGTTTCGCGCACGCCGTCGGCCACCGCGAACAGGGCCATCGGGCCTTCGGCGTCGAGCAGGACGATGGCCGTCTTGCCTTCGCGTTCGAGGATATCCAGGCGCATTTCCAGGGAGCTGGAGCACAGCCCCAGCTCCTCCACCAGGCGATGGTTGCCCAGGTGGTAGAGGCGCCCGCCGATCAGCCCCCTGACCCCACGGCCCGGCAGCGCGGCCAGGTCGTCGACGCCGTGCAGCTTGATGCCGTCGGCCTCGGCGGCGCGGGCCAGGGCCTGGGACACCGGGTGGTCCGAGCGCGCGGCGAGGCTGGCGGCCAGGGCGCGCGCCTCATCGGCGCCGCCTTCGCGCAGGGGTACATAGTCGGTCTGCTGCGGGCGGCCTTCGGTGAGGGTGCCGGTCTTGTCCAGGGCGACCCAGGCCAGCTGGCGGCCCATTTCCAGGTACACGCCGCCCTTGACCAGCACGCCACGGCGCGCGGCGGCGGCCAGCCCGCTGACCAGGGTCACCGGGGTGGAGATCACCAGGGCGCAGGGGCAGGCGATCACCAGCAGCACCAGGGCGCGGTACACCCAGTCGAGCCAGGCGCCCTGCATCAGCAGCGGCGGCAGCACGGCGGTGAGCAGAGCGAGGACGAACACCGTGGGCGTGTAGATGCGCGAGAAGCTGTCGACGAAACGCTGGGTTGGCGCGCGGGTGCCCTGGGCTTCTTCCACGGCGTGGATGATGCGCGCCAGGGTGCTGTCGTTGGCGGCGCGGGTGACGCGGTATTCCAGCTCGCCCTCGCCGTTGATGGTGCCGGCGAACAGCGGGTCGCCCGGCTCCTTGTCCACCGGCAGGCTTTCGCCGGTGATGGGCGCCTGGTTGACGCCGGAGCGGCCCACCAGCAGCTCGCCGTCCAGGGCGATACGCTCGCCGGGGCGCACGCGCACCCGGGCATCGGGGCGCACCTCGCTGGCCGGCATCTCGCGCCACTGGCCGTCCACCTGCACGGTGGCCTGTTGCGGAGCCAAGTCCAGCAGGCCACGGATGGCGTTGCGCGCGCGGTCCAGGGACTTGGCTTCGATCAGCTCGGCGAGGGCGAAGAGCACGCTGACCATGGCCGCCTCGGGCCACTGGCCGATCAGCAGCGCGCCGGTCACGGCGATGCTCATCAGGGCGTTGATGTTGAGATTGCGGTTCTTCAGGGCGATCCAGCCCTTGCGGTAAGTGGGCAGGCCGGCGGTGGCGATGGCCAGCAGCGCCAAGCCGGCTTCCAGCCACACGGGCCCGAAGCCGAACCACTCGCAGGCTTCGGCGGCCAGTGCGGCGACACCGGCCAGTGCCAGGGGCCACCAGGGTTTGTCGGCGGGCTTGGCGGGGGGCGAGGCGGCGTCCAGCGGCTCGGCCTGCATGCCCAGCTGGGCCACCAGCTTCTGCAGCGGCGCCAGCTCGGTGAAGCGGTGCTGCACCTTGAGCACGCGCTGCATCAGGTTGAACTCCAGCGCCTCCACGGCTGCGACCTTGCCCAGGGCATCCCGCAGCAGGCGTTCCTCAGTGGGACAGTCCATGGCTTCGATGCGCAGGCTGCTCCAGCGCAGCTCGCCCAGGGGCGCGTCGATGGCCTCGGCCGCCAGGGCGGGCTGGGCATGCTCGTGGGCATGGCCGTCGTGGTCATGGTGATGGTCATGGCCGTGCTCATGGTCGTGCGCATGGCCATGATCGTGCCGCGCCGGGCTGGGACGCGGGTTCGAATGATCGTGGTTGCAGCAGTTGTCCTGGCTCATCGCGGACTCCATTGACGGGAATGGTGCTGATTGCACACCCTGTAGCAACTACAGAGTCAAGCAGGGGAATGAACCATGAAGATCGGCGAGCTGGCACGACTGACCGATTGCCCGGTGGAGACCATCCGCTACTACGAGCGCGAAGGGCTGCTGCCGGAACCGTCCCGCAGCGAGGGCAACTACCGCCAGTACACCCAGGCCCATGTCGAGCGCCTGGCCTTTATCCGCCACTGCCGCTCCCTGGATATGACCCAGCAGGAAATCCGCGAGCTGCTGCGCCTGCGCGACAGCCCAGAGGCGGACTGCACCGCCGCCAACCGGCTGATCGACGAGCACATGCACCATGTGGAGGTGCGCATCGCCGAACTGCGTTCGCTGCAGGAGCAGCTGCGTGCCCTGCGTGCCCATTGCCAGATCGCCGGCAGCAGCGAGTCCTGCGGGATTCTCCGCGAGCTGGAGCAGCCGGCGCCGCCCAGCGTCATTTCCGATTCCTGCGCCGAGGCCGGGCACCTGCATGTGCCGGGGGTACACAAGCGGCATTGAGGGTGCGGCGTTTCATCTGCAACGGTGTGCCGTTCTCGGCTCCGCCTGGTGGATGAGAAGAGCGTCATCCACCCTGCACAGCGGTCATGTCCGTGCGGTGGCCTGCGGGCCTACCGGGCTTCGAACACGAAGGGGTTCTGCGGGTCGGGGAACTGCAGGCGGTGGTGTTCCGCCGGTGTCTTGCTGCCGGGTTGCAGGTAGTCCATCTGCAGGCCAATCGGCTCGTTATCGACGGTTTCTTCCAGGTAGGCATTGCTCGGGTAGAGGAGGTTGCCTTGGGGGGCTTCGCGCACCGCCGCGCAGGAGGCGAACAGTGGGGGCAGGTTGTAGAGCGTCTGCCCTTGCACCAGCAGCACCTGGGTGTAGCGATCGGCACGGCCGCTGCCCTTGGCCGGCAGCTCCAGGCAGAAGGATTCGCCGTTGCGCCAGGCGGTGATGCCATGCAGCCCTTCCGGGTCGATCGAGGCGCTGGCCTGCCAATCGGCCGGGGCGAGGTCGGTGGCATCTGCCAGGTTCCAGTGGCGTTCGCCGATGTCCAGGCGCTGGCCGTCGAAGGCGATCTCGGGCATGCCCGCTGGCGGCTCGCCCTCCAGCGCGCCTGGGGCGCTCCATCGCTCCGCGTCGTAGCGCTTCACCGCTGCCGCCATGGCGTTGACCCAAAAGCACTGCTGCGCCTCGGTGCAGGCCAGGGACAGCTCGCTGCCGGCCCCTTCGAACAGGTTGCCACCCAGGGACCGGTAGAAGGCTTCATAGCCGTCGAAGCGCGCAGGCTTGGCCTGCGCCAAAAGGGGCAGGGCGGTGCAGAAGGCGAGTGCCAGAACCTGGCGTGAGGGGGCGAGTGACGGCATGTTCCTTGATCTCCGGGGCGCGATGGCATGCATCCTAGCGAGGCGGCCGGCCTTGCGGAAACGGCGATCGGCGCGGCGCCAAGTCGCGCACAAAAAAGCCCGCCGGGGAGGCGGGCTTTTTCATTACCGAAGGATCAAAGCGCAGCGCGCGGGGCGACCGGGCCGGGACCGTTGGCGATGGTCACTTCCACACGACGGTTCAGCGTGCGCGAGGACGCGGAGGCGTTGCTGGCCACCGGGTAGTCCTTGCCGAAGCCGTGGGTGGTGATGCGCGTGGGGTTCACGCCCATGGCCACCAGGGCGCGGCGCACGGAGTCGGCACGGGCCTGGGACAGGCGCAGGTTGTGGTCGACGGTGCCGGTGTTATCGGTGAAGCCTTCCACCACCACCTGGCGATCCGGGTTCTGCACCAGGAAGTTGCCCAGCTGCTGGACGTTGCTCATGCCGTTGGGGTTGAGCTCGGCGCGGTCCACTTCGAACAGCACGTCACCCAGGGTCACCACCTGGCCACGGTCGGTCTGCTTGGCCTTGAGCTGGTTGACCAGCACGTCCACCTGCTGGTTGCGCGCATCCAGCTGGGCCTGGGTGCGCTGGGCCGGCGCGTTGGCCAGGGCCTCTTCGGCGGCCTTCTGCTTGATGGTCTGGCGGGCCAGTTCGACGCGCTGGTTGGTGATGTAGGCGAGCTGGTCGACCTGCACCTGGTCCTGCTTGTCGGCGTAAGCCTGTTCGGCGCGGCTCAGCATGTCGCCGGCTTCCTTGGTTTCCAGGGCTGCCAGGGTGTTGGCCTGGGGCTCGGCCTGCAGCTCGGAGTAGTTGCTGCGTGCCTGGTCCAGGTTCGGGTTGGGCTTGGAGGCGCAGGCCACCAGCGCCAGGCTGAGTACGGAGAGAGCGGAAACTGTGATCAGCTTATTCATGACGGATCATCCTTATCGATGCGGAAAGAGGGCGGCGCGGATCACTGCACGATGATCGGCTGGCGCGAGCCTTCCTCGCGAATCTGCTGGACGCCTTTCTGGGCGTCGTCCAGGGTTTTCTGTGCCTTGGTGGCCAGGGCCTTGCGCTCGGCGACGCGGGCGTCCCACTCGGCCTGCTCGGCAATGCGGCGGGCCTCGTCGTAACGCTCTTCACGCAGCAGGTTCTCGGCCTGGGCCAGCTTGTCCTGGGCGTTCTTCATTTCCACCGGGGCGTACTGTGGGCCGCCGGCGCTGACGGCGCTCTTGACCACGGTATTGGTCACGGCGAACTGTTCGGTGGGCGGATTGCCGGCGCAGCCGACGAGCAGGGCGCTACCGCCGGCGACCAGGGCGGCCAGGACTGTTCTGCGAATCGTTACAGCAGGGCTTGTCTTCATGATGTTCAGCTCCATTGGAATTACCTCGCCATTTCATATCTCATGGCAACTTGCCTGCCAGATGCATGTTTAGGGCCGCTAGATCGACGATTTTCCGCCAAAAATCACCGACTAATGGTTGATGCGCTGGCGTGCTTTTTGTGACAGGGGCTTTTCCGGAAATGTTCAATAAAATTTACGAAATTGCCCTGTAAGCCGCGCCGCACAAGGGTTGCGATGGGCCGGGATGCGCATGTCATGGCGGGCAATGCGGGGAGGGGGAGGACAGGCAGGAGAGAAGCGCCGGCCCCAGGGCGGGGCCGGGCGTTTGGGCGATCAGTGCTCGGTGCTGTCGTGCTGCTGGTCGAACTGGCGCAGGTGCTTGCGGGAGAGGGCGAGGAAGCGTGGCGTCGGGCCGATGTCCTCGTAGAGCGGATCACCCTGCTCGTCGGTGGCCACCACCTTGCTGCCCTTGACGTAGGGCAGGCTGGCTTCGAGCTCTTCGAGGGCGGAGCCGAGCAATTCGCCGAGCAACTCCTCCAGGCTGCGCTTGGGGTACATCTCGTTGAGGGCGGCGAGTCGGGCCGCGGATTCCACATCCAGGTGGATGCTGTACTGGCTGCGGGTCAGGCGACCCTTGGCGTTTTCTTCCCAATGGCGGATCAGTTCGCGGATCTTCATGGTCACCTCGTGCCGGGCCCGCTCGTGGCGGGCATCTGCTGGAGGTCGGCGGCGCGGTGCCGTCGGCCGGCGGACGCTTCTGGGGCCCGCCTGTTTTCAGCCTAGCTCGCCGGGGACGATGCAGCGGCATGGCGTCGCACCCTTGTAAGTCGATGGCGCCCTCGGCACTCTGGGGGCTCGACATCTCTCTGGGGAGCCTGTCATGGCGGAAATCGACGCACGCTTGCGCGAAGACGTTCACCTGCTCGGCGAATTGCTGGGCAACACCATCCGCGCCCATCAGGGCGAGGCCTTCCTGGAAAAGATCGAGCGCATCCGCAAGGGCGCCAAGGCGGCCCGCAAGGGCTCGCGGCAGGGCGAGCAGCAGCTCAACGAGGCCCTCGACGATCTCACTGCCGATGAATTGCTGCCGGTGGCCCGGGCCTTCAACCAGTTCCTCAACCTGGCCAATATCGCCGAGCAGTACCACCGCATCCGTCGGCGCGGGCCGCAGGAACCCGAACTCTTCGAGAAGCGCGTGCTGCCCGAGCTGCTGCAGCGCCTGGGCGCCGCCGGGCATTCGCCGGACCAACTGGCACGGCAGGTGGCGCGGCTGGATATCGAGCTGGTGCTGACCGCCCACCCCACCGAGGTGGCGCGGCGCACGCTGATCCAGAAGTACGACGCCATGGCCGCTCAACTGGCGGCCCAGGACCACAGCGACCTCAGCGCCGACGAGCGCGCCAAGGTGCACACCGCCCTGGAGCGGCTGATCGCCGAGGCCTGGTTCACCGACGAGATCCGCCGCAGCCGGCCGACGCCGGTGGACGAGGCCAAATGGGGCTTCGCGGTGATCGAGCATTCCCTCTGGCACGCGTTGCCGGCATTCATCCGCCAGACCGACCGCACCCTGCATGCGGCCACCGGCCTGCACCTGCCGCTGACCGCCGCGCCGGTGCGCTTCGCCTCGTGGATGGGCGGCGACCGCGACGGTAACCCCAATGTCACCGCCGCTGTGAGCCGCGAAGTGCTGCTGCTGGCGCGCTGGATGGCCGCCGACCTCTACCTGCGTGATGTCGACCACCTGGCCGCCGAGCTGTCCATGCACCAGGCCAGCGATGAATTGCGCGTGCGTGTGGGCGTGCACCCCGAGCCCTATCGGGCGCTGCTCAAGCAATTGCGCGAGCGCCTGCGCGCCACCCGCGCCTGGGCCCAGGCGGCACTGGATGGCGAGGTGGCGGCCGGCCCCGAGGTGCTGCAGGACAACCAGCAACTGCTGGAGCCCCTGGAGCTCTGCTACCACTCCCTGCACGCCTGCGGCATGGGTGTGATCGCCGATGGCGCGTTGCTCGACTGCCTGCGCCGCGCGGCCTGCTTCGGCCTGTTCCTGGTGCGCCTGGACGTGCGCCAGGACTCCGCCCGCCATCGCGCCGCCCTGGCGGAAATCACCGACTACCTGGGGCTCGGCGACTATGCGGCCTGGGACGAGGACGCGCGCCTGGCCTTCCTCCAGCGTGAGCTGGACAACCGCCGCCCGCTGCTGCCGCCCCATCACAAGCCTTCCGCCGAAACCGCCGAGGTGCTCGCCACCTGCCGCGTGGTTGCCTCGGCACCGGCGGCCTCCCTGGGCTCCTATGTCATTTCCATGGCCGGGGCGCCCTCGGATGTGCTGGCCGTGCAACTGCTGCTCAAGGAAGCCGGGCTGCAGCGGCCGATCCGCGTGGTGCCGCTGTTCGAGACCCTCGCCGACCTGGACAACGCCGCCCCGGCCATCGATCGGCTGCTGGGCCTGCCCGGCTATCGCTCGCGCCTGCACGGCCCGCAGGAAGTGATGATCGGCTACTCCGACTCGGCCAAGGACGCCGGCACCACGGCGGCTGCCTGGGCCCAGTACCGCGCCCAGGAAGCGCTGGTGGAAACCTGCCGCCAGCATCAGGTCGAGCTGCTGCTGTTCCATGGCCGCGGCGGCACTGTGGGGCGTGGCGGTGGCCCGGCCCACGCGGCCATCCTGTCGCAACCGCCGGGTTCGGTGGCGGGGCGTTTCCGCACCACCGAGCAGGGCGAGATGATCCGCTTCAAGTTCGGCCTGCCGGACGTCGCCGTGCAGAACCTCGACCTCTACCTGGCGGCGGTGCTGGAGGCGACCCTGTTGCCGCCGCCGCAACCCGAGCCCGCCTGGCGCGCTGAAATGGACCGCCTCGCCGCCGAAGGCGTGGCCGGCTACCGCGCGGTGGTGCGCGAGCACGAGCAGTTCGTCGAGTACTTCCGTCAGGCCACGCCGGAACAGGAGCTGGGCCGCCTGCCCCTGGGCAGCCGCCCGGCCAAGCGCCGCGCCGGTGGCGTGGAAAGCCTGCGGGCGATCCCCTGGATATTCGCCTGGACCCAGACCCGCCTCATGCTGCCGGCCTGGCTGGGCTGGGAGCGGGCGCTGCAGAGCGCGGTGGAGCGGGGCGAGCTGGCGCTGCTGCGGGAGATGCGCGAGCGCTGGCCGTTCTTCGCCACCCGCATCGATATGCTGGAAATGGTCCTGGCCAAGGCCGACGGCAACATCGCCGAACTCTATGACTCGCGACTGGTGGAAAAGCAGCTGTTGCCGCTGGGTGCGCATCTACGCGACCTATTGTCGCAGGCCTGTACGACCGTACTAGGGGTGACCGGTCAGTCCGAGCTTCTGGCGTCCAGTCCCGAGACCCGCGAGGCCATCAGTGTGCGCAACACCTACCTCGACCCGCTGCACCTGCTCCAGACGGAGCTTCTGGCCCGTTCCAGGCGCGCCGAAAGCAGTGCCGAAGGCCCCCTGGAACAGGCGTTGCTGGTGAGTGTGGCGGGCATTGCGGCAGGCCTGCGGAACACCGGTTGAAGGGGCTTCTTATCCGACTTTCGGTGGCTTGTGCGGCATAGGGGTGCTGTGTATCTTGATCAACCTTTTGGCCGCTCAACGACGCCGAAACCCGATACTGAGATTGGCCCCAAGAGGCGAATCCGAGACTTCAAAACAATCTTGAGGAGCACATCGATGCGCGTGATTCTGCTGGGGGCGCCCGGTGCCGGAAAAGGTACCCAGGCTGGTTTCATCACCAAGAAGTTCGCTATTCCGCAAATCTCCACCGGCGACATGCTGCGCGCAGCGGTCAAGGCGGGCACCGAGCTCGGCCTGAAGGCTAAGAGCGTGATGGATGCCGGCGGCCTGGTTTCCGATGACCTGATCATCAACCTGGTCAAGGAGCGCATCGCTCAGCCCGACTGCGCCAACGGCTTCCTCTTCGATGGCTTCCCGCGCACCATTCCCCAGGCTGAAGCCCTGAAGGAAGCTGGCGTGACCATCGACCACGTGGTCGAGATCGCCGTGGACGACGAAGAGATCGTCGGCCGCATCGCCGGTCGCCGCGTGCACCCGGCTTCGGGTCGCGTGTACCACACGGAGCACAACCCGCCGAAGGTCGCTGGCAAAGACGACGAAACCGGTGAAGACCTGATCCAGCGCGACGACGACAAGGAAGCCACCGTGCGTCATCGCCTGTCCGTGTACCACTCGCAGACCAAGCCGCTGGTGGACTTCTACCAGAAGCTGTCCGCTGCCGAAGGCACCCCGAAGTACAGCGCCATCGCCGGCGTTGGCTCGGTGGAAGAGATCACCGGCAAGGTGCTCGCCGCGCTTTCCTGATCGATTGACGATCGATTCGACCAACGGCCCGCTTGCGGGCCGTTGGCGTTTATAATGCGCGCCTTTTTCGACCCACCTGGATGCACCGATGACCACCCTGCTGGCCCTGGATACCGCCACCGAAGCCTGTTCCGTCGCCCTGCTGCATGACGGCCGCGTGCTCAGTCACTACGAGGTGATCCCGCGCCAGCACGCCCAGCGCCTGCTGCCGATGATCCAGGACCTGCTGGCCGAGGCCGGTGTCGGCCTGCCGGCCCTCGACGCCATCGCCTTCGGCCGTGGCCCAGGTGCCTTCACCGGCGTGCGCATCGCCGTGGGTGTGGTCCAGGGCCTGGCCTTCGCCCTCGACCGCCCGGTGCTGCCGGTGTCCAACCTCGCCGTGCTGGCCCAGCGTGCCCACCGCGAGCAGGGCGTCCACCAGGTGGCCGCGGCCATCGATGCGCGCATGGACGAGGTCTACTGGGGGTGCTACCGCCTGGAGGCCGGCGAGATGCGCCTGGCCGGCAGCGAAGCGGTGCTGCCGCCCGAGCGTGCGGAGCTGCCCCGTGACAGCCAGGGCGAGTGGTTCGGCGCCGGCACCGGCTGGGGCACCTTCGCCTCGCGCATTCCGGTGGCGGTGAGCGGCCAGGCGCCCGACCTGCTGCCCCACGCGCAGGACCTGCTGACCCTGGCCACCTTCGCCTGGGCCCGCGGTGAAGCGGTGGTGGCGGACGAGGCCCAACCGGTTTACCTGCGCGACAACGTCGCCACGCCCAAGGCGCCGCGCTGAGCGGTCTGACGGCCGGCACTGCCGGGCGTCAGCGGCGATTGAAAATCCCTGGCCATCCGGCTAGATTTCCACCACATTCGCCAACCCCTTTTTCAGCCTGACCTCCATTGATGCGCATCGACGGCTTCACCTCATCCATCTCGCTGGATCGCAGCCCCCGCCAGGGCAGCGCGAATACCGCTTTCCGCGAGGTGCAGCGCGAGGTCGAAACCCGTCGTGACGTGCCGGCCACCCCGGCCAGCACCCAGGGCTTCGAACAGACCGCCCAGCCGCGCAAGGTCGAGGCCAGCAATGCCAGCAGCAACAGCCTGCCGGCCCGCCCCCAGGACATCGTGCAGCAGCGCAACCTGAGCAATCGCGCCAACCAGGCCATTGCCAGCTACGCCACCACCGCCAGCTTCGCGTCGGAGACCGACGCGCCGGAAGTCCTCGGGCTCGACCTCTACGCCTGATGCTGCCGTACTTCCTCGGCTGCCCGTCCTGGAACGAGCCCGCCTGGCGCGGCAGCTTCTACCCCGCCGATACCCGCCCTGCCGAGACTCTCGAGCACTATGCCCGGGTGTTCAACGCCGTGGAGGGCAACACCACCTTCTACGCCCGCCCCTCCGGCGCCACGCTGCAGCTGTGGGCCGAGCGCATGCCCGAGCATTTCCGCTTCTGCGCCAAGCTGCCCCGGGACATCAGCCACGAGGGTGACCTGCGCGACCGCATCGGCGCCACCCAGGAGTTCCTGCGCCTGCTCGAGCCCCTGGGTGCGCGGGTGGCGCCGCTCTGGCTGCAACTGCCGGCGAGCTTCGGGCCGCAGCGCCTGGGCGAACTGGCGGACTGGCTGGACACCTTCTCCCACCGCGCCCTCGCCGTGGAGGTGCGCAATGCCGCGTTCTTCGCCCGGGGCGAGGAGGAGAAGGCCCTCAACCGCCTGCTCCACGAGCGCGGCGTGGAGCGCATCTGCCTGGATTCGCGAGCCCTGTTCGCCTGCGACTCCGACGACCCGGCGGTGCTCCACGCGCAATCGAAGAAGCCGCGCGTGCCGGTACGCCCGACCGCCTTCAGCGCCGCGCCCCAGGTGCGCTTCATCGGCGGCCCGGACCTGGACGCCAACCAGCAGTACCTCGACCCCTGGCTGGACAAGGTGGCCGACTGGATCGGCGAAGGCCTGGTGCCCCATGTATTCCTGCACACCCCGGACAACCATCTGGCGGCCGCCCAGGCGCAACGCTTCCATGCCGAGTTGATGACCCGCCTGCCGGGCCTGCCGGCATTGGCCGAAAGCGCTGCACAGCAGGAATCGACACAACTCGACCTGCTCTGAGGCTGTCACTATCCCCAAGGCGCGGGTTAAGGTCGGGCCTTTGCAACCAGGGAGAGATGCCATGCCGAGCCAGGCCCAACGTGCCGAAACCTTCCGCGCCCTGCATCAGGACGCCGGACTTCTCGTACTGCCGAACCCATGGGATGCCGGGTCGGCGAAGATGCTCGCGGCCCTGGGCTGCCGCGCCCTGGCCACCACCAGTGCCGGGCTGGCCTTCTCCCTGGGCCGCCGTGACGCCGAGGGCGCGGTGAGCCGTGAGGAGGCATTGGCCAACGCCTGCGCCATAGTCGAAGCCACGCCCCTGCCGGTGGCCGCCGACCTGGAGAACGGCTACGGCGACAGCCCCGAAGCCTGCGCCGAAACCATCCGCCTCGCCGCCGAGGTCGGCCTGGTGGGCGGCTCGATCGAGGACGCCAGCGGCCGTGCCGACGCCCCCATCTACCCCTTCGAGCTGGCCGTCGAGCGTGTCCGTGCTTCGGTGGAAGCCGCGCGCAGCCTGCCGTTCCCCTTCACCTTCGCCGCCCGTGCGGAGAACTTCCTCCATGGCCACCCCGACCTCGACGACACCATCCGCCGCCTGGTGGCCTATGCCGAAGCCGGTGCCGATGTGCTTTATGCGCCGGGGCTGACCACCCGCGAGCAGATCATCGAAGTGGTGCACGCAGTGGCGCCCAAGCCGGTCAACCTGCTGGTGGGCTCACCGGCCTTGAAGGTGGGCCTGGCGGAGCTGGCCGAGCTCGGCGTCAAGCGCGTCAGCCTGGGCTCCAACCTGGCGCGGGTGGCCTACGGCGCCTTCTTCCGGGCGGCAGAAGACCTGCTCTGCGGCGACCTCACGGCCACCCAGCGGGCCATGCCCTTCAACCGCATCAACGACCTGTTCAAGGGCTGAGCGGGTGCGCGTGCGCCGGCTGATTCCGCTGCTGGTCCTGCTGCTGGTGCTCGGCGCACCCCTGGCGGTGTACCAGAAGTGGGTGCAGCTGCCGCCGCGCTGGGACCCCTGGGCGCCGCTGGATGTGCGCGATGAACCGAACCTGCTGACCCCCTTCAAGCTGATGCGCCTGCAGGCCGACCCAGCGCTGTGCCGCCTGGCGCTGCAGACCTCCAGCCTGAAATACGCGGCGCTGCCGGACAGCGCGCCGGCGGCGGGTTGCCCCATCGAGAACAGCGTGCGCATCAGCGGCTCGGGGCTGGCCTTCAGCAGCAGCTTCATCGCCACCTGCGAGGTGGCCGTGGCCTTCGCCCTGTTCGAGCGCCACGGGCTGCAACCCGTCGCCCGCGAGCTCTACGGCCAGCCGGTGGCGCGCATCGATCACCTCGGTAGCTTCGCCTGCCGCAATATCGGCGGTACCCAGCGCCGCAGCCAGCACGCCTCGGCCAACGCGCTGGACATCGCCGGCTTCCGCCTGGCCGATGGCCGGCGCATCAGCGTTGCGCGTGACTGGGCGGGCGATGACACCGAGGCGCGCTTCCTGCGCCGGGTACGCGACGCCGCCTGCGAGCACTTCAATACCACCCTGGGGCCGGAGTACAACGCCGCCCACCACGACCACTTCCACGTCGACATGGGCCTGTTCCGCATGTGCCGCTGAGTGCCGCGCACGGGCGCCTGACGCGTGGCTCTGGCAGAATGCCGAGCATCTTGAAGCAGTGGATCCAACCGATGAGTGATGAGCGGGAACAGGCCCGGGTGCGTGTCGACGCACTGGCGCCGCAGCACCAGGCAGGTGCGGCCCAATGGGCGGCCAGGCTTGGGCTGCCCCTGGACGGCGAGGCGGATTTCGCCCTGCAACTGGGTGACGACGGCCTGCAGCTGGTGGACCTGTCGCCCCAGGCGCCGGGCCCGGTGCGGGTCGACTTCGTCGAGGGCGCGGCCGCTCATCGACGCCAGTTCGGCGGTGGCGCCGGGCAGATGATCGCCAAGGCGGTGGGCGTGCAACCGGGCATCCGCCCGCAGGTGCTGGACGCCACTGCCGGCCTGGGCCGCGACGCCTTCGTGCTCGCCAGCCTGGGTTGCGAGATGGACCTGATCGAACGCCAGCCCCTGGTGGCGGCGCTGTTGGAAGATGGCCTGGCCCGCGCTGCGGGTGACGGCGAGGTGGCTGCCATCGCCACGCGCATGCGCCTGCACACCGGCAATGCCATCGAGCTGATGCAGGGCTGGCAGGGCGAGGCGCCCCAGGTGATCTACCTCGACCCGATGTTCCCCCACCGCGACAAGAGCGCCCTGGTGAAGAAGGAAATGCGCCTGTTCCGCCCGCTGGTGGGCGATGACCTGGACGCCCCGGCCCTGCTCGCGGCGGCCCTGGCGCTGGCCAGCCACCGCGTGGTGGTGAAGCGCCCGCGCAAGGCGCCGATCATCGAGGGCGCCAAGCCCAGCTATGCGCTGGAGGGCAAGTCCAGCCGCTACGACATCTATCCGAAGAAGGCCCTGAGCAAGGGCTGACCGCGAGGGAAGGGACTCCATGGACGACGCCATTCGCTGCCCCATCCGCCGCACCCTGGCGCACCTGCCCTGGGTCGGTGACGACCGCGCCGGTGCCCGCCATTGGCTGGCGATGCAGCGCGACCCGCTGGCCTGGCTGCAGAAGGTGCATGCCGAGCAACCGGACATGGCGGTCACGCGCATGGGGCTGAGCCGGCTCTGGTGCCTGTTCCACCCCCGGGCGGTGCAGGAGCTGATGGTCGACCACCGCGAACACCTGAAACGCTGGGAACCCAGCCTGTGCATGATGCGCCAGTGGAACGGGCGCAGTTTCATGATGCGCGAGGGTGAACCCGCCCGTGAGCGGCGCAAGGAAATGCGGCCGCATATCGCCGCGCCTTCGGCCGCCGAGATCCTGCAACTGGCGCAGCGCTGGAGCGAGGGCATCGAGCCCGGTGCCGAGCGCGACCTCGACCTGGAAATGGCCGCCTACAGCGTCACCCTCACTGGGCGCGCGCTCTTCGATATCGACCTGGAGCCCGACGCCTTCCGCGTGGCCCGCGCGGTGCGCCTGCTGTCGCGGGTGGCGCTGCTGGAGACCAGCACCGGCATCCCCCTGGGGCACTGGTTCCCCAGCAAGCTGTGCCCGCGCAAGCGCTGGGCCCTGGCGCAACTGCAGGAAGTGGTGGGGCGCTGCGCTGACGAATCACCCCGCCCGCTGGCGGTGCAGCGCGACGAACTGGCCACGCTGCTGATGGCGGGGCACCAGTCCACCGGCGCGACCCTGACCTGGGCGCAACTGCTGCTGGCCCAGCACCCGGAGGTGCGCGAGGCGCTGCGGGGCGAACTCAAGGGCGTGGACTGGAGCCGGGTACAGGGCGTGGCCGACCTGCGCCAGTGCCCGCTGCTGCGGGCGGTGATCCAGGAAAGCCTGCGCATCTACCCGCCGGCCTATGGCCTGGTGCCCCGGCAACTGACGGCGGACGTGGAGGTGTTCGGGCAGGAGCTGAAGAAGGGCGACATCGTCATGCTGTCGAGTTGGATCACCCACCGCGACCCGCGCTGGTTCGAAGCACCGCTGGAATTCCGCCCGCAACGCTTCATCGAGCCTTCGACCTGGCCCAAGGGCGCCTATTTCCCCTTCGGGCTGGGGGACCGCGCCTGCCCGGGCACGGCCATGGCGATGATGGACCTGGCGGTGTCCCTGGCCTGGTGGGTCGAGCACTGGGACGTCGAGCCGCTGGGGCCGATCGAGCCCCAGGGCTGGTTCTCCCTGCGGCCCAAGCGGGCGCGGGTCAGGTTCGTGCGGCGGGGATGACGTCCTCGGCGCGGTAGGCGCGGAGGAACAGCTCCACCACTTCCTGCACGTGCTGCTCGGCCTCTTCGCCCTGGAGGGGCGTGGCGCAGCCGATCAGCAGGCGGAAGTTGTGCCCACCCTTGATCAGGCAGAAGAAGTGCTCGGCGGCGTTGATCGGCTTGTCGATGCGCAGCTTGCCGGCCTTGTCCGCCTGGATCAGCAGGCGCTCCATCTCGTTGAGGATCTGCTGCGGGCCGGCGTCGAAGAACAGCTTCGACAGCTTCGGGTCCTGGTTGCCCAGGGTGGCCATCAAACGGTGCAGTTCGATGGACTCGCTGCTGTTGATCAGCGCCTGGAAACCCATGCCGATGTTGCGTAGCACAGTTTCGATGGTCCCACCGAGGGGCAATTCGAACAGCAGCTCCGGCAACTGCTCCATGCACTTGGCCTTCACCGCGGCGGAGAACAGCGTCTCCTTGTCGGTGAAATGGCTGTACACGGTGAGTTTGGAGACCCCGGCCTCGGCGGCGATGGCGTCCATGCTGCTGCCGTCGTAACCCTTGCTGAGGAACAGCGACTTGGCCGCCTCGAGGATCGCCGCACGCTTGGCCGGGTCCTTGGGGCGGCCGGGGCCGCTGGCTTGTAAAGTTTTGTCAGACATTCGCGTTTAAATACTGGACTGGTGAGTTTGCTATTTTTACTATACTCGGCAGTATAAATATTCCAACAGCACTTTTGCGAAAGGTCATACACCATGTTCCGCCATGTCCTGCCCCTCGCTCTGCCTTTGACACTCTCTTTGCTCGTCGGTGCCTGCGGCAACAGCGAGACCGTCCAGCAATCGATACGCCCGGCCATGGTGGTGCAGCCACAGCCCGCCGGCGACGCGATGGTGACCTACCCGGGCGAAGTGCGCGCCAGGCTGGAGCCGGAACTGGCCTTCCGCATCGGCGGCAAGATCACCCGGCGACTGGTGGAAGTGGGGGACCGGGTGAAGGCCGAGCAGCCCCTGGCCGAACTCGACCCGCAGGATGTGCGCCTGCAACTGGAAGCGTCCCGCGCCCAGGTCGCCGCCGCCGAAGCCAACCTCAAGCTGGTGCGCGCCGAGCGTGACCGCTACCAGACGCTGCTGGAGCGCAAGCTGATCAGCCAGTCGCAGTTCGACAACGTCGAAAACCAGTACCGCTCCGGCGAGGCGCGGGTGAAGCAGATCAAGGCCGAATTCAACGTGGCCAGCAACCAGGCCGGCTATGCCGTGCTGCGCGCTTCGCAGAACGGCGTGATCGCCGCCCGCCGCGCGGAAGTGGGCCAGGTGGTGGCCGCCGGGCAGACCGTCTTCACCCTGGCCGCCGACGGCGAGCGTGAAGTGCTGATCAGCCTGCCGGAGCACGCCATCGACCGCTTCAAGGTCGGCCAGCAGGTGGCGGTCGAACTCTGGTCGCAGCCCGACAAGCGTTTCCCCGGGCGCATCCGTGAACTCTCGCCGGCTGCCGACCAGCAGTCGCGCACCTTCGCCGCGCGCATCGCCTTCACCGCCGGCGAGGTGCCCGCCGAGCTGGGCCAGAGCGCCCGCGTCTACATCCAGGCCAACGGCGAGGTGCCGCTGTCGGTGCCGCTCTCGGCGCTCACCGCCGAAGCCGGTGCGCCCTACGTCTGGGTGGTGAACCCGGACAGCTCGAAGATCGAACGCCGCCCCGTGCGCGTCGGCCCCTACGGTGAAGACCGCGTACCGGTGCTCGAAGGCCTGAAGCCCGAGGACTGGGTGGTTGCCGCCGGTGTCCAGGTGCTGCGTGAAGGCCAGGAAGTCCGCCCCGTGGACCGCGCCAACCGCGCGGTGAAGCTGATCGCCAAGGAGTAGGGCAGAGTGAACTTCAACCTTTCCGCCTGGGCGCTGAAGAACCGTCAGATCGTCCTCTACATCATGCTGCTGCTGGGCATAGTCGGTGCGATCTCCTACACCAAGCTGGGGCAGAGCGAAGACCCGCCCTTCACCTTCAAGGCCATGGTGATCCGCACCAACTGGCCCGGCGCCAGCGCCGAAGAAGTTTCCCGCCAGGTCACCGAGCGCATCGAAAAGAAGCTCATGGAGACCGGCGAGTACGACAAGATCATTTCCTTCTCCCGCCCCGGCGAATCCCAGGTGACCTTCCTCGCCCGTGATTCCATGCATTCGGCGGAAATCCCTGAGCTCTGGTACCAGGTGCGCAAGAAGGTCAGCGACATTCGCCACACCTTGCCCCAGGGCATCCAGGGGCCGTTCTTCAACGACGAGTTCGGCACCACCTTCGGCAATATCTATGCGCTGACCGGCGAGGGCTTCGACTACGCCGTGCTCAAGGATTACGCCGACCGCATCCAGCTGCAGCTGCAGCGGGTCAAGGACGTGGGCAAGGTCGAGCTGCTCGGCCTGCAGGACGAGAAGATCTGGATCGAGCTCTCCAACACCAAGGCCGCCACCCTGGGCCTGCCGTTGGCCGCCGTGCAGCAGGCGCTGGAAGAGCAGAACGCCGTGGCCGCCGCCGGCTTCTTCGAGACGGCCAGCGACCGCGTGCAACTGCGCGTCAGCGGCCGCTTCGATTCGGTGAAGGAGATCCGCGACTTCCCCATCCGCGTGGGTGATCGCACCTTCCGCATCGGTGACGTCGCCGACGTGCACCGTGGCTTCAACGACCCACCCGCGCCGCGCATGCGCTTCATGGGTGAAAACGCCATCGGCCTCGCGGTCTCGATGAAGGCGGGGGGCGACATCCTCATCCTCGGCCAGGCCCTGGAAGGCGAGTTCGCCCGCCTGCAGGAAACCCTCCCGGCCGGCATGCAGCTGCGCAAGGTCTCCGACCAGCCGGCGGCGGTGAAGACCGGCGTGGGCGAGTTCGTCCGCGTGCTCACCGAGGCGCTGATCATCGTGCTGCTGGTGAGCTTCTTCTCCCTGGGCCTGCGCACCGGCCTGGTGGTGGCGCTGTCGATCCCGCTGGTGCTGGCGATGACCTTCGCCGCCATGTACTACCTGGGCATCGGCTTGCACAAGATTTCCCTCGGCGCGCTGGTGCTGGCGCTGGGCTTGCTGGTGGACGACGCGATCATCGCGGTGGAGATGATGGCCATCAAGATGGAGCAGGGCTACGACCGGCTCAAGGCGGCCAGCTACGCCTGGACCAGCACGGCCTTCCCCATGCTCACCGGCACCCTGATCACCGCCGCTGGCTTCCTGCCCATCGCCACCGCGCAATCGGGCACCGGCGAGTACACCCGTTCGATCTTCCAGGTGGTGACCATCGCCCTGGTGGTGTCCTGGATCGCCGCCGTGGTCTTCGTGCCCTACCTGGGTGACCGCCTGCTGCCGGACCTGGCCAAGCGCCACGCCGAGAAGCATGGCGGCAGCGGCGCCCACGACCCCTACGCGACGCCCTTCTACCAGCGCGTGCGGCGCGTGGTGGAGTGGTGCGTGCGTCGGCGCAAGACGGTGATCGTGCTGACCCTGGTGGCCTTCGTCGCCGCCATCGCCATGTTCCGCTTCGTGCCCCAGCAGTTCTTCCCGGCTTCCGGGCGCCTGGAACTGATGGTCGACCTGAAGCTGGGCGAGGGCTCCTCGCTGAGCAACACCGAAGCCGAAGTGACGCGCCTGGAGAAGATGATCAAGGAACACTCGGGTGTGGATAACTACGTGGCCTACGTGGGCACCGGTTCGCCGCGCTTCTACCTGCCGCTGGACCAGCAACTGCCGGCGGCGAGCTTTGCCCAGTTCGTGGTGCTGGCCAAGACCATCGAGGACCGCGAGGCCCTGCGCAGCTGGCTGATCCAGACGCTCAACGATGAGTTCCCCAGCCTGCGCAGCCGCGTTTCGCGCCTGGAGAACGGCCCGCCCGTGGGCTACCCGGTGCAGTTCCGCGTTTCCGGCGAGCACATCGACGAAGTCCGTGCCTACGCCCGCAAGGTGGCCGACAAGGTGCGCGAGAACCCCCATGTGGTGAACGTGCACCTGGATTGGGAAGAGCCGAGCAAGGTGGTGCGCCTGAACATCGACCAGGACCGCGCCCGCGCCCTGGGCGTGAGCACCGCCGACCTGTCGCGTTTCCTGCAGAGCTCGCTCACCGGCTCCACGGTCAGCCAGTTCCGCGAGGACAACGAGTTGATCGACATCCTCCTGCGCGGCACCTCGCGTGAGCGCCAGGAACTGGCCCTGCTGCCGAGCCTGGCGGTGCCCACCGACAGTGGCAAGAGCGTGCCCCTGTCGCAGATCGCTACCCTGGAATACGGTTTCGAGGAAGGCATCATCTGGCACCGCAACCGCCTGCCTACCGTGACCGTGCGCGCCGACATCTACGACAAGTCGCTGCCGGCCAGCCTGGTGACGCAGATCCTGCCGACCCTGGAGCCGATCCGCGCCGAACTGCCCAGCGGCTACCTGCTGGACGTGGGCGGCACAGTGGAAGACTCGACCCGTGGGCAGAAGTCGGTGAACGCCGGCGTGCCGCTGTTCATAGTCGTGGTGCTGACGTTGCTGATGCTGCAGTTGAAGAGCTTCTCGCGTACGGCGATGGTGTTCCTCACCGCGCCCCTGGGGCTGATCGGGGTGACCCTGTTCCTCCTGGTGTTCCGCCAGCCCTTCGGCTTCGTGGCCATGCTCGGCACCATCGCCCTGTCGGGGATGATCATGCGTAACTCGGTGATCCTGGTGGACCAGATCGAGCAGGACATCAGCGCCGGCCTGGACAAGTGGCACGCCATCATCGAAGCGACGGTGCGCCGTTTCCGCCCCATCGTGCTCACCGCCCTGGCCGCTGTGCTGGCGATGATCCCGCTGTCGCGCAGTGTGTTCTTCGGCCCCATGGCCGTCGCCATCATGGGCGGCCTGATCGTCGCCACCGCGCTGACCCTGCTGTTCCTGCCGGCGCTCTACGCGGCCTGGTTCCGGGTCAAGGAAGTGCCCCGCGCCTGATCGTGCGGGGAGCGGAGCACCGCTCCCCGCAGGTCGGGCTGATGTACGAGGCCCAACGTTGCGATGCCACCTCAGGCACCGCGCGTTGGGCCTCGCTGCGCTCGGCGCCAACCTACCGTCCGGGTTCCTCCTGTAGGGCGGGTGAAACCCGCGATGCTCCGGGCAACGGGCCGCCTGGTTGCACCCGACCTACGGACTGTCCGTAGGAGGGTGTAGAGCGCAGCGAAACCCATCGATTCATTCGTACATCCCATCCAGCAGCAACGCGAAGTTGCGCTCCACCACCGGGCGCTTGAGCTTCTGCGTCGGCGTCAGTTCGTCCTGCTCCTGGCTGAGCAGGCGCGGCAGCAGGGCCCAGGCCTTGATCCGCTCCACCTGGGACAGCTCGGCGTTGATCGTGTCGATGTGCCCCTGCAGCTCCGTCAGCAGCGCCGGTGCCTGCAGCCAGGCATCGGCATCGCCCGCCAGGCCCTGGCGTTTCGCCCAGATGGCCAGGCTTTGCGGCTCCAGGGCGAGCAGGGCGCTGAGGTGCTTGCGCCTGTCCCCGTGCACCAGCGCCTGTTCCACCAGCGGGTGCTGCTTGAGGCGCGTTTCGATGGGTGTCGGGGCGATGTTCTTGCCGCCGGCGGTGATGATCAGTTCCTTCTTGCGGCCGGTCAGCCAGAGGTAGCCGGTGGCGTCGATCCGCCCCAGGTCGCCGCTGCGCAGCCAGCCATCGACGGTGAAGGTTTCGGCGGTCTTCTCCGGTTGCTGGAAGTAGCCCTGGAACACATGGGGGCCCCGCACCAGCACCTCGCCGTCGTCGGCGATGCGCACTTCCACGCCGGGCAATGGCCGGCCCACCGAGCCGGCCTTGGTCGGGCCGCCTTCGTTGCTGGTGAGAAAGGCGGTGGATTCGGACATGCCCCAGCCTTCGTACAGGGGCAGGCCGAGGGCGGCGAAGAAGTTCACCAGCTCGGCGTCCAGCGGCGCGCCACCGCTGACCAGGGCGCGGATGCGCGAGCCGAACAGGCGCTGGCGCAGGCCGTTGAGCACCAGGCGCCGGGCCAGTTGCAGGCGCAGCCCGCCGCGCTGGCGAATGCCGGTGCGCAGGGCCCAATCGAGCACGCGGCGCTTGCCGGGCGCCAGGGTCTGACGCTGGGCCATGACGGCGGCGTGGAGCTTCTCGAAGAGCCTGGGCACGCTGCCGAAGAAGTCCGGCTGCACCTCGGCGATGGCCCGGGGCACGTCGTTGATGTCCGGCACGTAGGCGGCCTGGGCGCCACACCAGAGGCGCTGGTAGTGACCGATCACCCGTTCGCCGACATGGGCCATGGGCAGGAAGGCGAGCCCGGTGTAGCGCGGGGGTGGCAGCTGGTAGGCACTGATGGCAGCCAGCAGGTTGCCGTGGCTGAGCATGGCGGCCTTGGGCTCGCCGGTGGTGCCGGAGGTGAACACCAGGTTGGCCAGGGCCTGGCGGTCGAGGGCCTGCCAGCGCTGATGGACCTGCTCGGCGCTCACCCCGTCGCCCTCGGCGATGAAGGCATCCAGGCCCATTGCGGCGCCGTCCGCCTCGGTGTCGATGGCCACCACGCGCAAGCCCGGCAGCGAGACGCCACAGGCCTGTTCCAGGTGCTCGACGAACAGCAAGCGGCAATCCGCACGCTGCAGTTGCTGGGTCGCCTGCGCCAGGGTGAGGCTCGGGTAGAGGCCGACGCTGACGGCGCCGGCCATGAGCACGGCGAAGTCCAGCAGGCTCCATTCGAGGCGGGTGCGGCACCAGATCGCCATGCGGTCACCGGGCTCTACACCGGCGGCGACCAGAGCCCTGGCCAGGGCCTCGCTGCGGCGTGCCACGGTGCCCCAGTCGAGGCTGCGCCAGGCGCCGTTTGCTCGCACCTGGGCGGCGGGCCAGTCGGGCGTCTGCCGGGCGCGCCAGGCGAGCAGGGCGGGAATGCTGGGGAGATCGGCCGGCGGTTGCTGCGTCGTCATCGAACACCTCCTGTACTCGGGTTGGACGGGCGGGAACGGCTCAGGGAATCGGCTGGCCCGAGTCGCGCTCCTTCACCGCCTGGGCGAACCCGACTTCCTCGCAACGCGCCTTGAAGCGCACGCCTTCCGGGCTGTGGCGGGTGATGCCGTCGAACAGTGTGGCGAACATTTGCGTGGTTTCCAGGCCCATGTTGTGGAAGGTCTGGTTGATCATCAGCTTCTGCATCATCAGCTGGTTACGGGGGATGCCCTGCATGCGCGCGGTGAGCGCTTCCACCGCCGCGTCCAGCTCGGCCAGGGGCACGCTCTGGTAGACCAGGCCCAGGCGCTGGGCCTCGCGGCCGTCGATGAGGTCGCCGGTGAGGAGCATGCGCTTGGCCTTCTCCGGGCCCAGGCGGTAGACCCACATGGCGGTGGTCGGGCAGCCCCAGACCCGCGCCGGCGGGTAGCCGATCACCGCTTCGTCGGCCATCAGGATCAGGTCGCAGCACAGGGCGATGTCGCTGCCGCCGGCCACCGCCGGGCCATGCACCTTGGCGATCACCGGCTTGTAGCTGCGGAACAGGCTCATGAAGTGCTCGGTGTTCTTCTTCATCAGCGCGTAGTCGACCATCGGGTCCCAGGGCATTTCCTGGCTGCCGTAGATGCCGCGCGGGTTCTCGGCGAAGAACTTGAGGTCGTAGCCGCTGCAGAAACCACGGCCGGCACCGGTGAGGACGATGACGTGCACCGCGTCGTCGGCATTGGCGCGCAGCACGGCGGCTTCGAGGTCGGCGGGGAGGCGGTCGTCGATGGCGTTGAGCCGCTCGGGGCGGTTGAGGGTGAGGGTGGCGATGCGGCCGTCGACCGCGTAGTGGACGGTGGAATCGGTCATGGAAGCGCTCCGTGGTTTTTTATTGGATCGGGGCTTGGCGTGTCGGGAGAAATAAGTAAACTGAATTCACTTTTTCTGTCCAGCGCTTTATCGAGAGCCCCATGACCGATCTTTCCCCCAAGGCCCAGAGAACCCGTGCCAGCCTGCTGGACGCCGCCCGCGACGAATTGCTGGAGCTCGGCGGCGGCCTGGAAGTGGGGCGCGTGGCGGAGCGGGCCGGCGTCTCGGTGGGACTGATCTACCGCTACTTCGCCTCCCGCGCCGGGCTGTTGGCCGCGGTGGCCGAGGACTTCCATGACCGCTACCAGGCCGAGGTGATGGTCGCCGACCCGCTGCCCGGCGCCGAAGACTGGTGCAGCCGTGAGGAGCAGCGGGTGCGCCGCGCGGTGCAGTTCGTCTATGCCGAGCCCCTGGCACCGCTGCTGCTGGTGAGCCTGGCGCGGGAGCCGGAAGTGGCCGCGCTGGAGGCCCGGCGCATCACCGAGAACGTGCGCCAGGGCGCCGACAACATCCGCCGGGGTCAGGTTGCCGGGCAGCTGAACGCCAGCCTCGACCCGGAGCTGGTCTCGGCGATGATCCTCGGTGGCATGCACCAGGCCCTGCTCGAAGCCCTCGGCCGTTCGCCACGCCCGCCGGCCGATCAGCTGTCGCGGCAACTCTGGCATTTCATCCGTGGTGCCCTGGCGCCACTCCAGCCGACATGACCCCAACAACAAGAAGAGGCAGGCATGCAGCACGCGACACAGGTGGAACTGCTGAAGAAGACGCTGGCGCTGGCCGAACGGGGCCAGTCCGATTGCCTGGAAACGCCTTCATCGCTGGCGGTGGACAGCTACCTCGACGAGACGCGTTACCGACGTGAACGGGACGAGGTGCTGCGTCGCGAGCCGCTGCTGGTGGCACGCTCCAGCGAGGTGACGGCGGGGCGCTTCATCACCCGGGACCTGCTGGCGCCGCTGCTATTGGTGCGTGACGAGGCGGGGCGGTTGCGCGGCTTCCTCAACGTCTGCAAGCACCGTGGCACCCAGTTGGTGGCGGAGGCGGAAGGTGCCAACCGGGTGTTCGTCTGCCCCTACCACGCCTGGGCCTACAATCCCGATGGGCAGCTGCGCGGCATTCCCCACGGCTACGGTTTCGAGGGCGTCGACCGCGGTTGCCTGAACCTCACCGAGGTGCCGGTGGCCGAGTGTTTCGGTGCCATCTGGGCGCGGCACTCGCCCGGCCCCGCACTGGACATGCCGGCGTTCTTCGGCCCCGAGCTGATGGCCGACTTCGGCAGCTTCGCCCTGGAGGGGCAGGTGCTCTTCGACCCGCGCGACATCCGCCGGCCGGTGAACTGGAAGCTGACCATCGACACCTTCCTGGAGAACTACCACGTGGCCAAGGCGCACCAGGCCACCATCGACCACCTGTTCTGGCCCAACCTGGGGCTGTTCGAGCGCTTCGGCCGGCACATCCGCAACTACTACGTGAAGCGCAACCTGCGCGAGGTGCTGGCGCAGCCGGAATCCGAGTGGGACCTGCGCCGCCACGGCAACCTGCTGTACTTCATCTGGCCCAACACCCTGGTGCTGGTGGAGCCGGACCACATCGACTTCTCCAGTGTCTTCCCCGACGGCCCGCTGGCCACCCGCGTGCTGGGCTACAACCTGCTGCTGGAAGAACCGGCGACGGACAAGGCCCGGCGCTATTTCGAGAAGAACAACGAGATCCTCTATTCCGCCCTGGAGGAAGACTTCGCCTTGGCCGCACGGGTGCAGGACGGCATCCGCGCCGGAGCCAGCGACCGCCTCTGGCATGGGCGCTATGAGCAGGCGCTGCGCTGGTTCCATCAAGGGCTGGATGAGGCGCTGGGGGATTCCCGCGTCGAGGTGGTGGGCGGCGCGGTTTCGCCGGGGACGTAGGTTGGGCCAATCCATGGCCCATGGGGCCACCCAGATGCGATGCCGGGTGCGGGCTCTTTTCGCGAATGAATTCGCTCCCACGGGGCACTCCCATAAGGCATTTGCAGGTTGGGTTGAACCCGGGAACGTTGGGCCTCGCTGCGCTCGGCGCCAACCTACGGTGCTTGAGCAAAAAAGCCCGGCGCTTGGCCGGGCTTTTTCGTTTCGGGCTGAGGCTTAGAGCACGCCGAAGACCTTCTTCGCCAGGCCGGTGGCGGCAGCGGCGGGGTTCTTGCGGATGCTGGCTTCCTGGTCGGCGATCATCTTGAACAGGCCGTCGAGGGCTTCTTCTGTCACGTAGCTTTCGATGTTGGCGCTCTTGGCGTCGACCACACCGAAGCTCGCGGCCTGGCCGGCGAAGCTGTTGTACTGCTTGGCCAGGCCGACCTGGTCGGTGGCTTTCTTGACGATGGGCAGGAACTTGGCGCGCAGCTGTTCGCGGCTGGTCTTGTTCAGGTACTGGGTGGCGGAATCCTCAGGGCCGGAGAGGATGCCCTTGGCGTCCTGCACGGTCATCTTCTTCACCGCGTCCACCAGCAGCGCCTGGGCTTCCGGCACGGCGGCTTCGGCGGCCTTGTTCATGCTGGCTTCCAACTGGTCGACCTGGGCACCCATGCCCATCATCTTCATGGTCTTGGCGGCCTTGCCGAGCTTGCCCGGCAGTTCGATGCGCACTTCGGGGTTCTCGCTGAAGCCACCCGGCTTGCCGAGTTGCTGCACGGCGACCTTGGCGCCCTGGGTGAGCGCGTCCTTGAGGCCGCCGCTGGCGTCCTGCTGGCTGAGGTCGCTGAGGGAGAGGGCGAAGGCGCTGGCGGAGAGGGCGAGGCCGGCGACCAGGGTGGTGAGTCGGAACATGGCGGCATCCTTGTGGCAGAAAGGCGGGTTGTCAGGGAACGGCGTCGACCTTGATGCGCAGGGGCTGCGGGTCGCTGCCGTCGAGTTTAACCGAGTGGCGCTCGGTGCTGATGAACAGCAGCTTGCCGTCGCGCTCGATGCGCGCGCTCACCGCATAGTCATGGCCGGGTTGCAGGTTGGCCGGGTCGTAGCTGAGCTGGAAGGGCAGGGGCACCTGGCCTTCGACGCGGCCCTGCTGGTAGGCGAGCTCGCGGGCGGGGGCATCGGCCAGCGAGACGTCCTGCAGCGAGACGCGCAGCGTGGCATCCGGCGGCAGGGCGCTGCGTTGCAGGTAGAAGACCTCGCCATTTAGGTGGACCTGGGTCGGGGGCTGGACGGTGGTGCAGGCGACGAGCAGGGCGCTGGCGAGCAGCAGGCTGGGGGACTTCATGGGGCCTCGTGGTTCGGTGGACAGCGATACACACACTATAGAAGCCAGGGGGCGGGGGTACAGCCCCGCGTGCGCGTCAGTCCTCGAGCGGTGGGCGGTCGTCCAGGGCCTGGGTGATCGCCTGCAGCCGCTGCCGGGCGTTGATCAGCTGTTCCAGCTGCTGCGCCAGGGTCAGGCTCCTGCGCTGCAGGTCCGCCTCGCGCTCGTCCAGTTCGGCGGCCCGGCGCAGCAACTCGGCGTCCAGGCCGGCGAGCCTGGTGGCTTCCGCGCGCAGGCTCTTCGCCTGGGCGCGCTGCTCGGCGTCACGCCTGGCGAGCTCCCCGGCGCGTTCTTCGCTGAGGGCCTTGAGTCGGGCCAGGCGCTCGACGAGGTGGTGTTCCAGCTGCTGCAGGCGTGCTTCACGGGCGGACGAGGGGTGTGCTGCGGCCTGGGGCTGGGCGGGGATGGACCAGGTGCTGCCTTGCGGCTGCCGGGACGCCTTGCCGGCGACTGCCATGAGCCGTGTCAGGGCGTCCTTGCCAAGCAGCACGGAGCGGTGTTCCTCCAGGCGGCTCGGCTCCACCGGCTCGATCAGCGGCAGTGCCTTGAGGTTCAGCAGGTGGAATTCCAGGGGCTTCCGACGCGCGTTCATGGCGTGCGCTCCCGGGTCAGTTCCTTGAGCACCCGTTTCACCTGGGGCCAGTGCTCGGCGTCGATGGCGTCGAGGCTGTAGCCCTCGGGGTGGATGCGGATTTCAGCGATATAGGCCTTGCAGCGCCGGCCGGGCTGGGCCTCGTCGAGGGTGTAGAGGAGGAAGTCGCGCTCCAGGGCGGCGATCCCGAAGCAGCAGAGAATGGCGGCGTTGACGACCTGGCCGTCGGCGTTGTGGATGGGGATTGATCTCAGCAGCATGGTCGGCACCGTCCCTGTGGGTGGAGTCCTGCGCAGCGCAGGCCGGTCATGGTACTGAGCGGCCGCACGGCAGCCGTTCGGCAGGCTCCGATACAGCCTGTAGGCGAGTTCTCTAAATCGACAGGGTGAAACAGGGCCGGCCCCGGGCGGGGCCGGCCTTGAGGTCAGCTGGCTTCGGTGGGCGCTTCGGCTTCGGCTTCCGCTTCCACTTCGCCCTGGCGTTCCAGGGCGACCTGGCGGATCGACAGGCGGATCTCGGCTGGCAGCACGCGCTTGGCGGCGCCTTCGGCGAGGTCACCCAGGGCCGGGTGGTAGCTGAGCTTGCCGGCTTCGTCCTGGCGCAGCACGCGCTGGTCGAGGAGGGTCTGGATGAAGTGGCGGAACAGGCTCTTGTCGAAGAACTCCGGGGCGTTGAGGCCGTGGAGGATCGACAGGCGCTGGGCCATCACGGTGCACAGGTCTTCCAGCTCCTCGGCGGCCAGCTGGTTCTGCCCGGCGTTGAGCAGCAGGGCGATGGCCATGTAGAAGCGTTGCAGGGTCTGGGCGATGGAGCGCGAGAGCAGCGTCAGCAGCACGAACTGGCGCGAGCTCGGCGCCGGGCGTACATAGGTTTCGTTCTCGAACTTCAGCAGCCCCTGCTCGACGAAGGCCTCCAGCCACTGGTCGACCACGGCATCCAGCTCGTCGAGGTTCCAGCGGATGAACAGTTCGGCCTGCAGGTAGGGGTAGAGCGCGCGGGTGTAGCGCAGGATCTGCTCGCGGCTCATGCGCCCGCTGCTCTGGAAGAAGCTGGCGAGCAGTGCCGGCAGGGCGAAGATGTGCAGCACGTTGTTGCGGTAGTAGGTCATCAGGACGGCGTTCTGCTCGTCCAGGTAGAGGATCTTGCCCAGGGCGTCCTTCTGCTCGGCCAGCAGGTTCATGCTCTGCACGTACTGGATCAGCGCCTGGCCATCGCCTTCCGGCAGGGTGGCGTGGGGCGAGTAGGGCACGGCGCGCAGCAGGGCCAGGTAGAGGTCGAGCACGCGGGTCAGGGCGCGTTCGTCCAGGGCCAGGCGGCTGGTGGAGAGCAGCGCCAGGGCCACCAGGTTGACCGGGTTGATCGCCGCCGCGTCGTTGAGGTGGCGGGCGACGCGGGTGGCCAGCTTGTTGGTGGTGTCGCTGAGCCATTCCGGGCGGTATTGCGGGCCCAGCTCCTGGTCGCGCCAGGTCGGTTGCTCCTGGTCGAGGAACTCGGCGAGCTTGATCGGTTCGCCGAAGTTCACCGCGACGCTGCCGAAGCGCAGCTTGAGGGCGCCGATGACCTTGAAGATGTCGAAGATGGATTCTTTCTTCTTGCTCGCGCCGCGCAGCTCGCCCAGGTAGGTGCGGCCTTCCAGCACGCGCTCGTAGCCGATGTAGACCGGCACGAAGACGATGGGCAGGCGCGAGGAGCGCAGGAAGCTGCGCAGGGTGATGGCGAGCATGCCGGTTTTCGGGTGAAGCATGCGGCCGGTGCGCGAACGCCCGCCCTCGACGAAGTACTCCACCGGGAAGCCACGGCTGAACAGGGTGTGCAGGTATTCGTTGAACACCGCGGTGTAGAGCGGGTTGCCCTTGAAGGTACGGCGCATGAAGAAGGCACCGCCGCGACGCAGCAGGCCACCGATCACCGGCATGTTGAGGTTGATGCCGGCAGCGATGTGCGGCGGGGTCAAGCCGTTGCGGAACAGCAGGTAGGAGAGCAGCAGGTAGTCGATGTGGCTGCGGTGGCAGGGCACGTAGATGACTTCGTGGCCCTGGGCGATCTCCTGCACCCCTTCGATGTGGTTGACCTTGATGCCTTCATAGAGCTTGTTCCAGAACCAGCTCAGCACCACTTCGAGGAAGCGGATGGCGGTGTAGGCGAAGTCGGAGGCGATCTCGTTGCCGTACTTCAGCGCCTGGGCCTCGGCCTTGGCCGGGCTGATCTTCTCGCGCTCGGCTTCCTCGGCTATCACCTGGCGCACCTGGGGCGCGTGCACCAGGCCCTTGACCAGGTTGCGGCGGTGGGAGAGGTCGGGGCCGATGACCGCGGTCTTCTGGTTGCGGAAGTGCACCCGCAGGATGCGCTGCACCATGCGCTGGGTGCGCTCCGGGCCCTTGTCCTGGGCGATCAGCTCGCGCAGGTGGATGGGGGCGGAGAACTGCACGCGGGTCTTGCGGCCGAGGATGAGGATGCTGACCAGCTTGCGCAGGCGACCGGTAACGGCCCAGCTGTCGGCGAACAGCAGCTTCCAGGGGCTGGTCTCGCGGTCCGGGGACTGACCCCAGAACACCGTGACCGGAATGATCTGCGCGTCATCCACGGCGTGCTGCTGGATGGCGTCGAGCACCCGCACCAGGGTCGGCGAGGTGCCGCGCTTGTCCTGGCCGCCGAACCAGCCGGGTTCGGGGGTCAGGTAGAAGAAGGCAGCGGGCTCGAGTGTGTCGCCCACCGCCACCGGCAGCACCGGGCGGGGCAGGCCGGCCTTGGTGCACTCCCGGTCCACCACCGCCAGGTCGCTGGCCGAAGGTTGCTGGAGCACATAGAGCACCGGCTTGCTGCGGTCGAGCTTGAGGGTGAAGGCGGACTGGTTGATGGTTTCCGAGCGCACCCAGAGATAAAGGAGGCGGCGCAGGGTACCGAAGGCCAGGCGGCGGAAGGGCGAGCGGGTCATACGGAGTCTGTAGTCGAACGAGCGAGTGCTCGGGGTGGCTAGTTTGCCGTATTCGCCACCCAGCCGCAAAAAGCACCTAACTGCCTGAAAACCATGGGGCCGCCAGGAAACTTCCGGAATCTTCTGCTGTCTTGCTATGCCGCCGGGGGACTCCTTATAGTCCGCCGGCGTTTTGCAAGGCCCCAGCGGCCAGCATGGCCGGGGGCTTTTCCCTTTGGGGTAGAGGCCATGATCGAACTAAAAAAACTGACCAAGCGTTTCGCGCAGCACACCGTAGTGGACGACCTGTCCTTCGGCGTCCAGCAGGGGGAGGTGCTCGGCTTCCTCGGCCCGAACGGTGCCGGCAAGTCCACCACCATGAAGATGCTCACCGGGTTCCTCGCGCCGACCTCCGGCACCGCGAGCGTGCTCGGCTTCGACATCCAGACCCGCACCCTCCAGGCCCAGCAGCAGATCGGCTACCTC
The DNA here is from genome assembly GCF_025685765.1 of Pseudomonas sp. PDM13. Taxonomy (NCBI): domain Bacteria; kingdom Pseudomonadati; phylum Pseudomonadota; class Gammaproteobacteria; order Pseudomonadales; family Pseudomonadaceae; genus Pseudomonas; species Pseudomonas sp. PDM13. The sequence goes on along the minus strand of NZ_JAOTQU010000001.1, from coordinate 174,431 downwards.
CCCGAAGGTGCCCCCTGCTATGGCGACATGACGGTGCGCGGCTTCCTCGAATTCATCGCCGAGGTGCGCGGCTTCCGTGGCGCCGAGAAGAAGCAGCGGGTGACCCGTGCTGCCGGCCAGGTGGAGCTGGACAAGGTGCTGGGGCAATCCATCGACACCCTGTCCAAGGGCTTCAAGCGCCGCGTGGGCCTGGCCCAGGCGATTCTCCACGACCCGCGTGTACTGATCCTCGACGAGCCCACCGACGGCCTCGACCCGAACCAGAAGCACCAGGTGCGCCAGCTGATCCAGAGCCTGGCCCAGGACAAGATCGTGATCATCTCCACCCACATCCTCGAAGAGGTGGCGGCGGTGTGCACCCGCGCGGTGGTGATCGCCGCCGGCAAGCTGGTGGCCGACGGCACGCCCTATGAACTGGAGAGCCGTTCGCGCTACCACCAGGCGGTGACCCTGGTGGCCGACGAGCCCCTGGATGCGCTGGCCCTGGCGGTACTGCCGGGCGTCGCCGGCGTGGAGGAGAACCCTCACGGCAGCGGCCTGACGGTGCTGGCCAAGCCTGGCGAGGTGATCTTCCCGCAGGTCAACCAGCTCATCCACCAGCGCGGCTGGAAGGTCAAGGAGCTGGATGTCGAGCGGGGTCGCCTGGATGAAGTGTTCCGCAGCCTGACCCGGGGAGAGGCGGCATGAAGCAGTTGCCGGTCATATTCAAGCGCGAGCTGGCGAGCTACTTCGCCACGCCGCTGGCCTATGTGTTCATCGTGATCTTCCTGGTGCTGTCCGGGGTCTTCACCTTCTACCTGGGTGGTTTCTTCGAGAGCGGCCAGGCCAGCCTCGCCCCCTTCTTCAACTTCCACCCCTGGCTCTACCTGTTCCTGGTGCCGGCCATCGCCATGCGCCTGTGGGCGGAGGAGCGCAAGTCCGGCTCCATAGAGCTGCTGATGACGCTGCCGATCACCCGCTTCGAGGCGGTCACCGGCAAGTTCCTCGCCGCCTGGGCCTTCGCCGGCCTGGCGCTGCTGCTGACCTTCCCGATGATCGTCACGGTCAACTACCTGGGCGAGCCGGACAACGGCGCCATCGTCACCGGCTACATCGGCAGCTGGCTGCTGGCGGGCTCGTACCTGGCGATCGGCTCGTGCATGTCGGCGCTGGCCAAGAACCAGGTGATCGCCTTCATCCTCGCCGTGGTCATGTGCTTCCTGTTCATGGTCAGCGGCTTCCCGCTGGTGCTCGACGCCTTCAGCGCCTGGGCCCCGCAATGGCTGCTGGATGCGGTCGCCTCGCTGAGCTTCCTGACCCGCTTCGAGGCCATCAGCAAGGGCGTGATCGACCTGCGCGACCTGCTTTATTTCGTCACCCTGATCGCCGCCTGGCTGGCCGCCACCGCCGTGGTGGTCGATCTGAAGAAGGCCGACTGACATGAAGAAACTGATGTATTCCAGCGCCGGCCTGCTGCTTATCGCCCTGGCCTTCCTGGCATTCAACATGGTCTCCGGGCTGGCGCTGACCAACGCCCGCATCGACCTCACCGAGCAGAAGCTCTACACCATTTCCGACGGCACCCGGCAGATCCTCGGGGAGCTGGACGAGCCCATCAACCTGTACTTCTTCTACTCCGACAAATCCGCCAAGGACCTGGTGGTGCTGCGCAACTACGCCAAGCGTGTGGAAGAGATGCTCAAGGCCTATGCCCAGGCGTCGGACGGCAAGATCAAGCTGCACATCGTCGACCCCGAGCCCTTCTCCGAGGACGAGGACAAGGCCGCCGAGTTCGGCTTGCAGGCGGTGCCGCTGCAGCAGGGCGGTGATTCGGTCTACTTCGGCCTGGCCGGGACCAACAGCGTCGATGACCGGCAGATCATCCCGTTCTTCCCCCTCGACCAGGAGGAGTTCCTCGAATACGAGATCAGCCGCCTGGTGCAGAGCCTGGCCAAGCCCCAGCGGCCGGTGGTCGGGGTGATGTCCGGGCTGCCCATCAACGGCGGCTTCGACATGCAGACCCGCCAGCCCGGCCAACCCTGGATGGTGATGGAGGAGATCCGCCAGCTGTTCCAGATCGAGAGCATCAAGCCCAGCGTCGACCAGATTCCCGACAAGGTGTCGGTGCTGCTGCTGGTGCACCCGAAGAACCTGTCGCAACAGACCCAGTACGCCATCGACCAGTTCGTTCTGCGGGGCGGCAAGCTGCTGGTGTTCGTCGACCCCTACAGCGAAGCCGACCATAGCGTGCAGATGCCCGGCGAGATGGGTGGCGAGGACAAGGCCTCCGACCTGCCGGCGCTGTTCAAGGCCTGGGGCCTGGAGATGGTGCCCGGCAAGGTGGTGGGCGACGGCGCCTACGCCATGTCGGTGAGCATGGGCGAGGGCCAGCGCCCGGCGCGCCACGTCGGTTGGCTGAGCCTGCCGAAGAAGGCCCTGGACGCCAGCGACATCGCCACCTCCAGCCTGGAGACGGTCACCGTCGCCACCGCCGGCATCCTGCGCCCGCTGGAGGGTGCGAAGACCCATTTCGCGCCGCTGATCCAGAGTTCGGAATACGCCATGCCCTTCGATGCCGGGATCTTCGCCACCCTGCGCAACCCCGATGTGCTGATGCGCGAGCTGAAGCCCAGCGGCGACCGCTACGCCATCGCCGCGCGCATCGGCGGGCCGGTGCAGAGCGCCTTCCCCGATGGCATCGAGGGCCGCAAGGACGGGCTCAAGGCGGCGGACAACATCAACGTCATCGTGGTCGCCGACACCGACATGCTCAGCGACCGCATGTGGGTGCAGGTGCAGGACTTCTTCGGCCAGCGCGTGCCGCAGCCCTGGGCCGACAACTCCGGCTTCGCCATCAACGCCCTGGATAACCTGACCGGTTCCGAAGCGTTGATCAGCGTGCGCTCCCGGGGGCGCTTCACCCGGCCCTTCACCGTGGTCGAGTCGCTGCAGCGTGAGGCCGAGACGCGCTTCCGCGAGCAGGAGCAGGTGCTGCAGCAGCGCCTCGCCGACACCGAGGAGAAGCTGGCCAGCCTGCAGAAGAACCAGGACCCGACCAAGGCCCTGGAACTGACCCCCGAACAGCAGGCCACCCTGCAGCAGTTCATGCAGGAGAAGGTGCGCATCCGCAAGGAGCTGCGTGAGGTCAACTACCAGCTCAACGCCGATATCGAGAAACTCGGCCGCACCCTCAAACTCATCAACATCGTCCTGGTTCCGCTGGTGCTGACCCTGGGCGTGCTGCTGCTGTGGTTCTGGCGTCGCCGCCGGGCCTGAGGAGAGAACCGATGGGACGCAAGGCACTGTTGTTCCTGGCCCTGGTGGCCATTGCCCTGATGCTGGCCTATGTGGGCCTGCACCGGGCCCCCGAACCGCTCGCGGTGAAGGGGCCGTCGCCCTTGCTGCCGGCGCTGCAGGGCCGGCTCGCCGAGGTGGACCGCATCGAGGTGGAGCGCCCGGGGCAGCCGCTGCTGCGCCTGGCACGGCAGAGTGGCACCTGGGTGCTGCCCGACAAGGCCGGCTACCCGGCGGCGGCCAAACCGGTGGCCGACCTGCTGCGGGCACTGGGGGATGCGCGGGAAATCGAGGCGCGCACCGCCAAGCCCGAACTGCACGGCCAACTCGGCCTGGCGGACAAGGGCGAAGGCCAGGGCATACGTGTAAGGCTGCAGGGCGAGGGTCTGCCCGAGCAGGTGCTGCTGGTGGGCAAGCCGGGCCAAGGCGGCAAGGGGCAGCTGGTGCGCCTGGGCGGCGAGAACCAGAGCTGGCTGATCGACACGCGTATCGCCCTGCCGGAGAACGAGCTCGGTTGGCTGGATCGACGTATCGCGAGCATCCCCTTCGCCAGCGTGCGCCAGGTCGAGGTGAAGTTCCGCCAGGGTAATGCGCTGACGGTCTACCGCGATGCCGAGGGCGACGCGAACCTCAAGGTCCGCCAGCTGCCGGCCAACCGCACGCTGGCCTACGAGGCGGCGGCCAATGGCATGGCGACGCTATTCGCCGGCCTGGAGTTCGCCGATGCCGCGCCGCTGGACCAGGTGCAGTTCAAGGACAAGCCGTTGCTCGAGTTCAGCCTGCAGGACTTTGCGGGTGGCCAGCTCGATGGGGTCATCCTCGGGCAGGGCGAGCAGTACTGGATGCAGTTGAAGCGCAAGGACAAGTTCGACGGCGAGCAAGTTGCGGGCCGTCTCGATTGGGCTTATCGCATCGAGGCGTCCCAATACCAGGCGCTGGCGAAGAGGCTCGAAGACTTGCTCTCGGCCAAGTAAGAAGGGCAACTACCGGGGTGTGCGAAAGGCGTTTCCAAGTTGCTTTTCAACCGCTCCGGGAGTGCCCCATTTTGTGACCCCGAAGACCCATAAAAGGGCGTGAAAGCCCTGCCAGCCGGCCGTTTCACGGCATCCTAAAAAAGTGCTTTTCTGTAGCATTTCCTGTCGTATACTCCGGTCGCGGTGGTTAAAAGAACGCTATTCGACATACCCGCCCACGCCTCTCTGGACTGCGGTCGGATATAAAAAGAAGAACGTCCTTGCCCAACCGTCTAAGCCTCTTGAATAAGGGGCAAAACAATAAAATTGCGAGTTTGGAGAGAGTAGTAATGGCTGATCGTGAGGTCGGAACCGTCAAGTGGTTCAATGACGCTAAAGGCTATGGATTCATTCAGCGCGAAAGCGGTCCGGATGTCTTCGTTCACTACCGTGCTATCCGCGGCGATGGGCATCGTTCCCTGGTCGAAGGCCAGAAAGTGGAATTCGCGGTGATCCAGGGACAGAAAGGCCTGCAGGCGGAAGACGTCTCCAGAGTCTGACGACTCCAAGCAAAAGGCCCGTCGATGACGGGCCTTTTGTTTTCTGCAACACCACTCGCGGTTGCACTCAGTCGGTGCGCCAGACGATCTCGCTGCTGCCTTGGGCGTTGACCCTGATCCAGCGGTCCGCATCTTCCTCGCCTTCTTCTTCCTGCCAGCCACCTGGTGCGCAACGGATTTCCACGCCCAGCGCGGCGAACGCGGCCAGGGCGCAGGAGAGGTCATCCTCCCAGGGCGTCGCATCGCTCTCCAGCAGCAGGCTGTGCCACTTGCCCACGGCGCGCGGCAGCCAGGTCACGGGGATGCCGCCGGCGTTGCATTTGAAGGTCTGGCCTTTCTGCTGCCAGGGCGAGCAGTCGCCCAGGGCCTGCGCCAGCCAGGCGGAAACGGCGTCCTGGTCGGCGTCCTTCAGGTAGATCTCGATATCGGGTTGGCGCATGGCGGGGGTCCTAGTTTCTGACGATCCAATCGTAGCGTATGGAGACCGTCACTTCGAAGGCGTCTTTGATCACGGCGGCACGGCGTTCGGCGCTGGCGCGCCAGCCGTGGGGCGTCATGGCCAGAAGGTCGGCACGGGCTTCGCTGCTGGCCAGCTGCAGGTCGAATTCGAGGGTTTCGCTGTGTTCCAGCTTCATGCCCTCGGGGATCAGTGTCAGGTGCTTCTCGTCGTCGTAGTCGCGGACCTCCTCATACAGGCGTTCGCGCAGCTGCATCAGGTGGCCGCGGGTCGGGCCCATGCGCAGCAGGCCACCGCCGGGGGCGAGCAGGCGGCGGGCCTCCTGCCAGTCCAGCGGGCTGAAGACGCTGGCCAGGAGCTGGCAGCTGGCGTCCGCCAGGGGCACGCGGGCCATGCTCGCCACCAGCCAGGTCAGGCCAGGTGTGCGGCGGCAGGCACGCTTCACCGCTTCGCGGGAGATGTCCAGGCCGTAGCCGTCGGCGTCGGGCAGCGCATCGGCGATCTGCGTCGTGTAGTAGCCCTCGCCGCAGCCGATATCCAGCCAGCGCGCAGGGCGGCGTTCGGCAGCCAACTGCGCCAGGCGGGCGGCCAGCGGCGCGTAGTGGCCGCCTTCGAGGAAGCGCCGACGGGCCTCGACCATGGCGGCGTTGTCACCGGGGTCGCGGCTGTTCTTGTGCTGCACCGGCAGCAGGTTCAGGTAGCCCTGGCGGGCGCGGTCGAACCGGTGGTTGGCCGGGCAGGCGACGCCGTTGTCCACGGGGGACAGCGGCGCCTGGCAGATGGGGCAGGTGAGCATGATCAGGCCAGCAGCCGCACGAGGGTCTGCTGGTAGATATCGGTCAGCAGGTCGAGGTCGCTGGCCAGCACGCGCTCGTTGACCTGGTGGATGGTGGCGTTGACCGGGCCGAGTTCGACCACCTGGGTACCCATGGTGGCGATGAAGCGGCCGTCGGAGGTGCCACCGCTGGTGGACGGGGTGGTCTCGCGACCGGTGACGGCCTTGATGCTGGCGGCCACGGCGTCGAGCAGTTCGCCCGGCTCGGTGAGGAACGGCAGGCCGGAGAGGGCCCATTCCACGTGGTAGTCGAGGCCGTGCTTGTCGAGGATGGCATTGACCCGCTGCTGCAGGCCTTCGACCGTGGACTCGGTGGAGAAGCGGAAATTGAACACCGCCACCAGCTCACCCGGGATGACGTTGGTGGCGCCGGTGCCGGAGTTGAGGTTGGAGACCTGGAAGCTGGTGGGCGGGAAGAAGGCGTTGCCGTCGTCCCAATGCTCGGCGGCGAGTTCCGCCAGGGCCGGGGCGGCGAGGTGGATCGGGTTCTTCGCCAGGTGCGGGTAGGCCACGTGGCCCTGGATGCCGCGCACGGTGAGGGTGGCGCCGAGGGAGCCACGGCGGCCGTTCTTCACCACGTCACCCACCAGTGTGGTGCTGGAGGGCTCACCGACGATGCACCAGTCCAGGCGTTCGCCACGGGCGGCCAGGCGCTCGACCACAGCCTTGGTGCCATGGTGGGCGGGGCCTTCTTCGTCGCTGGTGATGAGGAAGGCGATGGCGCCCTGGTGCTGCGGGTGCTCGGCGACGAAGCGCTCGACGGCGATGATCATCGACGCCAGGCTGCCTTTCATGTCGGCGGCGCCACGGCCGCAGAGCATGCCCTGCTCGTCGATCTTGGCGTCGAAGGGCTGGTGCTGCCAGGCCTGCAGCGGGCCGGTGGGCACCACGTCGGTATGCCCGGCGAAGCACAGCACGGGGCCTTCACCACCACGGATGGCCCAGAAGTTCTCCACGTCCTCGATGCGCATGCGTTCGATGCGGAAGCCGACCGCTTCCAGGCGGCGCATCATCAGCTCCTGGCAGCCTTCGTCGACCGGCGTGACCGAAGGGCGGCGGATGAGGTCGCAGGCGAGCTCGAGGGTGGGGGAGAGGGCGGTCATGCAGGGCTCCGGTAAGGCGGCAAGGCGTGAAAAGGACGACATCTTAAAACATAAACGGCGGCCATTGGCCGCCGTTTAGGTCACTCGCTACGGGTCAGGCCGTGGCTTCCGGATGGGGCTGTTCCAGCGGCTTGGGCGCCGAGGAGAGCAGCGCCATGATCAGCGCGGCGAGGTAGGGCAGCGACTGCACCAGCAGCATGGCCACCCAGAACTTCACGTCGGCGCTGGGCAGGCCCTGGACGATGCCGATGCCGATGGCGGCGCCCCACAGCAGGAGCATCACGAAGACTTCTTCGCGGGCTTCCGCCAGAGCCATCATCAGGCCGTGGTTGCTGCGCATCTTCGGCGTGCGGAAGAACGGGATGCTGGTGGTGAAGAAGCCGTACAGCACCGCCTTGGCGATGGTGTGCGACAGGGCCAGGCCCGCTACCGCGGCGCAGAACGCGTCCTTCAGGTTGACGCCGACGGCGCGCTGGTAGAGGAACACGATCTTCGCCACCTTGAAGAAGAACAGCGCCAGCGGCGGGATGGCGAAGATCAGCAGCGGCGGGTCGACCCGTTGCGGCACGATGATCATCGCGGCCGACCAGAGCAGCGCACCGATGGTGAAGAAGATGTTCAGGCCGTCGGCGATCCACGGCAGCCAGCCGGCGATGAAGTGGTAGCGCTGGCCACGCTTGAGCTCGGAATCCTTGCCGAGGAACAGGCTGCGGGCGTGCCCCTTCATGATCTGGATGGCGCCATAGGCCCAGCGGAAGCGCTGCTTCTTGTAGTCGATGAAGGTGTCCGGCATCAGGCCCTGGCCGAAGCTGTCATGGGCGTAGGCGGCGGCATAGCCTTTTTCGAACACGCGCAGGCCGAGCTCGGCGTCCTCGCAGATGGTCCAGTCGGCCCATTGCAGCTCGTCCATCACGGTGCGGCGGATCATGGTCATGGTGCCGTGCTGGATGATCGCGTTGCGGTCGTTGCGGGTCACCATGCCGATGTGGAAGAAGCCCTTGTATTCGGCGTAGCAGAGCTTCTTGAAGGTGTTTTCCTTGCCGTCGCGGTAGTCCTGCGGCGACTGCACCACGGCGATCGAGGGATCGGCGAAGTGCGGGACCATGTGCTTGAGCCAGTTGGGGTTCACGCAGTAGTCGGAGTCGATCACCGCCACGACTTCGGCGTCGGGCGCGGTGTGCGGCAGGATGTAGTTCAGCGCGCCGCCCTTGAAGCCGGCGAGCGGGGCGACGTGGAAGAAGCGGAAGCGCGGACCGAGCTGTTCGCAGTACGCCTGCACCGGTTCCCAGACGGCCGGGTCCTTGGTGTTGTTGTCGATGATGATGACTTCGTAGTCTGGATAATCCAGCGCGGCGAGGGCGTCGAGGGTCTGTTTGACCATCTCCGGCGGCTCGTTGTAGCAGGGCACGTGGATCGACACCTTGGGCCGGTAGGGCGAGTCGCCGATCACCGGCAGGAACGGCCGGCGACGGGAACGTACCCAGACTGCCTCGGCCAGTTCATGGGCCTCGGTGAGCAGGACGATGAACACGCCCAGGGCACCGACGCCCAGGAGCACGCCGACGGTGAGGCTGAACCAGGTGCTGTATTGCTGGCTGTAGTCGTAGGCGATCCACACCAGCACCGAGCCACCGGCGAAGGCGACGAAGGTGAGGAAGGTGCGGCCGCGCTGACGCAGGGCGCTGCCGTCGATGAGCATCAGGGCCAGGGCCAGCAGGGCCATGACCACCGAGGCGACGGCGAGCATGCGCCATTGCGGGATGGCGATCACCGGGCCTTCGAAGTTGAACTTGGGTTGGCGCTCCAGGTTGTAGACGCCCCAGTAGGCGCCCACCGAGCCTTCGTCACTGGCCTTCCACGGCTGGTCGAAGGCTTCGATCACGAAGTAGTTGTAGCCCTGGGCGTTGAGGGCGTTGACCAGGGTGCGCAGGTAGATGGCCTGGTCGGCCTGGGAGGCGTCGGCACCGCCGCGCATGCGGCCGTTGCTCGGCCAGCCCACTTCGGAAAGCAGCAGGGGCTTCTTCGGGAAGGCCTTCTTCAGGTCCTTGGCGCGCTCCAGCACGAACTGGGTGGAATCCTCCATGGGGATGAATTCCCAGTAGGGCAGGACGTGGGCGGCGACCAGGTCTACGTGCTTGGCCAGCTCCGGGTACTTCAGCCAGATGTGCCACTGCTCGGAGGTGGTCACCGGCACCTTCACGGCGGCGCGGACTCGGTCGAGGTAGACGGAGAGGTCCTTGCGGCTGATCTCGCGGCGGAACAACGCTTCGTTGCCGACCACTACGCGCACGACGCTGCGCGAGTTGTTGGCGATCTCGATGGCCTTGGTGATCTCGCGCTCGTTGCGCGCTTCGTCCGGGCTGATCCAGATGCCGAGGGTCACGCGCAGGCCGAATTCCTCGGCGATGCGGGGGATGTCGGCGAGGGTGCCGTCCACCGAGTAGGTGCGGATGTTGTCGGTCTGCTTGCTCAGCAGCTCGAGGTCTTCACGGATCTGCTCGTCGGTGGGGTAGCGGTCCTGCTGGGGGTTCTGGTCCACACGGAACGGCGAGTAGGAGTAGCCGGAGATCTGCTCGGGCCAGTCCGGGGCACTGACGGGACGGTTGTAGAGCGCCCAGATTCCGGTGAACAACGCGGCGACCGCCACGAAGACCACCAGGTTGAGTCCAAATTTACGCGATGGCATAGGGATTTCAGGTTCCGAAGCGTGGAACGGGGAGATAGCGCCAGCGAGCGCTGGTCGGCGCGCATGCTACTCCGGCGTCCGGCGACTGTATAGATTCTGTACGAACGATAGCCGTGCCTGCCGGCCATTGCACACAGGCTTTGTCCCTGGGGTTGCGGAGAAGTTCGCGGCGATTTCCCGGCCCCGTCGCTGGCGTTGTGTCAGGCCCGGTACGAAGGAGATTACAGGGCACGCAGAAGGATGCGCTCGCTGGCTTCCAGGTCGAGGTCGCGACGCTCGCTGAGGGCCGTCATGCCTTGGCGCTCCAGCTGGGCCAGCACCTGGGGGATGGCTTCCGCGTCCAGACCGTGGTCGGCGAGGCGGGTGGGCACGCCCATGGCTTCGAAGAAGTCGCGGGTGGCGGCGATGGCACCGTCGATCCGGGTGTCTTCGTCCCCCGTCAGGCCCCAGACCCGCTCGGCGTACTGGGCCAGCTTGGCACGCTTGGGTTCACGGCGCTCGGCCAGCAGCGCCGGCAGCACCACGGCCAGGGTCTGGGCGTGGTCGAGGTGATAGAGGGCGGTGAGCTCGTGGCCGATCATGTGGGTCGCCCAGTCCTGCGGCACGCCGCAGCCGAGCAGGCCGTTGAGGGCCTGGGTGGCGCACCACATGAGGTTGGCACGCACGGCATAGTCCTCGGGGTTGGCCAGGGCCTTGGGGCCTTCCTCTATAAGGGTGAGCAGCAGGCCTTCGGCCTGGCGGTCCTGCAGCGGCGCATCGGCGGGGTAGGTGAGGTACTGCTCCAGGGTGTGGACGAAGGCGTCGACCACGCCATTGCCGATCTGCCGGGCGGGCAGGCTGAAGGTGGTGCGCGGGTCGAGGATGGCGAAGCGCGGGTACAGCAAGGGGCTGGAGAAGGGCAGCTTCTCCTGGCGCGTCACATGGGTGACCACGCCATGGGGGTTGCTCTCCGAACCGGTGGCGGCAAGGGTCAGCACGCAGCCCATGGGCACGGCCGCCTTGGCCCGGGTGCCGGTGAGCAGGTCCAGCGGGTCGCCGTCATGGCACAGGGCCGCGGCAATGAATTTGCTGCCGTCGATCACCGAGCCGCCGCCAACGGCGAGGATGAAGTCGCAGCCTTCGCGGCGCGCCAGTTCCGTGGCTTTTACCAGGGTGTCGAATTGCGGGTTGGCCTCGATGCCGGCGAAGCGGGTCAGCGCGTAACCGGCCAGGGCCTGTTCCACCTGCTGCCAGACGCCGTTCTGGAAGATGCTACCGCCGCCATGGGTGACCAGCACCCGGCTGCCGGCGGGAATCTCACGGGCCAGCTTGTCGATCTGGCCTTCGCCGAAATGAATGCGGGTGGGGTTATAGAAGGTGAAATTGCGCATGCTGGGCTCCCTTGTTGTTATCGGCCGACTATAGCGCTGGGGGGCAACGGGCCGATCTATGGCCCACCATTCAGCGGTGTCGGGCTTGGGATGGCGGTCGACGCTTCCTATAATGCGCGCCCGGCCAGGTGGCTGGCGAGTTGGGAGCTAGGCATGAGTACAGACGAACGTTTCGGTGGCATCGCCCGCCTTTATGGCCTCGAGGGCGCCGCGCGCCTGCAGGCTGCGCACGTGGCGGTGGTGGGCATCGGCGGCGTCGGCTCCTGGGCGGCGGAGGCGCTGGCGCGGTCCGGCATCGGTGAGATCTCCCTGTTCGACCTGGACGATGTCTGCATCACCAATACCAACCGCCAGGTGCACGCCATCGCCGGTGCCGTGGGGCGGGCCAAGGTGGAGGTGATGGCCGAGCGCATCCGCGCCATCAACCCGGCCTGCGTGGTGCATGCGGTGGCCGACTTCGTCACCCGCGAGACCATGGCCGAGTACATCACCCCCGAGCTGGATGCGGTGATCGACTGCATCGACAGCGTGGCGGCCAAGGCGGCGCTGATCGCCTGGTGCAAGCGCCGCAAGATCCAGATCGTCACCACCGGCGGCGCCGGCGGCCAGGTGGACCCGACGCAGATCCAGGTCACCGACCTGAACAAGACCTTCAACGACCCGCTGGCGGCCAAGGTGCGCTCCATGCTGCGCCGCGACTACAACTTCTCCAGAACGGCGGGGCGCACCTACAGCGTGCCCTGCGTGTTCTCCACCGAGCAGCTGCGCTACCCCAAGCCCGATGGCTCGGTGTGCCAGCAGAAGAGCTTCGTCGGTGAGGGCGTGAAGCTGGACTGCGCCGGCGGCTTCGGCGCGGTGATGATGGTTACTGCCAGCTTCGGCATGGCCGCTGCGGCCAAGACCGTGGACAAGCTGGTGGCCGGTGCGCGGCGGCCGTCGGAGCGGGCTGCTGGCTAGAGGGTTGTTCCGGGAATCTCATCGCGAATGAATTCGCTCCCCCCAGAAACCTTGATGCCCTGACTGCATCGTTCTCGTCGGGTTGCACCCGACCTACATAGCGCTCTTGCGTATCTGTTCGAGCACGGCGTTGAGGCCGTTGCTGCGGGAAGGGGAGAGCTGGCGGGCGAGGCCGAGCTGGGTGAACCAGTCGGCGAGGTCCAGGGCGGCCAGCTTTTCCGCCGGCAGGCCCTGCACACGTACCAGGAGCACGGCCAGCAGGCCACGGATCAGCCGGGCGTCGCTGGCGGCGCGGAAGTGACGCTGGCCATCCTTCATTTCACTGACCAGCCAGACCTGGCTTTCGCAGCCATGCACACGGTTGGCGTCGCTGCGTTCTTCGTCTGCCAGGGGCTCCAGGCGCTCGCCCCATTGCATCAGCAGGCGCGCACGCTGCTCCCAGCTGCCGGCGCCGGTAAAAGCGGCGAGAGCCTCGGAGGCGGCAGGCGGCAGGTTCATCGCAGCAGCTCCAGGGCCTTGTCCAGGGCAACGAAGAAGCGCTCCAGGTCGCCGCTATCGTTGTAGAGACCGAGGGAGACGCGGATCGCCCCGCTTAGGCCGAGCCCCTTGTACAGCGGCATGGCGCAGTGGTGCCCGGCGCGCACGGCGATGCCCTGTTCGGTGAGCAGGTGGGCGAGGTCGGCGTTGTGCACGCCTTCGACGCCGAAGCAGGCCAGTGCCACCCGGGGCTCGCCCACCAGGCGCACACCGTCGCGGGCGGCGAGGCCGGCCAGCAGCTTGGCGTGGAGCACGGTCTCGTGGGCGGTGACGGCGGCGGCATCGAGGCTGCCGAGGTAATCCAGCGCGGCGCCGAGCCCGATCACCGGGGCGATGGCCGGGGTGCCGGCCTCGAAGCCCAGGGGCGCGCTGTGGAAGTCGGCGTCCTGGTAGTCGGCGCGGTGCACCATCTCGCCACCGAACTGCCAGTGGTCCAGACGGGCCAGGGCGTCGGCACGGCCATAGAGCACGCCGACCCCTTCCGGGCCGTAGAGCTTGTGCCCGGAGAACACGTAGAAGTCGCAACCCAGGGCCTGTACGTCATGACGGCCGTGGACCACGCCCTGGGCGCCATCCACCACGGTCAGCGCGCCCTGCTGGCGGGCCATGGCCAGCAGTTCACCAAGGGGCTGCCAGCGGCCGAGTACGTTGGACAGCTGGCTGACGGCGAGCAGGCGGGTACTCGAATCGATCAACTGGCGGGCCTGGTCGAGGTCGATATCGCCCCGTGCATCCAGCGGCAGGACTACCAGTTCCAGCTGGCGGCGGCGTGCCAGTTGCTGCCAGGGCAACAGGTTGGCGTGGTGTTCCAGGGCGCTGATGACGATGCGATCACCGGGCGCGAACTGCCGCTCCAGCCCATAGGCCAGCAGGTTGAACGCCTCGGTGGCGCCACGGGTGAAGACGATCTGCGCCGGGTGGGCGGCGTTCAGCCAGTGGGCGACACGCGTCCGGCTGCCTTCGAAAGCCCTGGTCGCCCGCTCGCCCGGCAGGTGCTGGGCGCGATGCACATTGGCTGCGCCGCTGGCGTAGTAGCCGAGCAGGGCATCGAGCACCGCCTGGGGCTTCTGCGAGGTGGCGGCGCTGTCCAGGTAGGTCTGCCCCTCGGCGTCGAGGGCCGAAAGGGCGGAGAAGTCGGAGCGCCAGGGAGAGGGGAGAGGCATTGCGGTTTCCAGATTCAGCCTGGCGCCGGAAAAGTTGTATTCAGCGCGAGGCGAGCGAAGGCCAGACAAGGCGCAATAAGGCGAGGACGCGGAGTTTACGGGTGTAAATGAGCAGTCCGAGCCTTATTGCAACGCAGTATGGTCGAGCGCAGCCGCGCTGAATCGACTTTTTAGTTGTGGGCGTGAAGGGCTTCGTTCAGCTCTATGGCCGTCTTGTTGGTCTTGCACTCGACGGCGCCGTTCTGCGAGTTGCGGCGGAACAGCAGGTCGGGCTGGCCGGCCAGGTCGCGGGCCTTGACCACTTTCACCAGGGCGTTCTGGTCGTCCAGCAGGGCGACCTTGGTGCCGGCGGTGATGTACAGGCCGGCTTCGACGATGTTGCGGTCGCCCAGCGGGATGCCGATGCCGGCGTTGGCGCCGATCAGGCAGCCTTCGCCCACGGCGATGACGATGTTGCCGCCACCAGAGAGGGTGCCCATGGTGGAGCAGCCGCCGCCCAGGTCAGAACCTTTGCCGACGAAGACGCCTGCGGAGACGCGGCCTTCGATCATGCCCGGGCCTTCGGTGCCGGCGTTGAAGTTGATGAAGCCTTCGTGCATCACGGTGGTGCCTTCACCCACATAGGCGCCCAGGCGCACGCGGGCGCTGTCGGCGATGCGTACGCCGGCGGGGACCACGTAGTCGGTCATCTTGGGGAACTTGTCCACGGAGAAGACCTCCAGCAGCTCGCCCTTCAGGCGTGCTTCCAGCTGGCGCTCGGCCAGTTCGCCGAGGTCGACGGCGCCGTGGCTGGTCCAGGCGACGTTGGGCAGCAGTGGGAAGATGCCGGTCAGGTTCAGGCCGTGGGGCTTGGCCAGGCGGTGGGACAGCAGGTGCAGCTTGAGGTAGGCCTCGGGGGTGGAGGTCAGGGCGGCGTCTTCGGCCAGCAGGGTGGCGACCAGCGGCTTCTGGCTTTCGGCCAGGCGGGTCAGCAGGGCGGATTGGGCTGGGTCGATTTCCTTGAGCGCGGAGGCCAGGTCGGCGGCCTGGGCATTGCTGAAGGCGATGGCCTGGTTGCCGGCGCTGTAGCCGAGGACCGGGGCGATGGCTTCGACCAGTTGGGTGCTGGGCTTGAGCAGGGGCTGGGCGTAGAAGACTTCCAGCCAGTTGCCCTGGCGGTTCTGGGTGCCGACGCCGAAAGCGACGCTGAAGAGTTGGGTGGACATGGGAATTCCTCGTTCTGAATAGGTTGGATCAGGCTGTCCGGTCGATGGCTTGCCGGGCGGTGCCGAGGCGATGTGCGGTCACTTGAGGGCGGCAGCGTAGAGCTCGGGCTTGAAGCCGACCAGGGTGCGGGTACCCAGGTCGAGTACCGGTCGCTTGATCATCGACGGTTGGGCGAGCATCAGTTCGATGGCCTTGGCCTGGTCGAGATCGGCCTTCTGCGCGTCATCGAGTTTGCGGAAGGTGGTACCGGCACGGTTGAGGACGGTTTCCCAGCCATGTTCGGCACACCATTTCTGCAGATTGGCGCGGTCGATGGCGGAAGCCTTGTAATCGTGGAAGGCATAGCTCACGCCCTGCTCGTCGAGCCAGGTGCGGGCTTTCTTCATGGTGTCGCAGGCCTTGATGCCGTAGAGGGTGTAAGTCATTGGTCTTCCTCGAGAGATTCAACTGTGTGAGATCTTCTCAATGGTTCGGCGAAACTCTAGCCAGTGATTATGCCATGTCGATTCTTATGGTGCTTCTGATTCTCGTGCGGCGCCATGGTCGATAGGGTGTTTCCGTCGGGTCTGATTATTATCAGGTGCCTGGCTCTACAGTTCGTCGCTGCAGGTTGGTTGAAGAGTGGGCATTGAAATAATGCAATAAACGCTTTTCACCGACTTCTATCCGAGGACGTCATGTCTTGAATGTCGTTGCTGAGGTGTGATTTTCCTTTGCGGAACCTTGGGTTGCACGGTTTGAGATTTTCTTGCCAATGCCCATCATGGGTTTTTCCACGTAATGGTATGTTAAACGGCTGACGGCGATTGTCGCGAATATCGATAAAATATAGGCCGGGCCGGTCCCGATTCCAACCTTCGACAGTACCAAGACCAGGGTCATTGAGACTAAGGGGTGTAAGAGATAGATTGAATAGCATCCTTCGCCAAGTGTGGATAGGATTTTTCCCATTCTTGGCGGCGATTTCGGGTTCAGTGTATAGGTGCAGGCAACAATCAATATGCAGCTGGCGGATAGAATGACTCTTGAGATTCCTGTAACGATTTCACCCTGACTGTCCAGTGGGAGGAATGCGAAGAGTAAAATGCCGAAGACCAGTGCAGCGGATAGTGACGCCCTTTTGGCCCCAGTGAGTGCCTGGATGTTCTTGGGCAGGTAAGCCCCAAGAGCGATGCCTGCCATAAACAGATAAAGCTGATTGAATGGGTTGATGTAAGTGATCCATTGGCTTCCAATTGAAAGCTCTGGCTTCATGATGTTGAAAGCAAAATGGTAGCCGATCAGGAGTGAGCCGATAATCGAGGCTGGAAGGAATAAGTTGCTCTTCCGATTAAGCAGGAGAATGGCTGGAAGTATGGCGTAAAAGGTCAGCTCGTTACCAATTGACCATGATCCAATTGGTATGTATTCACTTATGTTGTAGACACTGAATGCCAGTGAATAATTCAGCAGTATTCTTTCTATTGTGTAGTCGAACGGTGCATCCGAGATTTTGCTATAGAGGAATTTCAGCGTGATGTAGGCGGTGATTGTCATCCAGAGTAGCGGGACAATTCTGAACAGCCTCTTTATGTAGAATGCTTTGACGCTTGCGAAGTTGGTGATTCGGTCTTTGTATATCAGGCCCAGGCTTACGCCGCTCAGTATGTAGAATGTTGATACGGCGTAGATGCCCAATTTCTCCAGAGGATTTGCAGGAGACAGTTCGAGGCCGTACCACGATGAATAGTGATAAATCATGACTGAAAGAGCCATGATTCCACGGAGGTAATCTAGAGAGTCGATCCGTTGCATATTGCTTCCTATCTGTACTGCGCTGCGGGCGAATCATGCATTGGTGCACGCCATGCGCGTGCTGGATATCAATGCTCTGTCGCAATAAATCCACTGCCCCCAGATATCACCTGTCGGAAGGCGTTGGAGCGGGGCCCGGCGAGTGGTAATCGTGTCTCGTCTTTTTCATTAGCGGCTTCAGTGCATCATCCCCTGATGCATTGTCAGGGTTTCAGTCAAGTCGCGGATGCGTTCGGCGGCTTCGATGCATTCCGCGAGGGGCGCCACCAGGGCCATGCGTACGCGGCCGGCGCCGGGGTTGAAGCCGTCCACCTCGCGAGAGAGGTAGGAGCCGGGCACCACGGTGACGTGTTCGCGGGCGAAGAGCTCGCGGGTGAAGGTCTGGTCGTCCACCGGGGTTTTCGCCCAGAGGTAGAAGCCACCGTCCGGGCGTTGCACGTCGAGTACGCCACCGAGGATGTCGAGCACGGCGTCGTACTTCTCGCGGTACAGGTCGCGATTGGCGCGCACGTGGGCTTCGTCGTTCCAGGCGGCGATGCTGGCCAACTGGGTCTGCACGGGCATGGCGCAGCCGTGGTAGGTGCGATAGAGCAGGAAGGCCTTGAGGATGCTGGCGTCACCGGCGACGAAACCGGAGCGCAGGCCCGGCAGGTTGGAGCGCTTGGACAGGCTGTGGAACACCACGCAGCGGGCGAAATCGCTGCGGCCCAGTTCGGCGCAGGCGCTGAGCAGGCCGGCGGGCGGGTTGGCCTCGTCGAAGTACAGCTCGCTGTAGCACTCGTCGGCGGCGATGACGAAGTCATGCTCGTCGGCCAGGGCGATCAGCTTCTTCAGTTGTTCGACCGGCACCAGGGCGCCGGTGGGGTTGCCCGGGGAGCAGAGGAAGAGGATCTGGCAGCGCTGCCAGACCTCGGCCGGTACGGCGTCGAAGTCGGGGTTGAAGCCGTTCTCCGCCAGGCAGGGCAGGTAGTGCGGCTCGGCGCCGGCGAGCAGGGCCGCGCCTTCGTAGATCTGGTAGAAGGGGTTCGGGCTGACCACCAGGCCGTTGTCGGCGCGGTTGACCACGGTCTGGGTGAAGGCGAACAGCGCCTCGCGGGTGCCGTTGACCGGCAGCACGTGGCGGGCGGCGTCGAGCCAGCCGGCGGGTACCTTGAAACGGCGCTCGCACCAGGCGGCGATGGCTTCACGCAGGGCCGGGATGCCGAGGGTGGTGGGGTATACGGCCATCTGCTCCAGGCTGTCGGCCAGGGCCTTGGCGACGAAGTCCGGCGAGCGGTGCTTGGGCTCGCCGATGGACAGGGCGATGGCCTTCTTGTCGGCCGGTTGCACACCGCCGAGCAGGGCGCGGAGCTTTTCGAAGGGGTAGGGCTGCAGGTGGTTCAGCGCGTCGTTCATTCGTTGTTCCTGGCTACTGCGAGCGGCTGCACGGGCGCGCTCAGATACTGATGCGATTCGGGTCCACGCCCTGGGCGTTGGCTTCGGACAGCTGCGAGACGATGGCGGCCTGCAGGCGCTGGCACAGCTCGGGGTCGGCCAGCGGCTGGTTGTCGGCGTCGGTGACGAAGAACACGTCTTCCACCCGTTCGCCGAGGGTGGCGATCTTGGCGTTCTGCAGCGACAGGTCGAAGTCGAGGAAGATGCGCCCGATGCGCGCCAGCAGGCCGGGGCGGTCGGGGGCGATCAGTTCGAGCACGGTCACCGGGCGCTGGGCGTCGTTGGAGATGGTCACCTGGGGCGGGAAGGCGAAGTGCTTGAGCTGGCGCGGTACGCGGCGCTGGATGATCGCCGGGTATTCGTCGGGGTTCTTCAGCGCTTCGATCAGGCCCTCGCGGATTTCCTTCACCCGGGCCGGGTCGTCACCGATGGAGCCACCGGCGGTGTCGAGCACGATGTAGGTGTCGAGGGTGAACTGGCTGGTGGAGGTGATGATCCGCGCGTCGTGGATGTTGAGGTTGAGCTGGCTCATCGCGGCCACGGTCACGGCGAAGAAGTCGTGCTGGTCGGGGGCGTAGATGAAGATCTGGGTGGCACCCTCGAACTCGCGCTGGGCGGTTTCCTTGATCAGCACCAACGGGTCGTTGCCGGCCGGGTGCTGGAGGATGGCTTCGGTGTGCCAGGCCACGTCGCTGGCGGTGTGGCGCAGGAAGTAGTCGTCGCCGAGCTGGGACCAGAGCTGCTCGGCTTCGTCCTGGTCGATGCCGTTGCGCACGAGGATGTCGATGGCGGCGGTCTGGGTCTGGCGGATCTGCTCTTCGCGGTCCAGCGGGTTTTCCAGGCCGCGGCGCAGGGCGCGCTTGGTTTCCGTGTAGAGCTGGCGCAGCAGGCTGGCGCGCCAGGAGTTCCACAGGCTCGGGTTGGTGGCGTTGATGTCGGCCACGGTGAGCACGTAGAGGTAGTCGAGGTGGGTCTGGTCGCCGACCAGCTGGGCGAAGTCGAAGATCACCTGCGGGTCGGAGAGGTCCTTGCGCTGCGCGGTGGTGGACATCACCAGGTGGTTCTGCACCAGCCAGGTGACCAGGCGCGAGTCCCAGACCGGCAGCTGGTGCCGGGCGCAGAAGGCTTCGGCATCGACGGCGCCGAGCTCGGAGTGGTCGCCGCCACGGCCCTTGCCGATGTCGTGGTAGAGGCCGGCGATGTAGATCAGCTCGGGCTTGGGCAGCTTGTCGATGACCTTGCTGGCCAGGGGGAATTTCTCCGCCAGTTCGGGCCACTTGAGCTTGCGCAGGTGCTTGATCAGGTTGAGCGTGTGGGCGTCGACCGTATAGATGTGGAACAGGTCGTGCTGCATCTGCCCGATGATGTGGCCGAACTCGGGCAGGTAACGGCCGAGGATGCCGTAGCGGTTCATCCGCCGCAGGTTGCGGTGGATGCCCTGGGACGACTTGAACAGCTCGATGAACAGGCTGGTGTTGCGGATGTCGCTGCGGAAGTCGTCGTCGATCAGGTGGCGGCTGTCGCGCAGCAGGCGGATGGTGTCGGCGCGCACGCCCTTGATCTCGGGGTGCTGGGCCATCAGCACGAAGATTTCCAGCAGGGCGAAGGGGGTGCGCTTGAAGACGTTGGGGTGGGTGACTTCGATGTAGCGGTCACGCAGCTGGAAGCGGCTGTTCAGCGGCTGCGCGGGCGACGATTCGGCGCTGCGCAGGATGACTTCCTCGAAGTGCTGGTTGATCAGGTCGCTCAGCTCGGCGACGCCCATCACCACGCGGTAGTACTTCTGCATGAAGTGCTCGATAGCCTGCTTGGCGTCATCGCCCTGGAAGCCCAGCAGCCCGGCCAGCTTGCGCTGGTGGTCGAACAGCAGGCGATCTTCGGCGCGGCCGGCGAGCATGTGCAGGGCGTAGCGCACCTTCCAGAGAAACTCCTGGCTGGAGGCGAGCACGCTGCATTCGCTCTCCACGAGGAAGCCTTCCTTCACAAGGGCGTGCAGGTTGAGGCTGCCGAACTGGCGGCGGGCGACCCAGAGGATGGTCTGGATGTCGCGGAGGCCCCCGGGGGAACCCTTCACGTTGGGTTCCAGGTTGTATTCGGTGTCGTTGTATTTGGCGTGGCGGGCCTTCCGCTCCTGGCGCTTGGCGAGGAAGAAGTCCTTGCTCGGCCACATGCGCTCGGGGCTGGTTACGTCCTGCATGCGCCTGCGCAGGCTTTCGGGGCCGGCGATGGTGCGGCTTTCCATCAGGTTGGTGACGACCGTCAGGTCGGCGCGGGCCTCGTCGGCGCATTCATCCACCGAGCGCACGCTCTGCCCGACTTCCAGGCCGATGTCCCAGAGCAGGGTGAGGAAGCCTTCGATGGATTCGCGGAAGGTCTCGTGGTCGGCGCTGTCCAGGAGGATCAGCAGGTCGATATCCGAGTAGGGGTGCAGCTCGCCCCGGCCGTAGCCGCCGACCGCCAGCAGGGCGATATCGGCGTCTTCGCTCCAGTCGAAGCGCTCCCAGGCGGCACGCAGGAGCTGGTCGACGAACCAGGCGCGGTCTTCCACCAGGCGGCGGATGTCGCGGCCATTGGCGAAACGGGTGTCGAGCACCTCCTTCGCCTGGCGGATGGCCTTCTTGAAGGCGGCGATGGGGCTGGATTTCAGCGCCAGCTCGGCCTGGAACTGGCCGCGGTCGAACAGTTCGGGATCCACCTGCGGCATCGGTCGCCTTCCTTATAGCTGTGGGGCGGGGTCAGGGCTCAGGCAGAAACCCGGGGAATGGTGTCGTCACTGCGCAGGGTGAAGATCTCGTAGCCGGTCTCGGTCACCACCAGGGTGTGTTCCCACTGCGCGGAGAGCTTGCGGTCCTTGGTGATGGCGGTCCAGCCGTCGCCCAGCACCTTGGTCTCGGCACGGCCCTGGTTGATCATCGGCTCGATGGTGAAGGTCATCCCCGCCTTGAGCTCCATGCCGGTGCCGGCACGGCCGTAGTGGAGGATCTGCGGTTCTTCGTGGAACACCGCGCCGATGCCGTGGCCGCAGAACTCGCGGACCACCGAGAAACCGTTCTTCTCGGCGTGCTTCTGGATCACCTCGCCGATGTCACCCAGGCGGCAGCCGGGCTTGACCAGCTCGATGGCCTTGTACATGCACTCCTGGGTGACCTGGGACAGGCGCTCGGCCCAGACCGGCACCTTGCCGACGTGGAACATGCGGCTGGTGTCGCCGTGGTAGCCGTCCTTGATGACGGTTACGTCGATGTTCAGGGTGTCACCGTCCTTCAGCGCCTTCTCGTTGGGAATGCCGTGGCACACCACATGGTTGATCGAGGTGCAGATGGACTTGGGGAAGCCCTTGTAGTTGAGCGGGGCGGGAATCGCTTTCTGCACGTTGACGATGTAGTCGTGGCAGATGCGGTCGAGTTCTTCGGTGGTCACGCCGGGTTTGACGTGCTCGCCGATCATCTCCAGGACTTCGGCGGCCAGGCGGCCTGCCACGCGCATCTTTTCGATTTCTGCGGGCGTCTTTATGGTCACGGTCATGGCGGTTCTCGAGCGTTTCTATATAAAGGGTGCAATCTTAACAGCTGGAAGCCCGAAGCTTGAAGCTGGAAGAAGGCCCGACGCGTCCCGCTTTGGGTTCTGAGCTTATAGCTTCGAGATGATTTCTGTGCTATAAAACGCGCCGCTTTATGGGCAACCCTGCCCTGAGGCTCAAACCCCACACACGTATCGACACGATTTCCTGGGTGCCCGCAAGGGTTGGAGATTGGGGTACGTGGAGGCCTAACCCGACTTATCAAGGAACTATCATGTCCCAAGTCAACATGCGCGATATGCTGAAGGCCGGTGTGCACTTCGGCCACCAGACCCGTTACTGGAACCCGAAAATGGGCAAGTTCATTTTCGGCGCGCGTAACAAGATCCACATCATCAACCTTGAAAAAACCCTGCCGATGTTCAACGAGGCCCTGTCCTTCGTTGAGAAACTGGCTGCAGGCAAAAACAAGGTTCTGTTCGTCGGCACCAAGCGTTCCGCTGGCAAGATCGTCCGCGAAGAAGCTGCTCGTTGCGGCTCCCCGTACGTCGATCACCGCTGGCTCGGCGGCATGCTGACCAACTACAAGACCATCCGTCAGTCGATCAAGCGTCTGCGTGATCTGGAAGGTCAGGCTCAGGACGGCACTTTCGCCAAACTGACCAAGAAAGAAGCGCTGATGCGCACCCGCGATCTGGAAAAACTGGAACGCAGCCTGGGTGGTATCAAGGACATGGGCGGCCTGCCGGACGCTCTGTTCGTGGTTGACGTTGACCACGAGCGCATCGCTATCACCGAAGCCAACAAGCTGGGCATCCCGGTCATCGGCGTAGTCGATACCAACAGCAGCCCGGAAGGCGTTGACTACATCATCCCCGGTAACGACGACGCCATCCGCGCCGTTCAGTTGTACCTGGGTGCCATGGCTGACGCCGTACTGCGTGGCCGTCAGAACGCCAATGGCGGTGCTG
Organism: Pseudomonas sp. PDM13; assembly: GCF_025685765.1. NCBI lineage: Bacteria > Pseudomonadati > Pseudomonadota > Gammaproteobacteria > Pseudomonadales > Pseudomonadaceae > Pseudomonas > Pseudomonas sp. PDM13. The sequence continues at coordinate 151,612 of NZ_JAOTQU010000001.1, read as the reverse complement.
ACGAGTTCGTCGAAGAAGCTGCTGCTTCCGAGGCTGCCGAAGGCTGAGGCCGGCGCGCATAGCGTTACCCGGTGCGCAAGAAGGGGGCTAGGCCCCCTTTTTGCCACCTTAGATATTTGTCTGCCCGGAATGCCGGGCTGAATGGTTGAAAACCTATTCAAGAGGATTGCGAACATGGCAGAGATTACTGCAGCCCTGGTTAAAGAACTGCGCGAGCGCACCGGCCTGGGCATGATGGATTGCAAGAAGGCCCTGACCGCGGCCGAAGGCGACATCGAAAAAGCCATCGACGACATGCGTGCCGCTGGTGCCATCAAGGCCGCCAAGAAGTCCGGCAACATCGCTGCCGAAGGCGCCATCGCCGTCAAGGTTGCTGCCGACAACAAGGCCGCCGTGATCATCGAAGTCAACTCCCAGACCGACTTCCTGGCTCTGCAGGACGACTTCAAGAACTTCGTCGCCGCCACCATCGACCAGGCTTTCGAAGAGAAGCTGACCGACGCCGCTCCGCTGGTTGCCTCCCGCGAAGACGCCCGTCTGGCCCTGGTTTCCAAGACTGGCGAAAACGTCAACATCCGTCGCCTGACCCGCGTTGAGGGTGACGTTGTGGGTGCCTACCTGCACGGCCATCGCATCGGCGTTCTGGTCAGCCTGAAAGGCGGCAGCGTCGAACTGGCTCGCGACATCGCCATGCACGTGGCTGCCAGCAACCCGCAGTTCCTGAACGCTTCCCAGGTTTCCGAAGAAGCCGTTGCCAAGGAAAAGGAAATCTTCCTGGCCCTGAACGCCGACAAGATCGCCGGCAAGCCGGAAAACATCGTCGAGAACATGGTCAAGGGCCGTATCTCCAAGTTCCTCGCCGAAGCCAGCCTGGTCGAGCAGCCGTTCGTCAAGGATCCGGAAGTCAAGGTCGGTGACCTGGCCAAGAAAGCCGGCGCCGAGATCGTTTCCTTCGTGCGTTACGAAGTAGGCGAAGGCATCGAGAAGGTCGAAGTGGACTTCGCTGCCGAAGTTGCTGCTCAAGTCGCTGCAACCAAGCAGTAAGACAGCCTAGGCTGTCGCCCTGGAAGAGGCTGCCCGCTCACGCGCGCGGCCTCTTCGTCAAACTGGGGAGCCCTTTTGGGTGGCTCCGTGGCCAGGCCCGCCAGGCGGGCACCAAGTGCCGCGTGCGTAGTCGAAGCTACGCTCCAGAACGCGGGAGCCCCGTGCTCCATGAATTCAATACGCCGCAGGAGAACTCGTAATGGCTCAGCAGGTGAGTGGTCGTCAACCTCGCTATAAACGCATTCTGCTCAAACTCAGCGGCGAAGCCCTGATGGGTGCCGAGGAGTTCGGGATCGATCCGAAGGTCCTGGACCGCATGGCGCTGGAAATCGGTCAGTTGGTGGGCATCGGCGTCCAGGTCGGCCTGGTCATCGGCGGCGGCAACCTGTTCCGCGGTGCCGCCCTCAGTGCCGCCGGCATGGATCGGGTCACCGGCGACCATATGGGTATGCTGGCCACCGTGATGAACGGCCTGGCCATGCGCGACGCCCTTGAGCGCTCCAACATCCCCGCGCTGGTGATGTCGGCCATCTCCATGGTCGGCGTGACCGATCACTACGACCGCCGCAAGGCCATGCGCCACCTCAAGAGTGGCGAAGTGGTGATCTTCTCCGCCGGCACCGGCAACCCGTTCTTCACCACCGACTCGGCGGCCTGCCTGCGCGCCATCGAGATCGATGCTGACGTGGTATTGAAAGCCACCAAGGTGGATGGCGTGTACACTGCCGACCCCTTCAAGGATCCGAACGCCGAGAAATTCGATCACCTCACCTATGACGAGGTGCTGGATCGCAAGCTGGGCGTGATGGACTTGACGGCGATTTGCCTGTGTCGTGACCAGAAGATGCCGCTGCGGGTCTTCAACATGAACAAACCCGGCGCCCTGTTGAACATCGTTGTGGGTGGCGCCGAAGGAACCCTGATCGAGGAGGGCGAGCAATGATCAACGAGATCAAGAAGGACACGCAGGAGCGCATGACGAAGACCCTGGAGTCGCTGGGTCATGCCTTCGCCAAGATCCGCACCGGCCGTGCGCACCCGAGCATCCTGGATAGCGTGATGGTGTCTTACTACGGCACCGATACCCCGCTGCGCCAGGTGGCCAACGTGGTGGCCGAGGATTCCCGCACCCTGGCCCTGACCGTGTTCGACAAGAGCATGATCCAGGCGGTCGAGAAGGCCATCATGACCTCCGACCTCGGCCTGAACCCGGCTACCGCGGGTACCACCATCCGCGTACCGATGCCGGCCCTGACCGAGGAAACCCGCAAGGGCTACACCAAGCAGGCTCGTGCCGAAGCCGAGAATGCCCGTGTCGCGGTGCGTAACATCCGCCGTGATGCACTGGCCCAGCTGAAAGACCTGGTGAAGGAAAAGGAGATCAGCGAAGACGAAGAGCGTCGCGCCGCTGATGACGTGCAGAAGCTGACCGACAAGTTCGTCGCTGAGGTCGATAAGGGCCTGGAAGGCAAAGAAAACGACCTGATGGCTGTCTGACGGCACCCGCATATGGAAAAGAAAGGCGTTTCTCCAGCGATCCCGCGTCATGTGGCGATCATCATGGATGGCAACAATCGCTGGGCCAAGAAGCGCCTGCTGCCAGGTGTCGCCGGCCACAAGGCCGGTGTCGACGCCGTTCGTGCGGTTATCGAGGTGTGCGCCGAGGCCGGTGTCGAGGTGCTCACCCTGTTCGCATTCTCCAGTGAGAACTGGCAGCGCCCGGCCGAAGAGGTCGGTGCGCTGATGGAACTGTTCCTCTCGGCCTTGCGCCGGGAGGCGCGGCGCCTGAACGACAACCAGATCCGCTTGCGCATCATCGGTGATCGTTCGCGCTTCCATCCCGAGTTGCAGGCTGCGATGCGTGAAGCCGAGCTGCTGACCGCCGGCGAACATCGCTTCACCCTGCAGATCGCCGCCAACTACGGTGGCCAGTGGGACATCACCCAGGCCGCCCAGCGCCTGGCCCGTGAAGTCCAGGCCGGGCACCTGCAGGTGGACGAAATCACTCCCGGGCTGTTGCAGAACTGCCTGGCCACTGGCGACCTGCCGCTGCCTGACCTGTGCATCCGCACCGGTGGCGAGCATCGCATCAGTAATTTCCTGCTCTGGCAGTTGGCCTATGCCGAGCTGTATTTCTCCGATCTGTTCTGGCCTGACTTCAAGCACGAAGCCATGCGCAAGGCCCTGGCCGATTTCGCCATGCGCCAGCGCCGGTTCGGCAAGACCAGCGAACAGATAGAAGCCGAGGCCCGCTAACGATGCTGAAACAACGAATCATCACCGCGCTGGTGCTGCTGCCCATCGCGCTGGGAGGTTTCTTCCTGATCGATGGCGGCGCGTTCGCGCTGTTCATCGGCCTGGTGGTCAGCCTGGGTGCCTGGGAGTGGGCGCGTCTCGCCGGTTTCGGCGCCCAGCCTGCCCGTGTCGGTTATGCCGCACTGGTGGCGGCCCTGCTGTTCGGTCTTTACCAGGTGCCGGCCCTGGCGCCCTGGGTTCTCGCTGCCGGCATCCTGTGGTGGGGGGCGGCGACCTTGCTGGTGCTCGGCTACCCCGCCAGCAGCCGCTATTGGGGAGGCCCTGCGGGCAAGCTGGTCATCGGCCTGCTGATTCTCCTGCCGGCCTGGCAAGGCCTGGTGCTGTTCAAGCAGTGGCCGCTGGCCAACTGGCTGATCCTGGCCGTGATGGTGCTGGTCTGGGCTGCCGATATCGGCGCCTATTTTTCCGGCAAGGCCTTCGGCAAGCGCAAGCTGGCCCCGGCCGTCAGCCCCGGCAAGAGCTGGGAAGGGCTGATCGGTGGCCTGTGCACCAGCCTGCTGATCACCCTGGGCGTGGGCATCTTCCGCGACTGGACGGGCGGTGAGTTGCTCGCCGGCCTGCTCGGTGCGGCGCTGGTGGTGTTGATCTCGGTGGTGGGCGACCTCACCGAAAGCATGTTCAAGCGCCAGTCCGGCATCAAGGACAGCAGCAACCTGCTGCCTGGCCATGGTGGCGTGCTCGACCGTATCGACAGCCTCACTGCGGCCATCCCGATGTTCGCCGCGCTGCTGTGGATCGCCGGCTGGGGCAGTCTGTGAGTCGTCCCCAGCGCATTACCGTTCTGGGTGCCACCGGTTCCATCGGCCTCAGCACCCTGGACGTCATCGCGCGGCATCCGCTGCGCTACGAAGCCTTTGCCCTAAGTGGTTTCAGTCGCCTGTCCGAACTCCAGGCGCTGTGCCTGCGACACCGCCCGCGCTATGCCGTGGTGCCCGACCAGGAGTCCGCCCGCCATCTGCAGGCCGGCTTGCAGGGCGCAGGCCTGACCACCGAGGTGCTAGTGGGCGAGAACGGGCTATGCGAGGTCGCCTCCCATCCCGAGGTGGATGCCGTCATGGCCGCCATCGTCGGAGGGGCCGGGCTCAAGCCGACCCTGGCGGCGGTCGAGGCCGGCAAGCGTGTGCTGCTGGCCAACAAGGAAGCCCTGGTGATGTCCGGGGCGCTGTTCATGCAGGCGGTGCGCCACAGTGGCGCGGTATTGCTGCCCATCGACAGTGAACACAACGCGATCTTCCAGTGCCTGCCCGGCGATTACGCCCGTGGGCTGGCCCAGGTCGGCGTGCGACGCATCCTTCTCACCGCGTCCGGTGGCCCGTTCCGCGAAACATCGCTGGACGCGTTGCACGACGTGACGCCCGAGCAGGCCTGCGCCCATCCCAACTGGTCCATGGGGCGCAAGATCTCCGTGGACTCGGCGAGCATGATGAACAAGGGACTCGAGCTGATCGAGGCCTGCTGGCTGTTCGATGCGAACCCGGCGCAGGTCGAGGTGGTGATCCACCCGCAGAGCGTCATCCATTCCCTGGTCGACTACGTCGACGGTTCGGTGTTGGCGCAACTGGGCAACCCCGACATGCGCACGCCCATCGCCCACGCCCTGGCCTGGCCGGAGCGTATCGATTCCGGCGTCTCGGCCCTGGATCTGTTCCGTATCGGTCGTCTGGATTTCCAAGAGCCCGATGAAACCCGTTTCCCCTGCCTGCGCCTGGCGCGACAGGCGGCAGAGCAGGGCGGCAGTGCCCCGGCGATGCTCAACGCCGCCAACGAGGTGGCCGTGGATGCCTTCCTCGGGCGGCGAATTCGCTTCACCGAGATCGCGAGTATCATCGACGAGGTGCTGAACCGCGAATCGGTGCTGGCGGTCGAAACGCTGGACGCCGTGCTGCTCGCGGACGCCCGTGCACGCGCTGCGGCGCAGGATTGGCTGGCCCGTCACGGGCGCTAGCCCGGAGGTTTACGATGAGCGCGCTTTACATGGTTCTGGGCACCCTGGTGGCGCTCGGTGTGTTGGTTACCTTCCACGAGTTCGGCCACTTCTGGGTCGCTCGCCGCTGCGGCGTCAAGGTCCTGCGGTTCTCCGTCGGCTTCGGCACCCCGCTGGTGCGCTGGCACGACCGCCAGGGCACCGAATTCGTGATCGCCGCCATCCCCCTGGGCGGCTACGTGAAGATGCTCGACGAGCGCGAGGCGGAAGTGCCTGCCGCGTTGCTCGACCAATCGTTCAATCGCAAGCCTGTCGGCCAGCGCATCGCCATCGTCGCGGCCGGCCCCATCGCCAACTTCCTTCTCGCGCTGCTGTTCTTCTGGATTCTGGCCATGCTGGGTACCCAGCAGGTGCGCCCAGTGGTGGGTTCGGTCGCACCCGACAGTATCGCCGCCCAGGGTGGTTTGCAGGCGGGGCAGGAAATCCTCTCCATCGACGGCAAGGCGGTCAGCGGCTGGGGTGGGGTGAACCTGCAACTGGTGCGTCGTCTCGGTGAAAGTGGTGAATTGAACCTGGTGGTGCGAGGCGAAGGCTCGTCTGCCGAGACGCCGGTGCAGCTCCATCTGGATAAGTGGCTGAAGGGTGCCGACGAGCCCGATCCCATCGGCTCTCTCGGTATCCGTCCCTGGCGCCCGGCCATGCCTCCGGTGCTGGACGAGGTGCCGGAAGGTCCGGCGCAGGCGGCAGGCCTGCGCGCTGGCGACCGTATCCTCGCGCTCGACGGGCAGGTGCTCGACGACTGGCAGCAACTGGTCGACTTCGTCCGCAGTCGCCCCGGGCAGCGCATCACCGTGCGCTACGAGCGAGACGGCCAGGTCGCCGAGATGCCGGTCACCCTGGGGGCGCGTGGCGAGGGCGAAGCCCGTAGCGGCTTCCTCGGTGCGGGTGTCAAGGCGGGTGAGTGGCCGAAAGAGATGTTGCGCGAGGTCAGCTTCGGTCCGCTGGACGCCATAGGTGAGGCAGCGGGTCGCACCTGGTCCATGAGCCTGCTAACTCTGGATTCCCTAAAGAAAATGTTGCTCGGCGAGCTCTCGGTAAAAAACTTGAGCGGGCCGATAACCATTGCTAAAGTGGCGGGCGCTTCGGCCCAGTCCGGCGTGGGAGATTTCCTGAATTTCCTGGCCTACCTGAGCATAAGCCTGGGGGTTCTCAATCTGTTGCCAATTCCCGTCCTGGACGGGGGGCACCTGCTGTTCTACCTGATTGAATGGGCGCGTGGACGACCACTGTCAGAGCGGGTGCAAGCTTGGGGGGTGCAGATCGGCATCAGTCTTGTCGTCGGGGTCATGCTATTGGCTCTGGTGAACGATCTGGGTCGTCTGTAACGCGTCACTGAATTCCGGATCTGCCGCCCTTCGCGGCAGATTCCTTATTATCAGTTGGAATAAAAAAGGACTTCATGAAACGCCTGCTGCTAACTGCGGTGCTCGCCGCACTCATGATCGGCGAAGTTCACGCCGAGTCCTTCACCATCTCCGACATCCGCGTAAACGGCCTGCAGCGGGTATCCGCCGGCAGCGTGTTCGGTGCTCTGCCGCTCAACGTCGGCGATCAGGCGGATGACCGCCGCTTGGTTGAAGCCACTAGAGCCCTGTTCAAGACCGGTTTCTTCCAGGACATCCAGCTTGGCCGTGACAACGGCGTTCTGGTGATCACCGTTGTCGAGCGCCCGTCGATTTCCAGCATCGAAATCGAGGGCAACAAGGCCATCACCAGCGAAGACCTGCTCAAGGGCCTGAAGCAGTCCGGCCTCTCCGAGGGCGAGATCTTCCAGCGTGCCACCCTCGAAGGCGTGCGTAACGAACTGCAGCGCCAGTATGTGGCCCAGGGTCGCTACTCTGCCGAGATCGAGGCCGAAGTGATCCCGCAGCCGCGCAACCGCGTCGCGCTGAAGATCAACATCAACGAAGGCACGGTTGCTGCGATCCAGCACATCAACGTGGTGGGCAACACGGTATTCCCCGACGAGGACCTGATCGGCCTCTTCGAGCTGAAGACCACCAACTGGCTGTCCTTCTTCAAGAACGATGACAAGTACGCCCGCGAGAAGCTCTCCGGTGACCTGGAGCGCCTGCGTTCCTATTACCTGGACCGCGGCTACATCAACATGGACATTTCCTCTACCCAGGTGTCCATCACCCCGGACAAGAAGCACGTCTACATCACCGTCAACGTCGACGAAGGCGAGAAGTACACCATTCGCGACGTGAAGCTCTCCGGCGACCTGAAGGTGCCTGAAGAGGAAGTGAAGGCGCTGCTGCTGGTCAAGGAAGGTCAGGTCTTCTCCCGCAAGATCATGACCACCACGTCCGAGCTGATCACCCGCCGCCTGGGTAACGAGGGTTACACCTTCGCCAACGTCAACGGCGTGCCTCAGGCTCACGACGAGGATCACACCGTTTCCGTGACCTTCGCCGTCGACCCGGGCAAGCGTGCCTACGTCAACCGCATCAACTTCCGTGGCAACACCAAGTCCGAGGACGAAGTGCTGCGTCGCGAAATGCGTCAGATGGAAGGTGGCTGGGCGTCGACCTACCTGATCGACCAGTCGAAGACCCGCCTCGAGCGCCTGGGCTTCTTCAAGGAAGTCAACGTCGAGACCCCACAGGTCCCCGGCACCGACGACCAGGTGGACGTCAACTACAGCGTGGAAGAACAGCCCTCCGGCTCCATCACTGCCAGCGTCGGCTTCGCCCAGAGCGCAGGCCTGATCCTGGGTGGCTCGATCAGCCAGAACAACTTCCTCGGTACCGGTAACAAGGTCAGCATCGGCTTGACCCGCTCCGAGTACCAGACCCGCTACAACTTCGGTTTCGTCGACCCCTACTGGACCGTCGACGGTGTGAGCCTGGGCTACAACGCCTTCTACCGCACCACCGACTACGACGACCTCGATGTCGACGTATCCAGCTACTCGGTGAACAGCCTCGGTGGCGGCGTCAGCGTCGGTTATCCGATCAACGAGACTTCGCGCCTGACCTTCGGCCTGACCGTGCAGCAGGACGAGATCGATACCGGCCTGTACACCGTCGACGAGATCTTCGACTTCATCCGCCAGGAAGGCGACAGCTACCTGAACTTCAAGGGTTCCATCGGCTGGTCCGAGTCCACACTGAACCGTGGCGTGCTGGCCAACCGTGGCCATTCCCAGAGCCTGGTGCTGGAAAGCACCCTGCCGGGCAGCGACCTGTCGTTCTTCAAGCTCGACTACCGCGCCCAGCTGTTCACCCCGCTGAGCCAGAACACCGCGCTGCGCTGGCACACCGAATTGGGCTACGGCGACAGCTACGGCTCCACCTCCGAACTGCCGTTCTACGAGCACTACTTCGCCGGCGGCTTCAACTCGGTGCGTGGCTTCGAAGACAGCAGCCTCGGCCCGCGCAGCACGCCGAGTAAAGGCCGTAACCCTGGTACCATCACCGACCCGGACCAGGATCCGCTGCCCTTCGGTGGCAACGTGCTGGTACAGGGCGGCGTAGAGCTGCTGTTCCCGCTGCCCTTCGTCAAGGACCAGCGCCAGCTGCGTACCGTGCTGTTCTGGGACGTGGGTAACGTGTTCGACACCAGTTGCTCGTCCACCGCGACCAACTGCAGCAGCATCAACGCAGGCGACCTCGCCAGCTCCGTGGGTGTGGGGCTGACCTGGATCACCGCGCTGGGGCCGTTGAGCTTCAGCCTGGGCATGCCGGTGAAGAAGCCGGACAATGCCGACACCCAGGTATTCCAGTTCTCCCTGGGCCAGACTTTCTAATTGCTGATCAAGAAGACAACAGTGTTTGTTGCAGGAGTGCATCGTGCGTAAGTTGACTCAAATCGTTCTGGTTGCCGCGGCCCTGATGGCCTCTCCGGCTTTTGCCGAGATGAAGGTTGCGGTACTGAACTATCAGATGGCGCTCCTCGAATCGGATTCGGCGAAGAAGTACGCCGTTGATGCCGAGAAGAAGTTCGGCCCGCAGCTGACCAAGCTGAAGACCCTGGAAAGCGACGCCAAGCGCATCCAGGACCGCCTGGTCAAGGATGGCGAGAAGATGCAGCAGGCCGAGCGTGAACGCCTGGAGCTCGAGTTCAAGCAGAAAGCCCGTGACTTCCAGTTCCAGTCCAAGGAACTGAACGAAGCCAAGGCCGTTGCCGATCGCGAGATGCTCAAGCAGCTCAAGCCGAAGCTGGACCAGGCCGTCGAAGAAGTCCTGAAGAAGGGCAGCTACGACCTGGTGCTGGAGCGTGGTGCGGTGATCGATGTCAAACCTCAGTACGACATCACCCGCCAGGTCATCGAGCGCATGAACCAACTGCGCTGATATGACCGCCCCGACCTTTACCCTCGGCCAGTTGGCCGAGCGTCTCGACGCCACCCTTCGTGGTGACGAGGCAAGGGTTGTCTCCGGATTGGCCACCCTGCAGGACGCTGGCCCCGATCAGCTGACCTTCCTGGCCAATCCGCAGTACCGCAAGTTTCTCGTCGATACCCGTGCTGCCGCCGTGCTGCTGACCCCGGCCGATGCCGAAGGCTTCACCGGTGACGCGCTTCTGGTGCCCAACCCCTACCTGGCCTACGCCCGGCTCTCCCACCTGTTCGATCCCAAACCCGTCTTCCCTGCCGGTATCCATCCGAGTGCGGTAGTCGCGGCCGATGCCATCGTCGATCCGTCGGCGAGCATCGGGCCTGGTGCGGTGATCGAGTCCGGTGCGCAGATCGGTGCTGGTGTGACCGTTGGCGCCTACAGCGTCATCGGTGCCCGCAGCGTGGTGGGCGAGGGTGGCTGGCTGGCGCCGCGAGTCACGCTTTACCACGATGTACGCATCGGTAAGCGTGTGGTCATCCAGTCGGGTGCCGTGATCGGTGGCGAGGGCTTCGGCTTCGCCAACGAGAAGGGCGTCTGGCAGAAGATCGCGCAGATCGGCGGCGTCACCCTGGGCGACGATGTCGAGGTGGGTGCCAATACCACCATCGACCGTGGCGCCCTGGCCGACACTCTGATCGGCAACGGTGTGAAACTGGACAACCAGATCATGATCGCCCACAACGTCCAGATCGGTGACAACACCGCAATGGCTGGTTGCGTGGGTATTTCGGGCAGTACCAAGATCGGCCGCAACTGCATGATTGCAGGCGGCGTCGGCATGGTCGGGCACATCGAGGTCTGCGATGGCGTCTTCGTCACCGGCATGACCATGGTTACCCGTTCCATTACCGAGCCTGGTGCCTATTCCTCCGGTACCGCCATGCAACCTGCGGCGGATTGGAAGAAGAGCGCAGCCAGGATTCGCCAGCTGGATGACATGGCGCGTCGTCTGCAACAGCTGGAAAAGCGCCTGGCGTCAGTGACCCCGGGCGGGGATGCTTCATCTGATGCGTGACCCGCGCAGCGCCGCGCATCCCCAATCCCCTTTTAAGGCTCCAGGAAAATGATGGACATCAACGAGATTCGCGAATACCTGCCGCACCGCTACCCTTTCCTTCTGGTGGATCGGGTCGTGGATCTGGATATCGAAGGCAAGCGCATTCGCGCCTACAAGAATGTCAGCATCAACGAGCCATTCTTCAACGGCCACTTCCCCGAACACCCGATCATGCCGGGCGTGCTGATCATCGAGGCGATGGCCCAGGCTGCCGGCATTCTCGGTTTCAAGATGCTCGACGTGAAACCGGCCGACGGCACCCTGTACTACTTCGTCGGCTCCGACAAGCTGCGCTTCCGCCAGCCGGTGCTGCCGGGTGACCAGCTGATCCTCGAAGCCAGCTTCCGCAGCGTCAAGCGCAGCATCTGGAAGTTCGAGTGCCAGGCCAGTGTCGATGGCAAGGAAGTCTGCTCGGCCGAAATCATTTGTGCGGAACGCAAATTATGAGTTTGATCGACCCTCGCGCCATCATCGATCCGTCAGCTCGGCTGGCGGATGACGTCCAGGTCGGCCCCTGGTCGATCATCGGACCCGATGTGGAAATCGGCGAGGGTAGCGTGGTCGGCCCCCATGTAGTGATCAAGGGCCCGACCCGCATCGGCAAGCACAATCGCATCTACCAGTTTTCTTCGGTAGGCGAGGACACGCCCGACCTGAAATACAAGGGCGAGCCCACCCGGCTGGTGATCGGCGATCACAATGTGATCCGCGAAGGCGTCACCATCCACCGGGGCACCGTGCAAGACCGATCCGAAACCACCATTGGCGACCACAACCTGCTGATGGCCTATGTGCACATCGGCCACGACAGCGTGATCGCCAACCATTGCATCCTGGTCAACAACACCGCGCTGGCGGGCCATGTCCATGTGGATGACTGGGCGATCCTCTCCGGCTTCACCCTGGTCCACCAGTTCTGCCGCATCGGTGCCCACAGCTTCTCCGGCATGGGCACCGCCATCGGCAAGGATGTTCCGGCCTACGTAACCGTGTTCGGCAACCCCGCCGAGGCGCGCAGCATGAACTTCGAGGGCATGCGCCGCCGGGGTTTCTCCGCCGAGGCGATCCAGGCCCTGCGCCGCGCCTACAAGGTGGTCTACCGCCAAGGGCTGACCGTCGAGCAGGCGCTCGCCGAGCTGGCCGAATCCTCCGAACAGTTCCCCGAGGTCGCGGTGTTCCGCGACTCGATCCAGTCCTCGACCCGCGGCATCACCCGCTGAGCCCATGACCCGTCCATTGCGCATCGCGCTGGTCGCCGGCGAGGCGTCCGGCGACATTCTCGGCTCCGGTCTCATGCAAGCCCTCAAGGCCCGTCACCCCGATGCCGAGTTCATCGGTGTAGGTGGACCCTTGATGGAGGCCGAAGGGCTGGTTTCCTATTTCCCCATGGAGCGTCTCGCGGTGATGGGGCTGGTCGAGGTACTCGGCCGCCTGCCTGAGTTGCTGCGCCGTCGCAAGCGTTTGATCGCCACCCTGATCGACGCGCGCCCGGACGTTTTCATCGGTATCGACGCACCCGACTTCAACCTGGGCGTCGAGCTCAAGCTGCGTCGCGCCGGCATTCGCACCGTGCATTACGTCAGCCCCTCCGTGTGGGCCTGGCGGCAGAAGCGCGTACTGAAGATTCGTGAAGGCTGCGACCTGATGCTCACCCTGTTCCCCTTCGAGGCGCAGTTCTACGAGGCCCATCAGGTGCCCGTGCGCTTCGTCGGACACCCGCTTGCCGACACCATTCCGTTGCAGGCCGACCGTGCCGCCGCCCGCGCCGCCATCGACGTCCCGGAGGATGTTTCGCTGGTCGCGCTGATGCCTGGCAGCCGGGGAGGCGAGGTGGGCAAGCTCGGCAGCCTGTTCCTCGATGCCGCCGAGCGCATGCGCTCCATGCGTTCGGGCCTGCACTTCGTGCTGCCCTGCGCCAGCCCTGCACGGCGCCAGCAACTGGAGCAGATGCTGGCGGGGCGGAATCTGCCGCTGACGCTGCTCGATGGCCGTTCGCACCAGGCCCTGGCGGCCTGCGACGCGGTGTTGATCGCTTCGGGCACCGCGACCCTGGAAGCCTTGCTGTACAAGCGCCCGATGGTGGTGGCCTACAAGGTCGCCCCCATGACCTATCGCATCCTCAAGCGCTTGGTTAAAAGCCCCTATGTTTCGCTGCCCAACCTGCTGGCCCAGCGCTTGCTGGTTCCCGAGTTGCTGCAGGACGCGGCCACGGCGGAGGCGCTGGCACAGACGCTGGTACCCCTGCTCGATGGCGGTGATGTGCAGACCGAGGGCTTCGACGTGATCCACCGTACCCTGCGCCTCGACGCTTCCAAGGAAGCGGCCGGTGCGGTACTCGAGCTGATAGGAAGCCGCTGATGCAACTCGGTCTGGATTTCGCCCTGGTGGAAGAGCTGGTTGCCGGTGTCGACGAGGTGGGCCGCGGCCCGCTTTGCGGCCCCGTGGTCACCGCCGCGGTGATCCTCGATCCCGCGCGCCCCATTCTTGGCCTCAATGATTCGAAGAAGCTCACCGAGGCACGCCGTGAGGCGTTGTTCGACGAGATCCGCGAGAAGGCCCTGGCCTGGTGCATTGCCCGCGCCGAGGTGGAGGAGATCGATCGTCTGAATATCCTCCACGCCACCATGCTGGCCATGCAGCGCGCGGTCGAAGGGCTGAGCATCACCCCGAAGCTGGCGCTCATCGACGGCAACCGCTGCCCGAAACTCGCCGTGCCCAGCGCACCGGTGGTTCAGGGTGACGCCAAGGTGCCGGCCATCGCCGCTGCCTCGATCCTGGCCAAGGTCAGCCGCGACCGCGAGATGCAGGAGCTGGACGCGCTGTACCCCGGCTACGGCATGGGCGGGCACAAGGGCTACCCGACGCCCGTGCATCTGGAAGCCTTGCGCCGCCTGGGCGCTACGCCCATTCACCGGCGTTCCTTCGCGCCGGTGCGGGCGGTGATCGAAGGCGCCGACTGACGCCTGTCAGCCCGCCTGATCCCCATTTGATCGGCCTGCCGGAGTGCGTTCCGGCAAGCGGCCGTTTCCGACTTGAAGCCTGCTGCCGCTTCCGCTGTACAATCCCGGCCTTGCCGTTTTTGCGTTTTGAATAGGACCGCCATGACTGTCGCCTTCGTCCATCTCCGTCTGCATTCCGAATACTCCCTGGTCGACGGCCTGGTACGGGTCAAGCCCCTGATCAAGGCCGTTGCGGGGGCCGGTATGCCCGCCGTTGCGGTCACCGACCAGAGCAACATGTGCTCCCTGGTCAAGTTCTACAAGGCGGCCATGGGCGGTGGCATCAAGCCGATCTGCGGTGCCGACATCTGGCTGGCCAGCCCCTATGAGGATGGCCCGCTGACACGCATGACCCTGCTGGTGATGAACGCCAAGGGTTACCGCAACCTCACCGAACTCGTGTCCCGTGGCTGGTCGGAAGGCCAGAGCAACGACCTGGTGATCATCCAGCGCGAATGGGTGAAGGAGGCCGCCGAAGGCCTGATCGCCCTCTCCGGTTCCAAGGAGGGCGAAATCGGCATGGCGCTGCTCAACGGCGACCAGGCGGGGGCCGAGGCCTTGCTGGCCGAGTGGCAGGCCGTCTTCCCTGACCGCTTCTACCTGGAGCTGCAGCGCACCTCCCGGGTCAACGATGAGGAGCACGTGCACGCAGCCGTCGCCCTGGCTGACCGCTGTGGTGCCCTGCTGGTGGCCACCAACGACGTGCGCTTCATCAAGCCCGGCGACTTCGATGCCCACGAGACCCGAGTCTGCATCGGCGAGAGCCGCGTCCTCGACGACCCGCGCCGGCCACGCAACTTCTCCGACCAGCAGTACCTGAAGTCCCCGGAAGAGATGGCCGAGCTGTTCGCCGACATTCCCGAGGCGCTGCAGAACACCGTCGAGATCGCCAAGCGTTGCAACATCGAGGTGCAACTGGGCAAGCACTTCCTGCCTGACTTCCCCACGCCCAACGGCATGGGCATCGACGACTACCTGCGCCATGCCTCCTACGAGGGCCTTGAAGATCGCCTGAAGGTGCTCTGGCCCAAGGACACCACGCCCGATTACGAGGAAAAGCGCCAGCTCTACGTTGACCGTCTGGAGTTCGAACTGGGCACCATCATCCAGATGGGCTTCCCCGGCTACTTCCTGATCGTTGCCGACTTCATCCAGTGGGCCAAGAACAACGACGTGCCCGTCGGCCCTGGCCGGGGCTCGGGCGCCGGCTCCCTGGTGGCCTACGTACTCAAGATCACCGACCTCGACCCGCTGGCCTATGACCTGCTGTTCGAGCGCTTCCTCAACCCCGAGCGGGTCTCCATGCCCGACTTCGATGTCGACTTCTGCATGGACGGCCGTGACCGCGTGATCGACTACGTGGCCGACAAGTACGGGCGCAACGCGGTGAGCCAGATCATCACCTTCGGCTCCATGGCCGCCAAGGCGGTGGTGCGCGACGTGGCGCGGGTGCAGGGCAAGTCCTACGGCCTGGCCGATCGCCTGTCGAAGATGATTCCCTTCGAAGTGGGCATGACCCTGGAGGCCGCCTTCAACCAGGAAGAGGCGCTGCGCGACTTCCTCAAGGTCGACGAGGAAGCCCAGGAAATCTGGGACATGGCCCTGAAGCTCGAAGGCATCACCCGCGGTACCGGCAAGCACGCCGGTGGTGTGGTGATCGCGCCGACCAAGCTCACCGACTTCTCGCCCATCGCGTGCGACGAGGAGGGTGGCGGCCTGGTGACCCAGTTCGACAAGGATGACGTTGAGGCCGCCGGCCTGGTGAAGTTCGACTTCCTCGGCCTGCGTACGCTGACGATCATCAAGTGGGCCATGGAGATGATCAACCGGGAGCGGGTCAAGGAAGGCAAGCCCCTGGTGGATATCGACCGCATCCCGCTGGATGACAAGAAAACCTACGACATGCTGCAGAAGGCGGAGACCACTGCAGTTTTCCAGCTCGAATCCCGCGGCATGAAGGAACTGATCAAGAAGCTCAAGCCCGACTGCCTGGAAGACATGATCGCCCTGGTGGCGCTGTTCCGCCCGGGCCCGCTGCAATCGGGCATGGTGGACGACTTCATCAACCGCAAGCACGGGCGGGCCGAGCTGTCCTACCCGCACCCGGACTACCAGTACGCGGGCCTCGAGCCCGTGCTCAAGCCCACCTACGGCATCATCCTGTACCAGGAACAGGTGATGCAGATTGCCCAGGTGATGGCGGGCTACACCCTCGGCGGCGCAGACATGCTGCGCCGTGCCATGGGCAAGAAGAAGCCCGAGGAGATGGCCAAGCAGCGTGGCGGCTTCATCGAGGGCTGCTCCAGCAACGGCATCGACGAGAACCTCTCTGGCAACATCTTCGACCTGGTGGAAAAGTTCGCCGGCTACGGCTTCAACAAATCCCACTCGGCTGCCTATGGCTGGGTCTCCTACCAGACCGCCTGGCTCAAGGCGCACTTCCCGTCGCCCTTCATGGCCGCTGTACTCACGGCGGATATGCACAACACCGACAAGGTGGTGACGCTGATCGAAGAGTGCCGGAACATGAAGCTGCGCATCGTCGCACCGGACGTGAACAACTCCGAGTACCGCTTCACCGTCGATGACGCCGGGCAGATCATCTACGGCCTGGGCGCCATCAAGGGCGTGGGCGAGGGCCCGGTGGAGGCGATCACCGAATGCCGCGCCGAAGGTGGCCCGTTCAAGGACCTCTTCGACTTCTGCAACCGCATCGACCTCAAACGCGTCAACAAGCGCACCCTGGACGCCTTGATCCGTGGCGGCGCGCTGGATCGCCTCGGCCCGTTCTTCAGCGAAGAGCCCAAGGCCTACCAGGCGGGCATCGACCGCAACCGCGGGGTGCTCCTGGCGTCCATGGAGGAAGCCATCCAGGCCGCCGAGCAGACGGCGCGCAGCCACGACAGCGGGCACATGGACCTGTTCGGCGGCCTGTTCGCCGAACCCGAAGCGGACATGTACGCCAACCATCGCAACGCCAAGGAGCTGTCCCTCAAGGAGCGGCTCAAGGGCGAGAAGGATGCCCTGGGGATCTACCTTACCGGGCACCCGATCGACGAGTACGAAGGCGAGGTGCGTCGCTTCGCCCGCCAGCGCATCGTTGAGCTGAAGCCTGCGCGTGACACCCAGACCATCGCCGGCCTGATCGTCAACCTGCGGGTGATGAAGAACAAGAAGGGCGACAAGATGGGCTTCATCACCCTCGACGACCGTTCCGGTCGCATCGAGGCCTCGCTGTTCGCCGATGCCTTCAACTCCGCCAGTGCATTGCTGCAGACCGACGCGCTGGTGGTGGTCGAGGGCGAGGTCAGCCACGACGATTTCTCCGGCGGCCTGCGCCTGCGTGCCAAGCGTGTGATGAGCCTGGAGGAGGCCCGCACGGGGCTCGCCGAGAGCCTGCGGATGAAGGTCGACCACAGCGCCCTGCAGGGCGATCGCCTGCGCTGGCTGGCTGATCTGTGCAATCGCCATCGTGGCTCCTGCCCGATCACGCTGGACTACAGTGGAGCGAGTGCCAAGGCGTTGCTGCAGTTCGGTGAGCAGTGGCGGATCGACCCCGCCGACGCTTTGATTCAGGCATTGCGTGACCAGTTCGGGCGCGACAACGTCTTCCTGCACTACCGCTGAAGCGAAGGGGCGCCCGGTCGCCCCTCGATTTCTCGACCCGCACGCGCCCTTCCTTTAAGGTAGGGCGCCAAATGGAACCAGCCGCCTGGCCCCACGCGCACGACGGAAGCCTATGAACCCGAATTTTCTGGATTTCGAACAGCCGATCGCTGACCTGCAAGCCAAGATCGAGGAGCTGCGCCTGGTCGGCAACGACAACGCGCTGAACATCACCGATGAAATCTCCCGCTTGCAGGAGAAGAGCAGCGCGCTCACCGAAAGCATCTTCGGCAACCTGACCAGCTGGCAGATCGCTCAGTTGGCACGCCACCCGCGCCGCCCCTACACCCTCGATTACATCGAGCACATCTTCACCGAGTTCGACGAGCTGCATGGCGACCGCCACTTCTCCGACGACGCGGCCCTGGTCGGTGGCGTTGCCCGCCTGGACGACCAGCCGGTGATGATCATCGGCCACCAGAAAGGCCGTGAAGTGCGCGAAAAGGTACGCCGCAACTTCGGCATGCCGCGCCCCGAGGGCTATCGCAAGGCCTGCCGCCTGATGGAAATGGCCGAGCGCTTCAAGATGCCGATCCTCACCTTCATCGACACCCCCGGCGCCTACCCGGGCATCGATGCCGAGGAGCGTGGCCAGAGCGAAGCCATCGCCTGGAACCTGCGCGTGATGGCGCGCCTCAAGACCCCGATCATCGCCACCGTCATCGGTGAGGGTGGTTCCGGTGGTGCGCTGGCCATTGGCGTCTGCGACCGCCTGAACATGCTGCAGTACTCCACCTACTCGGTGATCTCGCCGGAAGGTTGTGCGTCCATCCTGTGGAAAACCGCCGAGAAGGCACCGGATGCCGCCGAGGCCATGGGCATCACCGCCGAGCGCCTGAAGGGCCTGGGCATCGTCGACAAGGTGATCGGCGAGCCCCTGGGTGGCGCCCATCGCGAACCGGCCGTAGCGGCCGCGTCGATCCGTGCGGAACTGACCTCGCAACTGCAAGCCCTGAAGAAACTCGATACCGACGACCTGCTGGCTCGCCGTTACGAGCGCCTGATGAGCTATGGCGTGGCCTGATGGCCATGGGGATGAGCGCGTGACCGAAAACGGCCACTCGCTCGTCCTGAAACTCGAATCCCTCCTGCTGGTTGCCGTCGCCCCCTGGCGCGACGCACCGGCCTGGCGGGTGGCCTTCTCCGGAGGGCTGGATTCCACCGTCCTGCTGCACCTCCTGATGCGCCTCGCCGAACGCGAGCGCCTGCCATCTCTCTCCGCCATCCATGTTCACCACGGCCTGCAGCCCGCTGCAGAGGCCTGGCCTGCCCATTGCCAGCGCATCTGCGACGGGCTGGGTGTGCCGCTGGATGTGGCGCGGGTGCAGGTGGCGCCTGGCAACAGCCTGGAGCGTGCCGCGCGCGACGCCCGTTACGCCGCCTTCATCGCTCGGCTCGGCGCTGGGGAAGTGCTGATGAGTGCCCAGCACCGTGACGATCAGGCAGAAACCCTGCTGTTCCGCCTGCTGCGTGGCGCGGGTGTGCGTGGCCTTGCAGGCATGCCGGGCAGTCGCGTGCTGGGTGATGGCGTTCTGCTGCGGCCACTGCTGCAGTTGCCTCGCGCCGAGCTCGAAGCCTGTGCGCGTGAGCTGGGGCTGGATTGGGTCGAGGACCCGTCCAACGATGACACCGAATTCTCCCGCAACTACTTGCGCCGGCGGATCATGCCGGCACTCGCCGAGCGCTGGCCGCAGGCTTCGTCGAGCATCGCCCGCAGTGCCGGGCATCTGGCCGAGGGCGAGGCGCTGCTCGGCGAGCTGGCGCAGCTGGATTTGCAGGCGGCACGTACCGATAGCGCTTTCCCTTGGCTGCTGCTGTCGTCCCTGGAGCTGGCGCCGTTGATCGGCTTGTCTCCGGCTCGGCAGCGCAATGCCCTGCGTCACTGGCTGAGCGCCTTCACCGCTATGCCGGACAGCGGGCACTGGGCGGGCTGGGATGACTTGCGTGACGCCGGCCCCAGTGCCAGCCCGGTCTGGAAGCTCGAGGGCGGAGAGCTGCGGCGTGCCGACGGACGGCTGTGGTGGCTGCCCGGCAGTTGGCAGCAGGGGCCGTTGGCGGGCGGGCAATGGTCTGAACCCGGCAAGGTGCTGGAGTTGCCCGGCAACGGCCAGTTGCAGCTCGTCGGCGAGCCCCCGCAGGGCGCGCTCGAGGTGCGCTACCGCCAGGGCGGCGAAGTGCTGGAGGTGGCGGGGCGTGGGCGTCGCGACCTCAAGCGCCTGCTCAACGAGAGCGGCCTGCCGGCTTTCGTCCGCGGGCGCCTGCCACTGCTCTATCGCGGGGGTGAGCTGCTTGCCGTGGCCAATCTCCCGGGCCTCGCCGGGCCTGCGGATGCACGCTGGCGACTGCGCTGGACACCGCCGACGAATGACCAAGGTTTGAGCTGAAAGGGTCTTTCCGGTAGACTACGCTCCCGTCTTACAGAGCTCTTGCTGATTCCTTCGGAGTCGGCGGGAGTTTGCCGTTTTGGCACTGTTCCAGATTGCAGGCTTCGGCCTTACTTCGCTCTCCCCGGCGGCCTTCCGCCTAAACGCAGACTTCTAGGGTTTTTCATGACGCGCTACATCTTCGTCACGGGTGGTGTTGTTTCTTCATTGGGGAAAGGCATCGCCTCGGCATCCTTGGCCGCCATTCTGGAAGCGCGGGGGCTGAAGGTCACCATGCTCAAGCTGGATCCGTACATCAACGTCGATCCCGGCACCATGAGCCCCTTCCAGCACGGTGAAGTGTTCGTCACCGAGGACGGCGCAGAGACCGACCTCGACCTGGGCCACTACGAGCGCTTCGTGCGCACCACCATGACCCAGAACAACAACTTCACCACCGGCCGCGTCTACGAGGACGTGCTGCGCAAGGAGCGCCGTGGTGACTACCTGGGCGCCACCATCCAGGTCATCCCGCACATCACCGACGAGATCAAGCGTCGCATCATCAAGGGCGCCGGCGATGCCGACGTCGCGATGGTCGAGATCGGCGGCACCGTGGGTGACATCGAGTCCCAGCCCTTCCTCGAGGCCATCCGCCAACTGCGCGTGGAAGTGGGCGCCAAGCGCGCCATGTTGATGCACCTGACCCTGGTCCCCTACATCGCCACTGCCGGCGAGACCAAGACCAAGCCGACCCAGCACTCGGTGAAGGAGCTGCGCTCCATCGGCCTGCAGCCCGACGTGCTGATCTGCCGCTCCGACCATGAAGTCGACCTGTCCTCGCGTCGCAAGATCGCCCTGTTCACCAACGTGGAAGAGCGCGCGGTCATCGCCCTGCAGGACGTCGACACCATCTACAAGATTCCTTCCGTGCTCCACGCCCAGGGCCTGGACGACTTCGTCGTCGAGCGCTTCGGCCTGCAGTGCGGCGGTGCCGATCTTTCCGAGTGGGATCGCGTCGTCGATGCCAAGCTGAACCCGGAGAAGGACGTCACCATCGCCATGGTCGGCAAGTACATGGAGCTGCTGGACGCGTACAAGTCGCTGATCGAGGCGATGAGCCACGCCGGCATCCAGAACCGCACCAAGGTCAACCTGCGCTACATCGACTCCGAAGACATCGAGAACCAGGGCACCAGCCTGCTGGAAGGCGTCGACGCCATCCTGGTTCCCGGCGGCTTCGGCCTGCGTGGCGTGGAAGGCAAGATCACCACCGTCAAATATGCACGCGAGAACAAGATCCCCTACCTGGGCATCTGCCTCGGCATGCAGGTGGCGGTCATCGAGTTCGCCCGCAACGTGCTGGGCTGGACCGACGCCAACTCCACCGAATTCGACAAGGCCAGCGGCCACCCGGTCGTGGGCCTGATCACCGAGTGGGAAGACGCCACCGGTGCCACCGAGATCCGTACCGAAGCCTCCGACCTGGGGGGCACCATGCGCCTCGGCGCCCAGGCCTGCCAGCTGGAAAGCGGCTCCCTGGTGCACGGCTGCTACGGCAAGGACGAGATCGTCGAGCGCCACCGCCACCGCTACGAAGTGAACAACAACCTGCTGCCGCAACTGCGTGAAGCCGGCCTGAAGATCACCGGTCGTTCCGGCGACGGCGCCCTGGTCGAAGTGGTCGAGGCTCCGGATCATCCCTGGTTCGTCGCCTGCCAGTTCCACCCGGAGTTCACCTCCACGCCGCGTTACGGTCACCCGCTGTTCAGCGGCTTCGTCAACGCCGCCCTGGCGCAAAAAGCGAAGAAGGCCTGACCCATGGCGCAGAAGATCATCCGCGTCGGTGACATCGAGATCGCCAACGACAAGCCCTTCGTGCTGTTCGGCGGCATGAACGTGCTGGAGTCCCGCGACCTGGCACTGAAGGTCTGTGAGGAGTACGTCAAGGTCACCGACAAGCTCGGTATCCCCTACGTATTCAAGGCCAGCTTCGACAAGGCCAACCGCTCGTCGGTGACCTCCTTCCGCGGCCCGGGCCTGGAAGAGGGTCTGAAGATCTTCGAGGAAGTGAAGAAGACCTTCGGCGTGCCGATCATCACCGACGTGCATGAGCCGCATCAGGCCGCGCCCGTCGCCGAAGTCTGCGACATCATCCAGCTGCCGGCCTTCCTCTCCCGCCAGACCGACCTGGTCGTGGCGATGGCGAAGACCGGTGCGGTGATCAACATCAAGAAAGCCCAGTTCCTCGCGCCCCAGGAGATGAAACACATCCTGGCCAAGTGCGAAGAGGCGGGTAACGACCAGCTGATCCTCTGCGAGCGCGGTTCCTCCTTCGGGTACAACAACCTGGTGGTGGACATGCTCGGCTTCGGCATCATGAAGCAGTTCCAGTACCCGGTGTTCTTCGACGTCACCCATGCCCTGCAGATGCCGGGTGGTCGCGCCGACTCCGCCGGTGGCCGCCGTGCCCAGGTCACCGACCTGGCCAAGGCCGGCATGAGCCAGGGCCTGGCCGGCCTGTTCCTGGAAGCGCACCCGGATCCGGACAACGCCAAGTGCGACGGCCCCTGCGCCCTACGCCTGGACAAGCTGGAACCGTTCCTCGCCCAGCTCAAGCAGCTGGATGATCTGGTCAAGAGTTTTCCGCCGATCGAGACTGCCTGAACGGGCAAATCTCCGGTAAAGTGCCGGGCGCGCGTTATCTGACCGATCGGTCAGGTCAAGGGTCGGACCTGCCCAAGCGAACGTCCGCCCGCGCCGCCCCTCTAATTCCGCTGCAGCGTCATCGTCAACTTTGGAGTGCTAACAACAATGGCAAAGATCGTCGACATCAAGGGCCGTGAAGTCCTGGATTCCCGCGGTAACCCCACCGTCGAGGCGGATGTGATCCTGGACAACGGTATCGTCGGCAGCGCCTGCGCGCCGTCCGGTGCCTCCACCGGTTCCCGTGAAGCCCTCGAGCTGCGCGATGGCGACAAGAGCCGCTACATGGGCAAGGGCGTGCTTAAAGCCGTTGCCAACATCAACGGCCCGATCCGCAGCCTGCTGCTGGGCAAGGACCCGGTCGACCAGAAAGCACTCGACCACGCGATGATCGCCCTCGACGGCACCGAGAACAAAGCCTCCCTGGGTGCCAACGCCATCCTCGCCGTGTCCCTGGCCGCCGCCAAGGCCGCCGCCCAGGACCAGGACCTGCCGCTTTACGCGCACATCGCCAACCTCAACGGCACCCCCGGCCAGTACTCCATGCCGGTGCCGATGATGAACATCATCAACGGTGGCGAGCACGCCGATAACAACGTCGACATCCAGGAGTTCATGGTCCAGCCGGTTGGCGCCAAGACCTTCTCCGATGGCCTGCGCATGGGCACCGAGATCTTCCATCACCTGAAAGCCGTGCTGAAGGCCCGTGGCCTGAACACCGCCGTGGGTGACGAAGGTGGCTTCGCCCCGAACCTGACCTCCAACGAAGACGCCCTGGCCGCCATTGCCGAAGCCGTCGCCAATGCCGGCTACAAGCTGGGCACCGACGTGACCCTGGCCCTGGACTGCGCTGCCAGCGAATTCTTCGAAGACGGCAAGTACAACCTGTCCGGTGAAGGCAAGTCGTTCGACGCCGAAGGCTTTGCCGACTACCTGAAAGGCCTGACCGAGCGCTTCCCGATCATCTCCATCGAAGACGGCCTGGACGAGTCCGATTGGGCTGGCTGGAAGATCCTCACCGACAAGATCGGCGAGAAGATCCAGCTGGTGGGCGACGACCTGTTCGTCACCAACACCAAGATCCTCAAGGAAGGCATTGAGAAGGGCATCGGTAACTCGATCCTGATCAAGTTCAACCAGATCGGCTCGCTGACCGAAACCTTGGAAGCCATCCAGATGGCCAAGGCCGCCGGCTTCACCGCGGTGATCTCCCACCGCTCCGGTGAAACCGAGGATAGCACCATCGCCGACCTGGCCGTAGGCACTGCCGCCGGCCAGATCAAGACCGGCTCCCTGTGCCGTTCCGACCGCGTGTCCAAGTACAACCAGCTGCTGCGCATCGAAGAGCAGCTGGGCGGAAAGGCGCCTTACCGTGGTCGTGCCGAGTTCCGCGGCTAAGCCGGGGATGATAAAAAGGGCAGCGAAAGCTGCCCTTTTCGTATGGAAACTTCTCTTTCGATGGCCAAATCCCCTTACTGGTTGTTCGTCGTACTGATCCTGGCCTTGTCCGGGTTGCAGTATCGCCTGTGGGTGGGCGACGGCAGCCTGGCGCAGGTCACGGACCTCGAGCGGCAGATCGCCGACCAGAAGGGCGAGAACGAACGCCTGCTGGAACGTAACCGCATCCTCGAGGCCGAGGTTTCCGAGCTCAAGAAGGGCATGGAGACCGTGGAAGAGCGCGCGCGCCACGAACTGGGTATGGTCAAAGAGGGCGAAACCCTCTACCAGCTGGCCGAATGAATACCCCCGAACTCCCCGCTTTCTGGGCCGTGATCCCGGCTGCCGGCGTCGGCGCCCGGATGCGTGCCGATCGCCCCAAGCAGTACCTGGAGCTGGCAGGGCGGACCATCCTCGAACACAGCCTTGCCTGCTTCCTCGACCATCCGAGTCTCAAGCGCGTGGTGGTCGGCCTTTCCGTCGATGACCCGTACTGGCCCGAACTGGGTTGCGCCAGCGATCCGCGCATCGAGCGGGTGGATGGCGGCAAGGAACGTGCCGATACCGTGCTCAAGGCCCTGCTGCGCCTGGACGAACTGGGTGCGCGCCCGAATGACTGGGTGCTGGTGCACGACGCTGCCCGGCCCAATCTGTCGCGCGGTGATCTTGACCTGCTGCTGGCCGAATTGGCCGATGACGCTGTTGGCGGCCTGCTGGCGGTGCCGGCGCGCGACACCCTGAAGCGTGCCGGGCCTGATGGCCGTGTGGCCGAGACCGTCGACCGCAGTGTCATCTGGCAGGCCTACACACCGCAGATGTTCCGCTTCGGCACCCTGCATCGCGCCCTGGCCGATGCCCTGGTCTCAGGCGTCGCCGTGACCGACGAGGCCTCGGCCATCGAGTGGTCGGGACAGGCGCCGCGCCTGATCGAAGGGCGTGCGGACAACCTCAAGGTCACCCGCCCGGAAGACTTGGACTGGCTGCGTCAGCGCTGGGCCGGCCGGCACTGATCGCGATAGGCCGGGTGGTTCGCCAGGCCTTCCTTCAACAGATCCACCAGTTGGCGCACCTTGGGCGACAGGTGACGCTGCTGTGGATAAATCGCCCAGACCGCTGTGTTCGGGGGCTGATGCTGCTCCAGCAGTGAAACCAGCCGGCTGTTCTGCAGGTGCTCCAGCACGTAGTAGTCCGGCAGCTGGCACAGACCGAAGCCCCGCAGCGCCGCATCCAGTACCGCCTCGCCACTGTTGCAGCGCCAGTTGCCCTGCACCCGTACCGTCTGTTCCCGCCCTTCGGCGAGGAAACTCCACTGGTCCGAGCTGCCGATCAGGCAGTTGTGCCGGCCGAGTTCTGACAGGCTATGGGGGCGACCGTAGCGCTCCAGGTAGGAAGGCGCGGCGCACAGGTACATGACCCGGGGCGCCAGGCGCGTGGCCACCAACCGCGAATCCTGCAGGCGACCGAGGCGGATGGCCAGGTCCAGGCCTTCGTGGACCAGGTCCAGCGGGCGATTGCTCAGCTCGATCTCCACCCGCAACTGCGGGTGCCGGGCCATGAACTCATTCACCAGGGGCACGATGAAGCGCTCGCCGTAGGCGACGGCGCAGGTCATGCGCAGCAGCCCCTTGGGCTCGCCGGTGAGGTCGTTGACGGCGCGTAGGGCTTCGTCGCGTGCATCCACCAGGCGCTGGCAGTGCTGCAGGAAGGTCTGCCCGGCTTCGGTCAGCGCCACCTTGCGCGTGCTGCGGTAGAAAAGACGGGTCTGCAGCCGCTCTTCCAGTCGCGCCACCTGGCGGCTGATATGGGACGAGGACAGCCCCAGGCGCTCGGCGGCGGCGGTGAAGCGGCCGGTCTCGGCCACGGCGACGAATTCGTCCAACCCTTCCCAACGGCTCATCGATTATCCCTGCATGGCAATAATGTTTTGCTTTGCGGCTGATTATTTACCATTGGCCGCTCATCTACACTCCCCGCCATCGTTAAATCCACTGGAGAGTCACCATGATCAAGTCGCGTGCCGCCGTTGCCTTCGAGGCCGGCAAACCCCTGCAGATCGTCGAAGTGGACGTCGCTCCGCCGAAAGCCGGCGAAGTGCTGGTGCGCATCGTCGCCACCGGCGTCTGCCACACCGACGCCTACACCCTCTCCGGTGCGGATTCCGAAGGCGTGTTCCCCTGCATCCTCGGCCACGAAGGTGGCGGCATCGTCGAGGCGGTGGGTGAGGGCGTGACCTCCCTGGCCGTGGGCGACCACGTGATTCCGCTCTATACGGCCGAGTGCCGCGAGTGCAAGTTCTGCAAGTCCGGCAAGACCAACCTGTGCCAGAAGGTGCGCGCCACCCAGGGCAAGGGCCTGATGCCCGACGGCACCAGCCGCTTCTCCTACAACGGCCAGCCGATCTACCACTACATGGGCACCTCGACCTTCTCCGAATACACCGTGGTGCCGGAAATCTCTCTGGCGAAGATTCCCAAGGAAGCGCCGCTGGAGAAGGTCTGCCTGCTGGGTTGCGGCGTGACCACCGGCATCGGCGCGGTGCTCAACACCGCCAAGGTGGAGGAAGGCGCTACCGTGGCCATCTTCGGCCTGGGTGGCATCGGCCTGGCGGCGATCATCGGCGCCAAGATGGCCAAGGCCTCGCGCATCATCGCCATCGACATCAACCCGGCCAAGTTCGATGTGGCTCGCGAACTAGGCGCGACCGACTTCATCAACCCGAAGGACCACGACAAGCCGATCCAGGACGTGGTGGTCGAGCTGACCGACGGCGGCGTCGACTACTCCTTCGAATGCGTCGGCAACGTGCAACTGATGCGCGCCGCCCTCGAGTGCGCCCACAAGGGCTGGGGCGAGTCGGTGATCATCGGCGTCGCCGGTGCCGGCCAGGAGATCAGCACCCGTCCGTTCCAGTTGGTGACTGGCCGCGTCTGGCGCGGTTCGGCCTTCGGTGGCGTAAAGGGCCGTACCGAGCTGCCGAGCTATGTGGAAAAGGCCGAGAAGGGCGAGATCCCGCTGGATACCTTCATCACCCACACCATGGGGCTGGACCGCATCAACGAAGCCTTCGACCTGATGCATGAAGGCAAGAGCATCCGTACCGTCATTCACTACTGATAAGCGCAAGCCGCAAGTTGCAAGCTGCAAGCCGTCTCTTGCCGCTTGTGACTTGTAGCTTGCTGCTGCCCGGAGGGCCCCATGACCCTTGAAATCGTTTCCAGCAACAAGAGCTTCGGTGGCTGGCACAAGCGCTATCGCCACCGTTCCACCACGCTCAACTGCGACATGGTCTTCGCTGTCTACCTGCCGCCCCAGGCCGAGCAGGGTGCGAAGCTGCCGGTGCTGTACTGGCTGTCGGGGCTGACCTGCA
Organism: Pseudomonas sp. PDM13; assembly: GCF_025685765.1. Classification (NCBI taxonomy): domain Bacteria; kingdom Pseudomonadati; phylum Pseudomonadota; class Gammaproteobacteria; order Pseudomonadales; family Pseudomonadaceae; genus Pseudomonas; species Pseudomonas sp. PDM13. Next base: position 124,330 of record NZ_JAOTQU010000001.1, on the reverse strand, counting down.
GCGACGAGAACTTCATGCAGAAGGCCGGTGCCCATCGCCTGGCCGCCGAGCTGGGGCTGATCATCGTCGCCCCGGACACCAGCCCGCGTGGTGCCGATGTGCCGGGTGACCCGGATGGTGCCTGGGACTTCGGCCTCGGTGCCGGTTTCTACCTCAACGCCACCCAGGAGCCCTGGGCGCGCAACTACCGGATGCACGACTACGTGGTGCAGGAGCTGCCGGCGCTGATCGAGGCCAACTTCCCGGTCTCGGACAAGCGCGGCATCAGTGGGCATTCCATGGGCGGCCATGGTGCGCTGGTCTGCGCGCTGCGTAACCCGGGGCGCTATCAGTCGTTGTCGGCCTTCGCGCCCATCGTTAACCCGATGGCGTGCCCCTGGGGCGAGAAGGCCTTTTCCCGCTACCTCGGCGATGACCGCTCGCGCTGGCGCGAGTGGGACGCCTGTGCACTGATCGCCGAGGCCGGCGAGCGCCTGCCGATCCTGGTGGACCAGGGCGACCGCGATGATTTCCTGGTCAACCAGCTCAAGCCCGAAGCGCTGCAGGCCGCCGCCAAGGCTGCCGACCATCCGCTGACGTTGCGCCTGCAGCCGGGCTACGACCACAGCTACTACTTCATCGCCAGCTTCATCGACGATCACCTGCGGCACCACGCCGCTGCGTTGAAAGGCTGATGAGCCCGCTGGGAGTGACCTGAGGGCTGGAAGCCGGTCTGGCTTCCCGCTTCCTAGCTTCCGCTTTCAGTTAGAATCGCGCCCTGACTTTTCAGGGCGCTTTTTTTGACTATGCGAATTGGCCACGGTTACGACGTGCATCGCTTTGGCGAAGGGGATTTCATCACCCTGGGCGGCGTGCGCATCCCTCACAAGTTCGGGCTCATCGCCCATTCCGACGGCGACGTGCTGCTGCACGCACTCTCCGACGCGCTGCTGGGCGCCGCGGCGCTGGGTGATATCGGCAAGCACTTCCCGGACACCGACCCGCAGTTCAAGGGCGCCGACAGCCGCGCGCTGCTGCGCCATGTAATGGTGCAGGTGCGCAACAAGGGCTGGAAGGTCGGCAACGTCGACGCCACCATCGTTGCCCAGGCGCCGAAGATGGCCCCGCATATCGAGACCATGCGTGCGCTGATCGCCGAGGACCTCGGCATCGAGCTGGACCAGGTCAACGTCAAGGCCACCACCACCGAGAAGCTCGGTTTCACCGGGCGCGAGGAGGGGATTGCGGTTCACGCAGTCGCCCTGTTGCTGAACGCATGAACGAACTCGAATTGCTGGGCCCGCGTGCCTATGGGGAGCCCCTGGGGCAGGCCGTGCTCAAGGCCATCGCCGAAGACTTCCAGGTCGACGAGGTGCTGGACATCCCCCTCGCCGGCGAAGGCGAACACCTCTGGCTGTGGGTGGAGAAGCGCGAGCTGAACACCGAGGAGGCCGCACGACGCATCGCCCGTGCCGCCGGCGTGCCGGTGCGTACCATCAGCTACGCCGGCCTGAAGGATCGCCAGGCGCTGACCCGCCAGTGGTTCAGCCTGCACCTGCCGGGAAAGGCCGATCCGGATCTTTCCGCTGCCGAGAACTCGAGCCTGCGCATCCTCAAGAGCGCCCGCCACAAGCGCAAGCTGCAACGCGGTGCGCACTCGGCCAACGGTTTCACCCTGCGTCTGACGCGCCTGGCCGCTGACCATGAGGCCCTCGATGCGCGGTTGACCGCCATGGCTGCCGGCGGCGTGCCCAACTACTTCGGCCTGCAGCGCTTCGGCCATGGCGGCGGCAATGTCGTCGACGCCCGTGCCTTTGCCGAGCGCCGCGAGCTGCCGGAACAGCGCAACCTGCGTTCGCGGCTGCTGTCGGCCGGGCGCAGCTATCTGTTCAACCGCGTGCTTGCCGAACGTGTCGCCAGCGGCAGTTGGAACCGTGCCGAAGTCGGCGACCTGCTGGCCTTCACCGACAAGCGCAGCTTCTTCATGGCCGGCGAAGAGGAGTGCCGGGACCCGCGCCTGGCGATCCTCGACCTGCATCCGACCGGTGCCTTGTGGGGCGAAGGCCCGTCCCCAGCGGGCGGCGACAGCGCTGTGCGCGAACAGGCGGTGGCCGATGCCGAGCCCGCCTTGCGCGACTGGTTGGCGGATGCGGGCATGGCGCACGAACGGCGCATCCTCCGCCTCCCCATCGGCGGCCTTACGTGGCATTATCCCGAGCCTGACGTTCTGCAACTGGAATTCGTCCTGCCGGCTGGATGCTTCGCTACCGCAGTGGTTCGCGAGCTTGTCGATCTGGTGCCGGCAGGGCAGACGGACAACCCATGCGTATTCTGATTTCCAACGACGACGGGGTGAATGCACCCGGCCTCGCCGCCCTGCACGCTGCGCTAGAGGGTTATGCCGATTGCGTGGTCATCGCCCCTGACCAGGACAAGAGCGGTGCCAGCAGCTCGCTCACCCTGGATCGGCCGCTGTGCCCGCAGCGCCTCGACAACGGCTACATCAGCATCAACGGTACGCCCACCGATTGCGTTCACCTCGGGCTCAACGGCCTGCTGGAGCAGACGCCGGACATGGTGGTTTCCGGTATCAACCTCGGCGCCAACCTGGGTGACGACGTGCTTTATTCCGGCACCGTCGCGGCTGCTCTCGAGGGACGCTTCCTCGAGTTGCCGGCGTTCGCCTTCTCGCTGCTTTCGCGGCAGCCGGAGAACCTCGCCACTGCCGCACATTTCGCTCGCAAGCTGGTCGAGGGGCATGCCCAGCTCGACCTGCCGCCGCGTACCGTGCTCAACGTGAACGTTCCCAACCTGCCGCTGGATCGCATCCGTGGCATCCAGGTGACCCGCCTCGGCCATCGTGCCCGTGCGGCGGCGCCGGTCAAGGTGGTCAACCCCCGGGGCAAGGAAGGTTATTGGATCGCGGTCGCCGGTGACGCCGAGGATGGCGGCCCGGGTACCGACTTCCATGCGGTGATGCAGGGCTATGTCTCCATCACGCCGCTGCAGCTGGATCGCACATTCACCCAGGGCCTCGACAGCCTCGAAGGCTGGTTGGGGAGGCTGTTCTGATGGCTCGCGAGCAGGACGATCTGCTGCGCCGGGGGATCGGCATGACCTCCCAGCGCACTCGTGAGCGTCTGATCCAGCGCCTCTATGAGGAAGGGCTGTCCAACGCCCATGTGCTGGAAACCATCCGCCGTACGCCACGTCATCTGTTCGTCGACGAGGCACTGGCACATCGCGCCTATGAAGATACGGCGCTGCCCATCGGGCACAACCAGACCATCTCCCAGCCGTACATGGTGGCTCGCATGAGCGAGTTGCTGCTGGCGGCGGGGCCGTTGGACAAGGTGCTGGAGATCGGTACCGGTTCCGGCTACCAGACCGCCATCCTGGCGCAGCTGGTGGAGCGGGTGTTCTCGGTCGAGCGCATCCAGAGCCTGCAGGATCGCGCCAAGGAGCGCCTGGTCGAACTCAATCTGCGCAACGTGGTGTTCCGCTGGGGCGATGGCTGGGAGGGCTGGTCCGCACTGGCGCCCTACAACGGCATCATCGTCACCGCCGGCGCCGCCGAGGTGCCTCAGGCACTGCTGGATCAACTGGCTCCCGGTGGGCGCCTGGTCATTCCGGTGGGCGCGGGCGACGTTCAGCAATTGATGCTGATCATCCGCGAGGAGCAGGGCTTCTCGCGCCATGTGCTGGACGCCGTGCGCTTCGTGCCGCTGCTCAATGGGCCGCTCGCCTGAACACGGCGGGTGAGTCGACGCACTATCCTCCGACCTTCGGGGAACCCGCGCGCCGATCGCCTTTCTGATTGGCAGACAGATGATGCGTCGTTGCGGCCTGGCCATGCAGCGGCCAACCCGGGACGAGCAATGGGTAACTGGCCCTGAACGATAAATTCGACACAATAAGTACGACCTTTGGGCGTTGGGGAAAGGGGACAGGAATGAGCCTGGCCATTAGGCAGAGGATCAGCATGGGAAGCACACGAGGACTGTTGTCCATCGTTGCCGTCGGCTTGTTGCTGGCTGGGTGCGCCAGCTCGCCGCCTGGCGGTGTGCAGGTGGTCGACCGTGATGGCCGTGCCGCTGCCCAGCAGCGCCAGCCGGTGACCACGGGCCAGTACCGTGTCCAGCGGGGCGATACCCTCTATTCCATTGCCTTCCGTTTCGGCTGGGACTGGAAAGCCCTGGCTGCCCGCAACGCGATTCCCGCGCCCTATGTGATCCGTCCGGGGCAGACGATTCGCTTCGACGGGCAGTCCAATTCCGCTCCGGTACGTTCCGTTGCGACAGCGCCTGTCGTCACTACGCCGCCGCCGAAGCAACCCACTACGCAGTCGAGCCAGCCGGTCCAGAACCAGCCGACCAAACCCGTGCCGCCTCCTGTTGCGACCACGCCGGCAACGACCCCGACCTTGCCTGTAACCCGCTCTGCGACTGGCTGGGCGTGGCCTGCGAGTGGCGCGATGATCGGTCGTTTTTCCTCAAACGGTAGTTTGAATAAAGGGATTGATATAGCAGGTGAATTAGGCCAGCCTGTTTTAGCTGCATCGGATGGTTCCGTTGTTTACGCCGGAAGTGGATTACGGGGCTACGGCGAATTGGTGATCATCAAGCACAGCGATACCTACGTAAGCGCTTACGGTCACAACCGCAGGTTGCTGGTACGGGAAGGACAGCAGGTCAAGGTCGGACAGACCATTGCAGAGATGGGCTCAACGGGTACTGACCGGGTGAAGCTTCACTTTGAAATTCGCCGCCAAGGTAAGCCTGTAGATCCACTGCAATATCTGCCTCGTCGTTGATCCGACGTCGGCCCGTCACCCACGTGGGATGGACGGGCTCAGGCGTAGCCAAGGAAATGGCATCGTCAGGGCTTGTTGTCGAACTCAGCAAGGGACAACAACAATGGCACTCAATAAAGAAGCGCCGGAGTTTGACGTAGACGACGAACTGCTCCTCCTGGAGCCAGGCGTCGTCATGGACGAGGGATTGAGCGAGGAGCACGAGTCTCCCCCCAGCACCAAGTCCAAGTCGAGCTCACTCAAGCAGCACAAGTACATCGACTACACGCGCGCCCTCGACGCGACCCAGCTCTACCTCAACGAAATCGGCTTTTCCCCCCTCCTGACTCCGGAAGAAGAAGTGCACTTCGCGCGCCTGGCGCAGCGTGGTGATCCTGCCGGACGCAAACGCATGATCGAGAGCAACCTGCGCCTGGTGGTGAAAATCGCCCGACGCTATGTCAACCGGGGGCTCTCCCTGCTGGACCTGATAGAAGAGGGCAACCTCGGCTTGATCAGGGCGGTCGAGAAGTTCGACCCGGAGCGGGGCTTCCGCTTCTCCACCTACGCAACCTGGTGGATACGCCAGACCATCGAACGCGCGATCATGAATCAGACCCGGACCATCCGGCTGCCGATCCATGTGGTCAAGGAACTCAACGTCTATCTGCGCGCAGCGCGGGAGTTGACCCACAAGCTCGATCACGAGCCCTCCGCCGAAGAAATCGCCAACCTGCTCGAGAAGCCGGTTGAAGAGGTAAAGCGGATGCTCGGCCTGAACGAGCGGGTTACCTCGGTGGACGTTTCCCTAGGCCCGGATTCGGACAAGACGCTGCTCGATACCCTGACCGACGACCGTCCTACCGACCCCTGCGAGTTGCTGCAGGATGACGATTTGTCGCAGAGCATCGATCAATGGCTTTCCGAATTGACGGATAAACAGCGCGAAGTCGTTGTACGCCGCTTTGGTTTGCGCGGCCATGAGAGCTGTACGCTCGAGGAAGTCGGCCAGGAAATTGGCCTGACCCGGGAACGGGTAAGGCAGATCCAAGTGGAAGCGTTGAAGCGCTTGCGGGAGATTCTCGAGAAGAACGGCCTTTCGAGTGATGCCTTGTTCCAATAACGGACGATGATCCAAAGAAACCCGGCCTTGGCCGGGTTTCTTTTTTTGGGGAGCCGATCAGGAACAAGTGGTTATGTCGCCGTTTCGTTGTTTACCCATAACGAGCTTGTAAGTATTCGCTTACAAGTGATGTAAGTGTTATGGGTCAAAAGCCAGTCGATAATGTGGCGAAACCGCTGAGGTGTATTTTTAACTTATTGAAATCAAAGGTTTTTTATTTTTAAGTCTAACGCCATAAGCCGCTGTTTCGCCAACAGGTGCCCTTGTTCGATTACCTGGAATCGCTATCATCAGACCCATGCAACACGGAATGTTGCGGGCCGATACGGACTTCGGCCAGGAACGTCACGGGATGTGACTCATCAGGATGATGAAAGGGATTTAAAGGGATAGGGACAAAAGAGTGGGCGGGCAACCGCCCCTTTTTTTTTGCCCGCAAAAAACAAAGGCCCGCGATTGCGGGCCTTTTGCTGTCTGGCGATCAGCGCTCCAGTTGCGGGAGCTTGCCTTTGACGCCATCCCACTCTTCGGCGTCTGCCAGGGCGTCTTTCTTCTCGGTGATGTTCGGCCAGACTTCAGCGAGATCACGGTTGAGCTCGATGAATTCCTGCATGTCCTCTGGGACTTCGTCCTCGGAGAAGATGGCTTGGGCCGGGCATTCGGGCTCGCACAGTGCGCAGTCGATGCACTCGTCCGGGTGAATGACCAGGAAGTTCGGGCCTTCGTAGAAGCAGTCCACCGGACAGACTTCCACACAGTCGGTGTATTTGCATTTGATGCAGTTGTCGGTGACGACGAAGGTCATTCTAATTCTCTCCTCAGCGGCGGCTCGGAAACCCTGGCTAATTGGGCTCCCCGGCTCTGGAATGGCGTCTCCGGCTCAGGCTTATGGTCGGAGCTCGTCCAGAGCGCGCGGGATTCTAACAGCTTGTGCGCTATGGCGTTAGATTCGAGCCTTCAATGTATATAACAACTCCAACGCACGGCGTGGGGTCAGGTCGTCTGGTTGCAGCTTCGCCAACTCGTCCAGTACCGGGTGCGGGAGGCTCGCGAACATGTCGCTCTGCATCGGCGGTACGGGTTGGCCGGGTACGGCTTTAGGCGCTTCGTGGGGCAAGCTGGTGGTTTCCAGGCGCGCCAGATGCTGGCGGGCGCGCTGGATCACGTCGGTCGGGACACCGGCAAGCTGAGCCACCGCCAGGCCATAGCTCTGGCTGGCAGGGCCAGGCAGCACATGGTGCAGGAAAACGATGCGCTCGTTGTGCTCGGTGGCATTGAGGTGGACGTTGGCCACCACCGGCTCGCTTTCCGGCAGCACGGTCAGCTCGAAATAGTGGGTGGCGAACAGCGTGTAGGCGCGCAGGCGCGCCAGGTGCTCGGCGGCGGCCCAGGCCAGGGACAGGCCGTCGAAGGTGCTGGTGCCACGGCCCACTTCGTCCATCAGCACCAGGCTGCTGTCGGTGGCGTTGTGCAGGATGTTGGCGGTCTCGCTCATCTCCACCATGAAGGTGGAACGGCCACCGGCCAGGTCGTCGCTGGAACCGATGCGGGTGAAGATGCGGTCCACCGGCGACAGTTCGCAACTGGCTGCCGGCACGAAGCTGCCGATATGGGCCAGCAGGACGATGAGGGCGGTCTGGCGCATGTAGGTCGATTTACCGCCCATGTTCGGGCCGGTGATGATCAGCATGCGCGTGGCGTCGTCCAGCGACAGGTCGTTGGCCACGAAGGGGGTATCCAGTACCTGTTCCACTACCGGGTGGCGACCTTGCACGATGCGCATGCAGGGCTCTTCGACGAAGCGGGGGCGGTTCAGGTCCAGGTTCAGCGCGCGCTCGGCCAGGTTGCTCAGCACGTCCAGCTCGGCCAAAGCGGCGGCGGTGTCCTGCAGCGGCGCCAGCTGTTCGATCAACTGCTCCAGCAGTTCCTCGTAGAGCATCTTTTCACGGGCCAGGGCGCGGCTCTTGGCCGATAGCGCCTTGTCCTCGAATGCCTTGAGCTCGGGGGTGATGAAGCGTTCGGCACCCTTGAGGGTCTGGCGGCGGATGTAGTCGGCGGGAGCCTGTTCGGCCTGCACGCGGGGCAGTTCGATGAAGTAGCCGTGGATGCGGTTGTAGCCGACCTTGAGGTTGGGCAGGCCGGTGCGCGCCTTCTCGCGGGCCTCCAGATCCATCAGGTATTGGCCGGCGTTCTCGCTCAGGGCTTGCAGCTCGTCCAGTTCCGCGTCGTAGCCGGTCTTGATCACGCCACCGTCACGGATCACCGCGGGCGGTGTTTCGATGATGGCGCGGGCAAGAAGCTCCGCCAGTTCCGGGTAGGTGCGGATGTTGGTGGCCAGGACGCCAAGGTGCGGTGCTTCCAGGCCGGTCATGGCCTGTTGCAGTTCCGGCAGGGCGGCCAGGGCGTCGCGCAGGCGGGCCAGGTCGCGAGGGCGGGCGTTGCGCAGGCCGATACGGGCGAGGACGCGCTCGACGTCGCCGATTTCCTTCAGTTGCGGTTGCAGGCCTTCGAAGCGAAAGCGCTCCAGCAGGCAACTGATGGAGTCCTGGCGTGCTTCCAGTACGGCGCGGTCGCGCAGCGGGCGGTTCAGCCAGCGGCTCAGCAGGCGGCTGCCCATGGCGGTCTGGCAACGGTCGACCACCGATTGCAGGGTGTTGTCGCGCCCGCCTGCGAGGTTGATGTCCAGCTCCAGGTTGCGGCGGCTGGCGCCATCGAGGATCACCGTGTCATCCAGGCGATCATGGCGCAGGCTGCGCAGGTGGGGCAGGGCGGTGCGCTGGGTTTCCTTGGCGTAGCCCAGCAGGCAGCCGGCGGCGCCGATGGCCAGGGTCAGGTTTTCGCAGCCGAAGCCCTTGAGGTCCTGTACGCCGAACTGCTGGCATAGGCTTTTGCGTGCGGAATCTCGGTCGAAATCCCAGGGCGCGCGACGGCGCACGCCACGGCGTTTCTCCGCTGGCAGGCCTTGGGGCCAATCGTCCGGGATCAACAGTTCGGCAGGGTTCATGCGCTCGAGTTCGGCCAGCAGGTTTTCCCAGCCCTTGATCTCCTGCACGCTGAAGCGGCCGCTGGTGATGTCCAGCACGGCCAGGCCGAACAGGCGTTCGTCGCCCAGTACCGCACCGATCAGGTTGTCGCGGCGCTCATCCAGCAGCGCCTCATCGCTGATGGTGCCGGGGGTGATGATGCGCACCACCTGGCGTTCGACCGGGCCCTTGCTGGTGGCCGGGTCGCCGATCTGCTCGCAGATGACCACCGACTCGCCCAGCTTCACCAGTTTGGCGAGGTAGCCTTCCACCGAATGGAAGGGAATGCCCGCCATGGGGATCGACTTGCCGGCGGACTGGCCGCGAGCAGTGAGGGTGATGTCGAGGAGCTTGGCCGCCTTCTTGGCGTCTTCGTAGAAGATCTCGTAGAAGTCACCCATGCGATAGAACATCAGCTGGTCCGGGTGCTGGTTCTTCAGTCGCCAGTACTGCTGCATCATCGGGGTGTGGTCGGAGAGGTCCTGGGTATCTTTGGCCATCTGTCAGCGCATCTGTCTTGAATGTGGGGCGACAAGGTGCGTTCGGGAGGAGGAATCCATGCCCGGCCTTGCACGCAAAAGGCGCTAGTGTACGGTATCCCGCTGGCCCGCTTTAACCCCGGAGTGCACATGTCCGATATCGATTCACGGCTGACCGAGCTCGCTGCCCGCCTGGGCGATTCGTTGCGTGGGCTCGGCGCCCAGGCGACCACCGCCGAATCCTGCACCGGGGGAGGTATCGCCGAGGCGATCACTCGCATTCCCGGCAGCTCGGCCTGGTTCGAGGCCGGTTACATCACCTATTCCAATCGTCAGAAGACCCGGCAACTGGGCGTACCCGAGGAGCTGTTCGGCCGCGTAGGCGCCGTCAGTCGCGAAGTAGTCGAGGCGATGGCGCAGGGGGCCCGGCTCGCCAGTGGTGCGCGTTTCGCCGTGGCGGTCAGTGGCGTGGCAGGGCCTGATGGCGGCTCGGCGGAGAAGCCGGTGGGCACGGTCTGGCTGGCCTGGGCCGATAGCGATTCCTTGTCTTCGTGCCGTTGCCGCTTCGATGGCGATCGGCAGGCCGTTCGCCAGCAGACGGTCGCCAGGGCCCTGGATGGGCTTATCCGACTAGCTGCAGGAGAAAAAGCGTCCGAGGGGTAGGCGTGGGTCTTGCCCTATGGAATAATACTGGCTACTTATACAGTTGTTGGTGGCCTGTCAGGCCCTCTTGATTAGCGAGGACTTCAATGGACGAGAACAAGAAGCGTGCTTTGTCGGCTGCCCTGGGCCAGATCGAGAAGCAGTTCGGCAAGGGCGCGGTCATGCGCATGGGCGATCATGATCGCCAGGCCATTCCGGCTATCTCCACCGGCTCTCTCGGCCTGGACATCGCCCTCGGCATCGGCGGCCTGCCCAAGGGCCGTATCGTGGAAATCTACGGTCCGGAATCTTCCGGCAAGACGACCCTCACCCTGTCCGTGATCGCCGAAGCTCAGAAAATGGGCGCCACCTGCGCCTTCGTCGACGCTGAACACGCGCTCGACCCGGACTACGCCGGCAAGCTGGGCGTGAACGTCGACGACCTGCTGGTTTCCCAGCCGGACACCGGCGAACAGGCCCTGGAAATCACCGACATGCTGGTGCGTTCCAATGCCGTTGACGTGATCATCGTCGACTCCGTTGCCGCACTCGTGCCCAAAGCCGAGATCGAAGGCGAGATGGGCGACTCCCACGTTGGTTTGCAAGCCCGCCTCATGTCCCAGGCGCTGCGCAAGATCACCGGCAACATCAAGAACGCCAACTGCCTGGTCATCTTCATCAACCAGATCCGTATGAAGATCGGCGTGATGTTCGGCAGCCCGGAAACCACCACCGGTGGTAACGCCCTGAAGTTCTACGCTTCCGTCCGCCTCGACATCCGCCGCATCGGCGCGGTGAAGGAAGGCGAGGAAGTGGTGGGTAGCGAAACCCGCGTCAAGGTCGTGAAGAACAAGGTCGCTCCGCCTTTCCGTCAGGCCGAGTTCCAGATCCTTTACGGCAAGGGCATCTACCGCAACGGCGAGATCATCGACCTGGGCGTACAGCAGGGCATCCTGGAGAAATCCGGCGCTTGGTACAGCTACCAGGGCAACAAGATCGGCCAGGGCAAGGCCAATTCCGCCAAGTACCTGGAAGACAACCCGGAAGTGGGCAAGACCGTCGAGAAGCTGATTCGCGAGCAGCTGCTCAATCGTGATGCGGTCAAGCCTGACGCCGCTTCCGCCAAGGAAGTCGCTGAAACCGAAGCCGACTTCTAATCCCAATGCCCATCGTGCTCGACAGCCCCGCCGCAGTGCGGCGGGCTGCCATGGACCTCCTGGCACGACGCGAGCACGGGCGAGTCGAGTTGACGCGCAAGTTGCGTCAACGCGGCGCCCCTCCTGAGTTGATCGACAGTGCCCTTGACCGCCTTGCGGACGAGGGACTGCTCGACGAGTCCCGTTACCTGGAAAGCTTCGTGGCCAGCCGTGCCCGTGCAGGCTATGGGCCGCAGCGTATCCGCGAAGATCTCGCCCAGCGTGGCCTGCCCAGGGATGCCATCGAGTCCGCCCTGCGTGAGGCGGGCATCGATTGGGGCAGCCATCTTCGTGATGTCTGGCAGCGCAAGTTCTCGGGTGAGCGGCCAAGCGATGCGCGTGAGCGCGCCAAGCAAGGGCGTTACCTCGCCTACCGTGGCTATTCCATGGACATGATCGGCCGGCTGTTGCGCGGCGCTTCACTGGACGACTGAGTTCTCTCCGGCCCTGAGCCATGCGCTGATCGCGCATGGCTGCTTGCCGTTTTGGGGAGGTAGTCGGATGTCCGGGTCAGCTGGCCCAGTGTTGGCGTTCGTTGATGAAGTCGATCAGTTCACGCAAGCGCCCGTGGTCGCGGCCATTGAAGGTGAAGGCCAGGCGGACGAGGTCGCAGAACTCGGGCTCGTCCTTTTCCGACTCGCAATACGGGCGCTGTTCGAAGGTGCCTTGCAGGCAGAGGTCGCCGAAGGTTTCGCGGACGGTCGTCAGTGCTGCCTCGTTCAAACCATGGTTCATGCGAACCAGGAAGCTGCCCTTGAGCCAACGGCTCGAATGGTAGTTGCCGTAGAAGCGGGCGATCTCGTCGGCGGCTTCTTCCGCGCTGCTGACCAGGCGCATCAGCCTCAAGTCGGTGGGCAGGATGTAGCGGTTCTGCGCCAACTGGCGGTCGAGGAAATCCAGCGCGTCCTTCCAGTAGCTACCGTTGGGCTCGTCGAGCAAGACGATCGGCACCAGCGGGCTCTTACCGGTCTGCACCAGGGTGAGCACTTCGAGGGCTTCGTCGAGGGTGCCGAAGCCGCCCGGGCAGAGCACCAGTGCGTCCGCTTCCTTGACGAAGAACAGCTTGCGCACGAAGAAGAAATGGAAGGACAGCAGGTTGTCCGTACCGTCTACCGTCGCGTTGGCGTGCTGTTCGAAGGGCAGGGTGATGTTCAGCCCCAGGCTGTTCTCCAGGCCTGCACCTTCGTGGGCCGCGGCCATGATGCCGCCACCAGCGCCGGTGATCACCATCAGGTCGAGCTTGGCCAGCTCCGCGCCCAGATCCCGGGCCAGGGCGTAGATGGGGTGTTCGACCGGCGTCCGCGCCGAACCGAATACGGTGACCTTGCGGCGACGCTTGAACTGTTCGAGAACGCTGAAGGCATGCTCCATCTCGCGGAGCGTCTGCAGCATGATCTTGGCGTCCCAGCGGTTGCGGTCGGCCTGGGCCATGCGCACCACGGTGATCACCATTTCCCGGTACAGCGCGAGGTTGCGGCTGTCCCCCGGGACCGTGAGGTTGATCAGTTCATCGACCTTCTGGTTGAGATCGATCCCACTGGTCTGGAAGTGTCTCGACAGGTAGTCGTCCGGTTCGTACGGCATAGTGTTCTCCTTGCTCATCAACTGCGCCGCGGTGCGTCGAACATCAGGGCGGTCGCATCGCGCAGAGCGTCATCGATTGTCCGGGCCGAATCCACGCGGGCCGCTGAGCGCTCATTTACAGCTTGCTTCAGCCCCGGGATCTTTTCCAGTTGGCGCCCGCCGATACGCGGAGGATAGGAGGGGAATTGTTTCGTCGTGGCTATCGGTCGCGCTTGTCGGAATCTGTCGGCGCCTCCCTTCAGGGCAGTGGCACCGTTCCAGGCCTCACCTAACCTGCCACTGTAGACACACGAAGTTAAAGGGAGGCCCGGGCAAGCCCGGCTTGCGCGGACCGTGCAGGAATAGGCGGAGGAGGGGCAGGCATGCCCAAGCTGAGTCTGGAGATCGACCTCGAGCTATATCGCATGTTGCAGCAGGCCGCGCGCACCAACGGCCTGAGTCTGGAAGAGGAGTGCCTGCGCAGGCTGGACGGCGGCCTGCGTCGGTCACGCTATATGGAGGCGCTGCTGGCGGAGCTCCGCGCCGACGACGAGCAGCGGCGTGCCGCCAAGGATTGAGCGGCGGAGTTTCAGTTCGCAGGCTGGCTCTTGAGGCCGCAATCGCTGGCAATGAAGCGCTCGCTGCCCACTGGGCGATTGGTCTTGTATTCGCTGAACTCGTAGCGCAGCGCGGCACCGCGGGCCAGCAATTGGCGGTAGCCATTGTTGCGACACACGCTGTTGGCCAGTTGCGCTCGCATGGAGTCCGGGTTGGCGCGCATTTGCGCGGCATGCGCCTCGCGCACGCTCAGGTGGTTCACCAGTTCCGCTCCCGACACGGTGTAACCCTGGTCGAGAATGTCTTCGTTGATCGCCCGCGGCGTGCCGACACTGCTTTCCTCCGCCACCTTTTCCAGCATTTTGGTCAGCTCGAAGTCCTTCAGCGAGGCCGCCTGGACGGTGAAGGGCAAAGCGAGTGCGAGTGCGATTGCGAGGTGGCGCGGCATGAAAATCTCCAACGGTTGGCAGCCTTTGACCCGAGGTTGGCGCAGGTGTTCAGCGTCACCTTGAAATCGCCCGGCCTCATCGTTGGCGCATCCTGAACAAGCGGGCGAGGCAGATCAAGAGGCAATCGGTCCCTCCCGCAATCCCCCGCCCATCAAGGCTTTCCTCCCGTGCGACAGCGCATGGAATCCCCCCGCGAAATCTCCCTTGAATCAATTCCCAGCGTGCCGGTCTGTCACTTCAGAGGTGGATGGCGATTTGCCAGTGCGCACGGATTGATCTTCGCGTTTTGTGAACGTCCCACTGGCGGTGAAGTGCGGGCCGCAGCGAATCACGATCGAAGGAGTCAATTCACGCGGGCGGGGCAATAGGTAACAACGCTTTCCGGAGATGCCCCGGGCCCTGAGCCACCGTGATAGGCGGCAGCGCGAGATACCCGCTCCGGATAAGCGAAACGGCAGGTTTTCATCGACCAGCCGGTCACCTGTCCTCGGGTGTTACCCCCTTCGCCGACCTTGCGGGTCACCACGACTAAAGGTCGGGGATAGTGCGGGAAACACGAACTGTCACAAAAAACGGACGTCCCCGGCGTCCAGTGAGGTTGGCCGGCCAAGCCCCAGAAACACTTGCGTGCGGGCCAAAGAGGAAGGCTGATTCAACGGTGCTCCCGGGTGCCGTCTTAAAAAGTTGGGAGTCGAGAACAATGACAATAACTCGTCCTGCCGGCTGGCTCACCGCGTTCTGCGGCGGCAGTCTGGTGCTTACATTCACCCCCCCGGTCCTGGCGTCCGGGTACCACTTCGGTTCGCAATCCGTCTCTGCTCAGGGCACTGCCCATGCCAATGGCGCGGAAGCGGCCGATCCCTCCGTGATTTTCTACAACCCTGCCGGGCTGGCCCGCCTCAAGGGTACCCAGATGACATCGGGAATAAGCATCCTGATCCCCAAGGGCGAATACGAAGACAAGGGTTCCACCGACCTGTTCGGCAACCCCACCGGCACGGGTGATGGCGATGCCGGTTCCTACCTGCCGGACGCTGCTGCGGCGCCGAACTTCTACTTCTCCAAGGAGATCAACGACAACGTCACCATCGGCATGGGCATCTTCGTGCCCTACGGCGCCAAGCTGGATTACGAGGAAGACTGGAGCGGCCGCTACGGCATCCAGTCGGCGAGCCTGGAGACGGTCAACTTCAACCCCAGCATCGCCTACCGGTTCAACGAGCATCACAGCATCGGCTTCGGCGTCTCGGCCCAGTACATCAAGTCGGTCCAGCGTGGCGCGGCGGATGTGAAAGGCGCGTCGCGGCAATTGGCCGGGCAGTTCGTCGCGGCCAACCAGGATGTCACCGAGCTGGCGGCGTCGCCTCTCGGGCAGTTCGCGATCCCTCTGCTCTATGGCGTCAACGTACCCACCGAAATCAGTAGCTGTGACGGGCAGACCGGTGACTCCTTCGTGGACTGTGTGGCCTCCAACTTCTCGGATAACGTCCAGGGCGATGGCTACTTCCGCGCCAAGGGTGATGACTGGGGCTTCGGCTGGAACATCGGCTACCTGTGGGAGCCCACCGAGTTCACTCGCTTCGGTGTTTCCTACCGCTCTCATATCAAGCACACGCTGGAAGGCGAATCGAAATGGAGCTTCGCTGGCGTTCAGGGGGCCGTTCCTTCCCCCACGACAGACCTGAGCGGCGGTATCGATCTCGGGATCATCACCTTGCCGCCACAGGATGCGCTGGAGCAGGTGCTCGACCCATCCAACTGGATCAACCCCGGCGACTTCGCCGCCAGCCGCCTGCACCCCAACTCCAACGCCAGCACCTCGATCGACACCCCCGAGTCGCTGTCCATCAACGCCTTCCACCAGCTCAACGACAAGGTCGCGCTGATGGCCGACGTCACCTGGACCCGCCACTCGCGGCTGGACAACATCGGCGTTGGTCTTGATCAGGTCGCCGGCTATCCCTACTTCAACGGCGTCACCGAGGGCGACCTCAACGTCAAGCAGGACTGGAACGACACCTACAAGATCTCCCTGGGGATGAACTACCAGTACAGCGATGACCTGCTGCTGCGCACCGGCGTCGCCTACGACAAGAGCCCGGTCAGCGGCTCCACCACCCGCCATCCGGGCTTCCCCGACGCGGATCGTTACTGGATGTCCTTCGGCGCCAACTACAAGCTGTTCAAGGACACCTCGGTGGACCTTGCCTACAGCTTCGTGCAGTTCGACACCGGCAAGATGGACTACACCGACAACTGCTCCCCGGCCGGCTGGGTTCCCGGCAGCGGCGGCCCCTATGTCGACAGCGGCGTGCGCTGCACCGGCAACGGCGGTAACTACAAGGGCGAGTACAAGACCCAGATCCACTTCATCGGCCTGGCCCTCAACCACACCTTCTGAGTGCGGGCGCGGACAGAAGGGCGGCTGCGGCCGCCCTTTTCCGTGGAGGCGCAGGTAAACTGCGCGGCATTCCCCCGCCCTTCAGGAGCCCGCCATGCCAGGCCCGGAAACCGCCCTGCCGCTTGCCCAGCAACGCCGTCCCGTGCGTGTCGCCACCGTGCAGTGGGCGCTCGGCCAGAGCAGTGAGCTGCCGGCCCTTCTGGATGCTCTGGAGCATACGGTGGCGACCCTCGCCGGTTATGGCGTCGACCTGGCGGTATTCCCCGAGTTCTTCCACGTCAACCTGCTCAAGGGCGCACGATTCGCCCAGGGCCCGGCGCAGATGCGCAAGCTCGCCGAATACACCGAGCCGCTGCTGGCCGCGTTCTCACGCCTGGCCCAACGCTACCGGGTCAACCTGTGCCCGGGCAGCCTGCCGCTGGAAGAGGGCGGGCGCATGCTCAATATGAGCTGGCTGTGCCACCGCGACGGCAGCCAGGACCGCCAGCCCAAGCTGCACATCACCCCCAACGAGCGTGAAGCCTGGGGCCTGGAAGGTGGCAACAGCCTGCAGGTGTTCGACAGCGATGTCGGCCGGGTCGGCATCCTCGTCTGCTACGACGTGGAGTTCCCCGAGCTGCCACGGCTGCTGCGTGAGCAGGGGCTGGAGATCCTGTTGGTGCCGTTCTGGACCGACACCCGTCACGGCTACCTGCGCGTGCGTCTCTGTGCCCAGGCCCGCGCGGTGGAGAACGAGTGCTACGTCGCCATCGCCGGCGGCGTCGGCCTGCTGCGTGGCGTGGACAACGTCGACACCCAGTACAGCCAGTCGGCGATCTTCAGCCCGGCCGACCTGCCATTCCCGCCCGATGCCGTGCTGGCCCAGGCGGACGCCAATATCGAATCCTTCGCGATCGCCGATCTGGACCTCGCCCGCCTCGCACAACTGCGCCAGCAGGGTGCCGTGCGCAACGGCCAGGACCGGCGCCGCGACCTCTATCAGTTGCACTGGACCGTTACCCGATGAGTCACGCCGTTTCCCGCCTGCGCGCCGAGTGCCTGGCGCGCAGTACCCGCCCCTTCGTCGCCCGTGGGGCCCGTTCGCCACGCTGCCCGGGTTGCCGGGTGATCGCCGAATACTGCTTCTGCGCGCTGCGCCCGCAGGTGGATGTGCGCTCGGGCGTGTGCCTGTTCATGTACTGCTCGGAACCGATGAAGCCGAGCAATACCGGCTGGCTGATCGCCGACATCGTGGCCGATACGGCCGCGTTCGGTTGGTCGCGCACCGAGGTCGACCCGGCGATCATCGCCCTGCTCGACGACCCGCAATGGCAGCCGTACCTGGTGTTCCCGGGTGAGTATGTCGAGCCGCAATCACGGGTGGTCAGCGACGTGCAGGTGGAGGAGGGCAAGCGCCCGCTGTTCATCCTGCTGGACGCCACCTGGAGCGAGGCCCGCAAGATGTTCCGCAAGAGCCCCTACCTGGATCGCTTCCCGGTGCTCAGCCTGCAGCCAGAGCAGATTTCCCGCTATCGCCTGCGCCGGTCCAATCGCGAGGAGCACCTGTGCACCGCTGAAGTGGCGGCGTTGTGCCTGGAGCTGGCCGGGGATGAGCGTGCGGCAGGGGCGCTGAACGCCTACCTGGATGTATTCACCGAGCACTACATCGGTGCCAAGCGCGCCCTGCCGCTGGACCTGGCCAGCCCGGCCCACCAGGCACTCAGCCCCTATCTCTGAGAGGCCGTCTCTGCGCTTGCGGCCGCAGCCTTGCGTTGTGGCCACAGCTGCGCGATCAGCATGCCGACGAACATCAGGCCGCAGCCCAGGTAGCCACGGGCATGCAGCGATTCGTCCAGCAACAGGGCCCCGGCGATGGCGGCGAACACCGCTTCCAGGGACAGGATGATCGCCGCGTGCGAGGCGATGGCATGTTTCTGCGCCACCACTTGCAGGGTGTAGCCAATGGCTACGGCGATGACGCCGCCATAGAGGATCGCCGGGCCGGCCGCGAGGATGGCGTCGAGGCGGATCTCCTCCAGCACCACGGCCAGCACCATGCTGATCACCGCGCAGGTGATGAACTGCAGGATGGCCAGGCGGATCGGGTCATAGCGGCTGGCGAAGAAGCCCACCAGCAACACATGCACGCCCCAGACGAAGGCGCCGCACAGCTGCAGCCAGTCGCCCGACGCGACCTGGAAGTTCTCACCGACGCTGAGCAGGAACATGCCCGCGACGGCCAGACCGGCCCCCAGCCAGGTGCCCATACCAGTGCGGTGGCCCAGCAGCAGCCCCAGCAGCGGCACGATGATCACGTACAGCCCGGTGATGAAGCCCGAGTTGGTCACGCTGGTGAACAGCAGGCCCACCTGCTGCAGGTTGATGCCCAGCGACAGGGCCAGGCCCATCAGCACGCCGCCCAGCAGCATGCCCCGATTCAGTGGCGCTTTCGGTGCCGGGCGTGGCAGCAGGAACAGCAGCGGTAGCAGCACCAGCGCACCGAGGGTGAAGCGCAGGCCGGTATAGAGGAAGGGGCCGATGGCATCCATGCCCAGGCGCTGAGCGACGAATGCGGCACCCCAGATGGCGGCGGTGATCAGCATCAGGATATCGGCGCGCAGGGCGTGGCTTCGCATGGTGATTCTCGGCGGGCAAAGGCGCAGACTTTGCCGTAAAGATGCCTGCTTGACCACCCCGTTGCGGGTCGGCATGCTGAGCGCCGCTTTACGGCCAACCCGTAAGCAGTTCAGGGCTTGGCAGAGGCGGCACCTCCCTCGTGCCGGGTGTTTCCGACAAGATCGGCAGCATCTCTGGGCCCACAAGAAAAAGGATACGCCCATGGCCGCATACGAAATCCTCATCGCCGACGATCACCCCCTGTTCCGCAGCGCCCTGCACCAGGCGCTGACCCTCGGGCTGGGCCCGGACGTGCGCCTGGTCGAGGCGGCGAGCATCGCCGAACTCGAATCGCGCCTGGCCGAAAAGGCCGACTGGGATCTGGTCCTGCTGGACCTGAACATGCCCGGCGCTTACGGCTTTTCCGGCCTGGTGCTGCTGCGTGGCCAGTACCCGCAGATTCCGGTGGTGATGATCTCCGCCCAGGAAGAGGCGGCGGTCGTGGTCCGCTCCCGTGAGTTCGGTGCCAGCGGCTTCATCCCCAAATCCAGCCCCCTGGAGGTGATTCAAAGCGCCGTGCGCGCGGTGCTCGATGGCGATGCCTGGTGGCCGCCGCAGGTCGAGGAGAATGTCGCGGTGTCGGCTGAGGCCAAGGCTGCCAGCGCCGGTCTCGCCAGCCTGACGCCGCAGCAGTTCCGCGTGCTGACCATGGTCTGCGAGGGGCTGCTGAACAAGCAGATCGCCTTCGAGCTCAGCGTTTCCGAGGCGACGGTCAAGGCCCACGTCACCGCGATCTTCCGCAAGCTCGGCGTGCGCACCCGTACCCAGGCGGCGTTGCTGTTGCAACAGATGGAATCGATTCCGTCGGCCTGAGCCGGCGGTTTTCACGCAAATTTGACCCGTCGCGGGTTAGCCTGCGGCCTCCTTTCCTAGCAGTCCCTCTATCTATGTCATCGCCATTCAAGGGCCAGACCGGCCTCAAGCGTATCCTCAATGCCGCCGGCTACTCCCTGGACGGCATGCGTGCCGCCTTCACCGGTGAAGCCGCGTTCCGCCAGCTGGTGCTGCTCAACGTGGTGCTGATCCCCATCGCCTTCTTCCTCGACGTCAGCCGTGGCGAGCGGGCGCTGATGATCGCCGCCTGCCTGCTGGCGCTGATCGTCGAGCTGCTCAATTCGGCGGTGGAGGCGGCCATCGACCGCATCTCCCTGGATCGCCACCCGCTGTCGAAGAACGCCAAGGACATGGGCAGCGCGGCCCAGTTCGTCGCCCTGAGCCTGATCACTGCCGTCTGGGCCACCATCCTCCTGGGTTGATCAGGCGATCGGTGGCAGCACGATCTCGTCGCTGCGCCGTACGCCCGCCGTCAGTTCGCGGCACTGGTCGAGGAACTCGCGCATCGCCGCCGTCTGGTACTTCTGCTTGTGCCAGATGAAGTAGAACTGCCGGCGCAGGTCGATGCCCGGCGTCTCCAGCGCCACCAGGCTGCCGCGACGGAACGCATCGCGCAGCGCCAGGCGCGAAATGCAGCTGATGCCCAGCCCCGACTCCACCGCCCGCTTGATGGCTTCGGTGTGCTCCAGTTCCAGACGGATATTCAGCGGCGTGGGGTGGTGGCGCATGGCCTGGTCGAAGGTCAGACGCGTGCCCGACCCCTGCTCGCGGAGGATCCACGCCTCGCGGCTGAGTTCGTCCAGCGAGGCCTGGCCGCGCACCGCCAGGGGATGGCCGGGCGCACAGAACACCACCAGTTCGTCTTCCACCCAGGGCAACACTTCGATATCCGGGTGCTGGCAATCGCCTTCGATTAGACCCAGATCAAGTTCGTAGTGGGCGATCTGCTGGACGATATTCATCGTGTTCTGCACATGCAGGCTCACCTGGCACTCGGGGTGGCGCTGCATGAAGCTGCCGATCAGCAGAGTCGCCAGGTAGTTGCCCACGGTGAGCGTGGCGCCGACGGACAGGGAGCCGAAGCCGCTCTTGCCGTTGAGCAGGTCCTCGATCTCCCGTGCCTGGTCCAGCAGCCCCACCGCCTGGGGCAGCAACTGGTGGCCCAGCGCGTTGAGGCTGAGGCGCTTGCCGACGCGGTCGAAGAGCTGGCAGCCGGATTGGCGCTCCAGCTCGGTCAGCGAGGTGCTGGCGGCAGACTGTGACAGCGACAGTGATTCGGCGGCCCGGGAGACGCTGCCTTGCTGGGCGACGCTGACGAATACCTGCAATTGACGGAGAGTGAATCGCATATCGATATAACCGATAACCTATATCTTGATAATCCAGTTAACAGATATTGTGGCTATCAATACAATGTCGCGCAATTGCGCCCCGCGTGGCGCTGGCGACATCCCAATTTTCGGAGCCCCCGTAAATGAGCAACATGAACTCCGAGCGCGTCCTCAGCGTTCACCACTGGAACGACACGCTGTTCAGCTTCAAGTGCACCCGTGACCCGGGCCTGCGCTTCGAGAACGGCCAGTTCGTCATGATCGGCCTGCAGCAGCCCAACGGCCGCCCGCTGATGCGCGCCTATTCCATTGCCAGCCCGAACTGGGAAGAGCACCTGGAGTTCTTCAGCATCAAGGTGCCGGACGGTCCGCTGACCTCCCAGCTGCAGCACCTGAAGGAAGGCGACGAGATCATCATCAGCAAGAAGCCCACCGGCACGCTGGTACTCGATGACCTCAACCCCGGCAAGCACCTGTACCTGCTCAGCACCGGCACCGGTCTCGCGCCCTTCATGAGCGTGATCCAGGATCCGGAAACCTACGAGCGCTTCGAGAAGGTGATTCTGGTCCACGGCGTGCGCTACGTGAACGAAGTCGCCTACCGCGAGTTCATCACCGAGCACCTGCCGCAGAACGAGTTCTTCGGCCAGGCCCTGCGTGACAAGCTGATCTACTACCCCACCGTCACCCGCGAGCCCTTCGAGAACCAGGGCCGCCTGACCGACCTGATGCGCAGCGGCAAGCTGTTCACCGACATCGGCCTGCCGCCGATCAACCCGCAGGACGACCGCGCGATGATCTGCGGCAGCCCGAGCATGCTCGACGAGACCAGCGAAGTGCTCGACAGCTTCGGCCTGAAGATCTCCGCGCGCATGCGCGAGCCGGGCGATTACCTGATCGAGCGTGCATTCGTCGAGAAGTAAGCGTTTCCCGCGCCATGAGAAAGCCCGCTGATCAGCGGGCTTTTTCGTTTCTGCGTTCCGTCGATTGTGGCCGGTGCGGGCTCAGATCGGCGAGCCGAAGCGCTGGCCCGAAATCGCCGGGTGGTAGATCGGCTGGATCTTGTTCCCCGCCGGGTCCAGCACGTGGAAGCTGTGGGCGCCGTCGCCATGGGCGAAGGGACGGTCGAGCATGGTCACGCCGCTGGCCTTGAGGTAGTCGTACCAGGCGCGCAGCTCATCCAGGCTGTCCACCACGAAACCGTAGTGATCCACCGCCTGCATGCCGCTGCTGGGCACGTCGGAACGGCCCAGGGAGAGGTTGTCGTTACCGCAGGTGAGGTAGACCAGGTCCTCGTTGGCGCGGTTGAGCACCTGCATGCCGAGGATGTCCACGTAGAAACGTTCGCACTCCTCGAGGTTGGGCACCACGATCGCCAGGTGGCGGAGACCGTTGAGGTGGCTCGGACGGACAGGCATGAGCGGGATTCCTTTTTTGTATACAATTTTAACGGAATATAAAACAAAAGGACTCCAACGTGTATTGCCTTCTGCTCAAGACCCAGCTCAAGCCCGGCAGCCTCGATGCCTTCATGGACGCCATGGGCGTCAACGCCGCTGCCTCCGTGCGCGATGAACCCGGTTGCCTGGTGTTCGACGTCCTGCGTGATCGCAGCGACCCCGACCTGGTGTGGCTCTACGAGGTCTACACCGACGAAGCGGCCTTCGAGGCGCATATGGAAACGCCGCATTTCCTCGCCAGCCGCCCGCTGGTGAACCCGCTGATCGTCCAGCAGGACGTCATCGAGGCGGATGTGCTGGCGCTCAACGCGGCGCGTTAGTTGACCGAGGGGAGGGTGGCCATTCAGGCCGAGGGGCTGATTTCCAGCACACGGATCAGCCCCGGGCGTGGGTAGTGCCAGCGCACGTCCAGGTCCCAGAGGCGCGCGCCATAGCGGCGCTCCGGCTCCGGCTGCTGGTAGGCCGGGCGCGGGTCCTGGGCCAGGCACTGTTCGACCAGCTCCACCAGCGGTTCGCCCAGGCGCAGGGCATGTTCGCGGGCCTGGGCCAGCGCCGCCTCTTCCCACTCCACCGGAATCGGTTCCGGCGCCGTCTCGGCGATGCGGTTGGTGGCGCCCTCCTGGCGGTCGACATAGGGCACGTAGGGCTTGATATCGAGCACCGGGGTGCCGTCCAGCAGGTCGATGCCGGAGAGCAAGAGCCGCCCGGGCTCGACCTTGTCCAGCTTCACCACCGACTGGCCGATGCCGTTGGGCCTGTGGGTCGAGCGCGTGGCGAATACCCCGAGCGAGCGATTGCCGCCGAGGCGAGGCGGACGCACCTTCAGGCGCGGTTTGTCTTCCAGTGCCTGGTGGAAGAGGAACAGCAGCCAGACATGGCTGACCTCCTCCAGCCCCTGCACCGCATCACCGCTGTCGAAGGGCGGCAGCAGTTCCAGCACGCCACGGGCGGCGGGCGCCAGGTGCGGCTGGCGGGGGATGGCGAATTTTTCCTTGAAGCAGGAACGGACGATGCCCACGGGCGAAACGGAATACTGCATGACGGGTGGGCTCAGCGGCTGCGGATCGGGGCGTCGAGGGGCACGCGGCAGCCCGCGTCGCGGTAGGGGCCGCTGTGGCGCAGCCAGCCTTCGCCGGGTTGTACCTGGGCGCAGCTGTAGTGGCCGTCCAGTTTGCTCTGCCAGAGGTAGAACGGAGCCGGCGCGGCGAAGGCCGGGGCGGCGAGGGCGAGCGAAAGGAGCAGGGGCAGCAGGCGCATGGTGCGGAAATCCGGGGCGGTGGCGCGGCTACCCTAGCGCCCCGGCCTGGCCTTGCGCAAGCCGCCATTGCCCGGCGGCCCGCACAGTGTCATCAGAGGTGGAAGCCACCGTCGATGGGGATGATGCTGCCGGTCATGTAAGCGCCGGCGGTGCTGGCCAGGCTCAGGGCCAGGGCGGACATCTCCTCCTCGCGGCCCCAGCGCTTCATGGGGATGTGCGCCACGTCGGCGGCCAGGGCCTCGCTGTCGTTGGCGATGAACTGGGTCATCTTGCTGGGGAAGCGGCCGGGGGCGATCACGTTGACGTTGATGTGGTCGGCCACCAGCTCCTTGGCCAGCATGCGCGAAAGCTGGTGCAGCGCCGCCTTGCTCGGGCCGTAGGCGTAGGCCTGCTCGCCCAGGGAGCTGATGCCCGCCACCGAGCCGATGTTGATCACCCGTGCCGGGCTCTCGGCACTGCCGGCCTTGCGTAGCAGCGGCAGCAGCTGCTGGATGCAGCTGAACACCGAGGTGACGTTGAGCTGCATGACCTTTTCCCAGCCCTTCACCGGGTAGCTTTCCAGGGGCGCGCCCCAGGTGGTGCCGGCGTTGTTGACCAGGATGTCGAGGTGCTCGATGCGCCCGGCCAGCTCGTTGGCCAGGGCCTTGGCGCCTTCTTCGCTGGAGAGGTCGGCCGCCAGGCCGATGCACTCGCCGTAGGTGGACAGCTCGGCGGCGGTCTCGGCGCAGGCTTCGGCATTGCGGGCACAGATGAATACGCGGGCGCCGGCTTCGAGGAAGCCCTGGGCGATCATCCTGCCGATGCCGCGGGTGCCGCCGGTCACCAGGGCGGTGCGGCCCTGGAGGCTGAAGTAGTGGTGCATGGAAACCTCGTCGCTGATCGGGTGAGGTCCATACCCTAGCCCGGCGCCAGCCGTCGCGGCGGCATTATCGAGGCGCGGAATGCGCCGCCATTCCGCCGCTGCGCTTCAGCCGGCTTCCTGCGCTGTGGCCAGTTCCGCGTCCCTGGCCCTGGCCTTTTGCACGGCGGGGCGGGCGAGGAAGCGTTCGACGTAGGCGCGGAACACCGGGCGTTCGGGGATCAGGCCGTAGGCCATGGTCCAGTTCAGTGCGGTGCCCCAGAGCACGTCGGCGACGCTGAAGTCATCCCCCAGGACCCAGGTGCGCCCTTGCAGGTGGTTGGCAAAGGTATCGAGCACGGTGGCGAAATCGCCGTAAGGCGAGCGGGAGGGTTCCACGGGTTCGCGCTGCAGCGCGTGGTCCACCACCGCCGGTTCGAAGCAGGTACCGGAGAACACCATCCAGCGCAGGAAGGTGCCGCGCTGCGGGCTTTCCAGCGAGGGCGTGAGCCCGGCGTCGGCATACAGGTCGGCCAGGTAGAGGTACACCGCGACCTGCTCGGTGACAATGGTTTCGCCGTGGCGGATGGCCGGGACTTTACCCATGGGATTGATGGCCAGGTACGCGGGCTGGCGCTGCTCGCCCTTGTGCATGTTCATCAGGTGCAGGTCGTAGTCGGCACCCAGCTCCTCCAGCAGGGTGAGGATGCCGGAGGAGCGGGTGTGCGGGCAGTGGAACAGGGTGATGTGGCGGTTCATGACAGCTCCGACGATCAATAGAGGTGGGCGTAGCCGTACTGCGGGCCGATGCCCAGGCTCGGCTTCATGCCCAGTTCGATGATATGCACCTGCACGTCGGTGAAGGTCTGCTTGAAGGCGTTGATGCTGTGGGGCACGCAGGTGCCGCAGCAGTCGATCTCGCTGACCAGGGTGACGTCGGTGAGATGCCCGATGAAGCCCGGGCGGCCGTGGATGTAGTTGATCAGCCGCGGCTCGGTATGGAACTGGCCCATGCCGCCGCAGGCGAAGGTGCGGATATTGGTTGCCACGTCGGGCACGAACTCCACGCCCCACTCGTGCACCAGCTTGTTCAGGGCCGTCTTGCTGAAGGAGCTCATGGCCGAGAAGGAGAACAGGTTCAGCGGCGGGGCGCTGTTGAAGGTGCAGTGGGCGATGCACAGGTTGTGCGCTTCGGGGTTGAAGTTCGAGAGCTTCTGGTTCTTTTCGAAGGACTCGTTGACGGCGTAGCGCAGGGTGGCGATCAGCTCGTGGGCGTCCTGATGGTTCATGGCGGGCATGGTGGGGTCTTCCTTGGTCGAGAGCTTCCTGTATAGGCGAGTCTCGCCACGGCGCAAGGCCGAACCGACAACGGGTGCCAGCCAATGCCAACCCCATCCCACCGTGGCCCGGACTTCGGTCCGGATTTCCGCCGCCCATGAAAAAGCCCCGCATCGGCGGGGCTTCTTCATGGCTCAGGGCTTGCTCAGACGCGCTCGGCCCAGAGGTCGTACTCGTCGGCATCGACCACGCGCACCATCACCTTGTCGCCCGGCTTCAGGTCGGTGCTGTCGATGAACACGCTGCCGTCGATCTCCGGGGCATCGGCGAAGGAGCGGCCGACCGCGCCTTGCTCGTCCACTTCGTCGATCAGCACTTCGATTTCCTTGCCGATCTTCAGTTGCAGGCGCTCGGCGGAGATCGCCTGCTGGTGCGCCATGAAGCGATCCCAGCGGTCCTGCTTGATGTCGTCCGGCACCGGCTCCAGGTTCATGTCGTTGGCCGGGGCGCCGTCCACCGGGGAGTACTGGAAGCAGCCGACGCGGTCCAGCTGGGCTTCGCTCAGCCAGTCCAGCAGGTACTGGAAGTCTTCCTCGGTCTCGCCGGGGAAACCGACGATGAAGGTGGAGCGGATGGTCAGCTCGGGGCAGATCTCGCGCCACTTCTTGATGCGGGCCAGGGTCTTGTCTTCGAAGGCCGGGCGCTTCATGGCCTTGAGTACCTTCGGGCTGGCATGCTGGAAGGGGATGTCCAGATAGGGCAGCAGCTTGCCGGCGGCCATCAGCGGGATCACGTCATCGACGTTCGGGTAGGGGTACACGTAGTGCAGGCGCACCCACACGCCCATGCTCGACAGCGCCTGGCACAGCTCCAGCATGCGGGTCTTCACCGGCTGGCCGTTCCAGAAGTCGGTCTTGTACTTCATGTCGACGCCGTAGGCGCTGGTGTCCTGGGAGATCACCAGCAGCTCCTTCACGCCGGCTTTTACCAGGCGCTCGGCTTCGCTGAGCACATCACCCACCGGGCGGCTGACCAGCTTGCCGCGCATGGAGGGGATGATGCAGAAGCTGCAGGTGTGGTTGCAGCCTTCGGAGATCTTCAGGTACGCGTAGTGGCGCGGGGTCAGCTTGATGCCTTGCGGCGGCACCAGGTCGATCAGCGGGTTGTGCTCGGTCTTCGGCGGGATCACCTCGTGCACCGCGTTGACCACCTGCTCGTACTGCTGCGGGCCGGTCACGGCCAGCACGCTGGGGTGCACGTTGCGGATGCTGTCTTCGGCCACACCCATGCAGCCGGTGACGATGACCTTGCCGTTCTCGGCGATGGCTTCACCGATCACGTCCAGGGATTCGGCCTTGGCGCTGTCGATGAAGCCGCAGGTGTTGACCACCACGACGTCGGCATCCTGGTAGGTCGGGACGATCTCGTACCCTTCCATGCGCAGCTGGGTGAGGATGCGTTCGGAATCGACCGTGGCTTTGGGGCAACCAAGGGAGACGAAACCGACTTTGGGCGTTGCGGTGGACATTGGCGGCTAACCTCGAAGGGCACCTCGTTGGGTGCCTCTGATCAAAAAGTGCGCAATTCTAGCGGCAGCCCGCGTGCTTGACCAGCCTATTTCGGGCGAGCCGACGCACGTTCGATCCGGCTCCCCGGCGCCCGGTAATTGTGGCGGACAGGCTCTATAGTCATTCAAGTCGACCGCGCCCGGCCCTTGCATCGACGAATGGGTCGGAGCAGGATGCGCGGAATTTTTTCTGAGGAATTTTGTTACATGTCCGATGCAAGCGCCGGCGCCGTTGAACATGAACAGCCCCATTCCAGCTCCGCGATCGGCCTGATGGTCGGCGCCGTAGGCGTTTGCTACGGCGATATCGGCACCAGCCCCCTCTACACCCTCAAGGAAGTCTTCATCGGCGGCTACGGCGTGCAGGCCAACCACGATGGCGTGCTCGGCGTGCTCTCGCTGATCTTCTGGTCGCTGATCTGGGTGGTGTCGATCAAGTACGTGATCTTCGTCCTGCGTGCCGACAACCAGGGCGAGGGCGGGGTGATGGCCCTGTCCGCGCTGGCCCGTCGCGCCGCCACCGGGCGCCGCCGCCTGCAGGCGATGGTGGTGATCGCCGGCCTGATCGGTGCCGCGCTGTTCTATGGCGACAGCATGATCACCCCGGCCATTTCGGTGCTCTCCGCCATCGAGGGCCTGGAGATCGCCTTCGATGGGCTGGAGCACTGGGTGGTGCCGCTGTCGCTGATCGTGCTGATCGCCCTGTTCCTGATCCAGAAGCACGGCACCGCGCGCATCGGCATCCTCTTCGGGCCGGTGATGGTGGCCTGGTTCCTCGCCCTGGCGGCCCTGGGTGTCTATGGCGTCTCGCGGGAGCCGGAGGTGCTCAAGGCGGTGAGCCCGGTCTGGGCTATCAACTTCTTCATCTCCCACCCCGGCATCGGCGTTGCCATCCTCGGCGCCACCGTGCTGGCGCTGACCGGTGCCGAGGCGCTGTACGCCGACATGGGCCACTTCGGCCGCAAGCCCATCGCCCGCGCCTGGTTCGCCCTGGTGCTGCCGGCGCTGGTGCTGAACTACTTCGGCCAGGGCGCGACCATCCTGGTCAACCCCGAGGCAGCGCGTAACCCCTTCTATCTCACTGCGCCGGGCTGGGCGCTGCTGCCGATGGTGGCGCTGTCCACGGCGGCCACGGTGATCGCGTCCCAGGCGGTGATCTCCGGCGCCTTCTCCCTGACCCGCCAGGCCATCCAACTCGGTTATGTGCCGCGCATGTTCATCCAGCACACCTCCAGCCACGAGCAGGGGCAGATCTACATCCCCGCGGTGAACTGGGCGCTGATGGTCGGCGTGGTGCTGCTGGTGCTGGGCTTCGAGTCTTCTGCAGCGCTGGCATCGGCCTATGGCGTGGCGGTGACCGGCACCATGCTGATGACCACCCTGCTGATGGGCGTGGTGGTCTGGCTGCTGTGGAAATGGCCGCTGTGGCTGGCCATCCCCTTCTTCCTGATGATGCTGCTGGTGGACACGCTGTTCTTCGCCGCCAACCTGCCCAAGGTCATCCAGGGCGGTGCCTTCCCGGTGATCGCCGGTATCGGCCTGTTCATCCTGATGACCACCTGGAAGCGCGGCCGCCAACTGCTGGTGGAGCGCCTTGACGAAGGCTCGCTGCCGCTGCCGCTGTTCATCGCCAGCATCCGCTCGCAGCCGCCGCACCGGGTGCAGGGCACCGCCATCTTCCTCACCGCGCGCTCCGACGCCGTGCCCCATGCGTTGTTGCACAACCTGCTTCACAACCAGGTGCTGCACGAGCAGGTGGTGTTGCTCACCGTGGTCAACGAAGACAGCCCGCGGGTATCGCCGGATCGGCGCTTCGAGGTGGACGCCTACGGCGAGGGCTTCTTCCGCGTGGTACTGCATTTCGGCTTCATGGAGGACCCGGACATCCCGCAGGCCCTCAAACTGTGCCACCTCAACGAGCTGGACTTCAGCCCGATGCGCACCACCTACTTCCTCAGCCGCGAGACGGTGATCCCTTCCAAGCTGATCGGCATGGCGATCTGGCGTGAGGCGCTGTTCGCCTTCCTGCTGAAGAACGCCAACGGCAACTTGCGCTACTTCAATCTACCGCTCAACCGCGTGATCGAGTTGGGCACCCAGGTCGAGATCTAGCGACGCAGGCACAGCAAAAGCCCGGGCATGACCCGGGCTTTTGCATTTCAGGGCCTGGCTGCGCTTCGTAGCCCGGGCTTCAGCCCGGGAAAGCCGAGCCTCAATCCCGCCCCGGCAGCATGCGCTTGAGGGTGTCGTCGCGGCTGACGAAGTGATGGAAGAGGGCGGCCACCGCGTGCAGGCCGATCAGCCAGTAGCCGATCACGCCGACGGTCTCGTGCACCTCCTTGATCTGCCCGGCGAGGTCCGGGTTCTTCTCCAGCAGCGGCGGCAGTTCCAGGCCGAAGAAGGGGATCGGCTTGCCGGCAGCACTGAGTATCAGCCAGCCCGCCAGTGGCAGGCCCAGCATCAGGCCGTACAGCGCCAGGTGCATCAGCTTGGCCAGGGCGTTCTGCCAGGCCGGCGGGTTGGGGATGATCGGCGGGGTCTTCGACAGCAGGCGCGCGAGGATGCGCAGCAGCACCAGGGCGAGCACCGAAAGCCCGAGCATGAAGTGCCATTGCTTGAGCAGTTCGCGGGTATCACTGCCCTTGGGGAAGTTGCCCTTGAGCTCGATGCAGGCGTAAACGGCGGCGATCAGCACCAGCATCAGCCAGTGCAGGGCGATGGAGGGTTTCCCGTAGCGGGAGGGGGGAGTGGTCGAGGTCATCACGGTTCCTTGTCGCCCGCATCTTCTGGCGGGCTCGACTGCAGGTTAACGGCAAAACCTGCAGCCGTGACGGACCGGGATCAGTTTTTCGCCGGCTCCGCCTGGCGCTGCTGCACGGCGTGCAGGAGCTTTTCCGCCAGCGCCGGGTAGTTCTCGTCGTAGTGGTGGCCGCCGGGCAGCGCCAGCACCTCGCCCACCGCACCGGGTTGGGTGCAGCCGCTTTCGCTGGCTTCTTCCTTGCCGTAGACGCAAAGCACCTTGGGCGCCGGCAGCTTGCTCAGCTCGGGGCCGGTGGCGGCTTCCTGGCCGGCCTTGCCGAGCCAGCCCTGCACCTCGATCTCGAAGCTGCCGCTGCGCGCCAGGGCCAGCAGGAGAATGGCGTCCACCTGCTGCTGGTCCGCCTTGGGCAGGCGGTTGTAGAAAGCCGGCAGCACATCGGCGCCAAAGGAGTAACCCGCCAGCACGAAGCGCTGGGCGCCCCATTTCTCGCGGTATTGCTTCATCAGCCGGCTGAGGTCGGCGGCGCCCTGCTCGGGGCTCTTGTGCTGCCAGAAGTAGCGCAGCGCATCGATGCCGACCACCGAGTGGTCGCGCTTGGCCATTTCCTCGGCCACGGCGCGGTCCAGGTCGCGCCAGCCACCGTCGCCCGAATAGAACAGGGTGACGGTGCCGGAGGGCTTGGTGGCGGGCACTTCGACCACCGGCATCTGCACGCCTTCGCCCTGCAACAGGGCGCGCAGCTGCTCGTTGAGCAGCTGGGGCAGGGTGGTGTCGTAGTCGCTGATGCTGGTGTCGGCGTTGGCCTGGTCGCGGGCGAAGGCGGCGCTGGGGTCGTCCGGGTTGTCGTTCCAGGCGATGGTCCAGTGACCATGGGGCGCGGCCTTGGGCAGCGGCGTCGGGCAGTCGGCATGTTCCAGGCTGAAGTCGATGGACAGCGCGCGGGCGTCATCCTTGTCCTGCGCGCCGAGCCAGCGCCAGGCGAAGGCGGCGCCCGGGCCGATACCCGCCACCAGGGTGGGCTCGCCCTGGAGCAGGTCACGGGCCTCCTGCAGCAGGTGCTGCTGGGCGTCGCAGTCATTGGCCGGCAGGGCCAGTTGCACGATACGGGCGGCGCCATCGTGGGCCAGGGCCAAGAGCTCGGCTTCCTTCAGTTGCTGGTCGGCGCTCACCAGGACCAATACCCGCGCCTTGGCATCCGCAGGCGGGGTCGCCAGGGTGGCGGGGCTGCCGTCCGCCAGCTGCTTCTGCTCGACCCGTGCCTGGGGCGCGGGGCGGCTCCAGAGCGCCAGGCCGACGCCGATGGCAAGAAGGATGACGACCAGCAGGAGGCGCTGCCATTTACGTTTGAGCATGGTTCCCTCAGCGTTTGACCAGTCCGGTGAAGCCGCCGGCGATGAGCGCGGCGGTATCGGCCAGCGCCACCAGCGGGTCGAGGCCAGCGGGCACCGCCATGTAGCGCGGCTCCCACTCGGGCTGGAACTTGTCCTTGAAGCGGCGCAGGCCCTGGAAGTTGTAGAACTGCTCGCCACGGCGGAACACCAGGGCGCCCAGGCGCTGGGTCAGCGGTGCACCACGGCGCGGCTGCAGGCCGGCCAGGGGCACCATGCCGAGGCTGAAGCGTTCATGCCCGCGCTCCTTGAAGTGCAGCAGCAGGTTGAGCATGAGGAATTCCATGGTCAGCTTGGGCGCCTCGGGGTGCACGCGCATCAGGTCCAGGCTGGCCAGGTCGCCGCTGTTGGTTTCCAGCAGGTTGGCGAAGGCCATGGCCTTGCCTTCGAAGGAAACCACCGCGATGCGGAAGTGCTTGAGGTAGTCCGGGTCGAAGCGGCCCAGGGAGAAGCCCTTCTCGCGCACCTGCTTGCCTTGCATCCAGGCTTCCGAGATGGCCTGCAGCGTCTCCAGGGGCGCCAGCCCTGCGTCGAAAATCTCCATCGACAGGCCGTCGCGCTGGCCGCGGCTGAGGGTGTAGCGCAAGTCCTTCATGGCCTTGTTCTTGGCTTCCAGGTCGAAGCGGCGCAGGTCAACCCGGGCCTCCTCGCCGAGCTTCAGGGCGCTGAGGCCGATGTCCATGTAGTAGGGCAGGTTCTCCGCGCGCACCTGGTAGAACACCGGGCGCGCGTGGTGCACGTCGCAGAGGTCGCGGAACTGCCAGATCAGCTCGGCGCGGTGGTTGGCCTTGCCGATGGGGTCGAACAGCGCCACCAGGCTGCGGCCGCGACGGGCGAACATCAGGAAGGCATCTTCCTCGGGGTGGAACAGCAGCGCCTTGTCGCCGGTGAGCACCAGGCCGCCGTCGGGCTGGCCGGATGCCTTGACGATCTCGCTGGCCTTGAGCAGTTCTTCCTCGGTGGGCTCGTGGATCACCAGGGGGATCGGCCGCAGTAGCCAGATCAGCGCCAGGCCGGCCAGCAACAGGCCGCTGCCCAGGGTCGCGCGCAGGGTGCGCGGGGCGTCGGCGTCCACGGCGAATTGCCAGAACAGCTCATGGCTGTAGGGCACGTCCTGGTAGGCGAAGAACATCAGCCACAGTGACGCCGCCAGCACGCAGGCGCTGGCGCCCAGGTTGACCGGTGAGAAGGGCATCTCCAGCAGGCGGCTGGGGCGGTAGAAGGCGTTCCGGAACATCGCCAGGAGGATGGCGGTGAGCACCAGCAGGCTGGCCTCTTCCCAATCGAAGCCCTTGAGCATCGACAGCCCGGCGCCGGCCAGCAGCAGGATCACCGTCAACGCCCAGGCCGCCGACAGGCGCCGGCGCAGGCCGTGGGCCAGCAGCAGGCAGAGCACGCCCACCAGGCTGGCGGCCAGGTGCGAGGCGTCGATCAGGCGATGGGGAATGAGGAAGCTCAGGTGCTCCAGGCGGGTGTCGATGGCCGGGGTGGCACCGGAGAACAGCAGCACCACGCCGGAGAGGAACACCATCAGCGACAGCACCGGCGCGGCCAGGCCGGAGGCAGCGCGTACCGCCTGGCGCCCGGCGGGCAGGAAGCGCTGCGCCTCGTTGGCCAGCAGCAGCAGGCAGGCGAGGATCAGCGGCAGGCCCACATAGATGAGGCGGTAGAGCAGCAGCGCGGCGGCCAGGGGCGCGGCACCGAGCTGGCCGGCGAAGGCCGCCAGCAGCACGGCCTCGAACACACCGACGCCGCCCGGCACGTGGCTGAGCACGCCGGCGGCCAGGGCCAGCAGGTAGACCAGCAGGAAGGCGCCCAGGGGCGGCGCTTCCGGCAGCAGCACATAAAGCACGGCGGCGGCAGCGCAGACATCGACCAGGGTGATCACCAGTTGCAGCGCGGACAGCTGCAGGCCCGGCAGGCGCAGGGTG
Source organism: Pseudomonas sp. PDM13 (assembly GCF_025685765.1). Classification (NCBI taxonomy): domain Bacteria; kingdom Pseudomonadati; phylum Pseudomonadota; class Gammaproteobacteria; order Pseudomonadales; family Pseudomonadaceae; genus Pseudomonas; species Pseudomonas sp. PDM13. The sequence goes on along the minus strand of NZ_JAOTQU010000001.1, from coordinate 90,824 downwards.
CGATGGCCGATGCGGATATTCACGCAGCCCGGGGTCGGCGCCACCGGCTCACGCAGGCGCGACAGCCAGAGCACGGCGATGACGGTGGCCGCGATCACCGCGCTGGCGATGATCGCCACCAGGGTGGTGGAAATGCGCAGGGCCTGGGCGGCGGCCGGCAGGTCGCTCAGCGCGGCCACGGCGGCCAGGGGCGGCAGGGCGCTGCCCAGGGCCAGGCTGGCGAACAGGGTGATGCGGGCGATATCCCCAGTGCCGACGTTGTCGCGGCTATAGAGGCGGTAGCGCACCGAGCCGCCGGTGATCACCGACAGGCCGATGGCGTTGCCGATACCGGTGGCGCAGAAGCTGCCCAGGGCCATGCGGGGGAAGGGCAGCTTGACCCCGGCGAAGCGGCAGCCGGACCACTCGTAGCCCATCAGCGCGACGAAGCCGATCGCCGTGGCGCCGATGGCCATCAGCAGGCTGGTGCCGGGCACGTCTCGCACCGCCGTACGCAGCGCATCGGGGTCGAGTTCTCGCAGCAGGTGCCAGCAGGCAACCAGGCCGATGGTGAACAGCAGAAGGGTAAAGGCCAGCCCGATGGGCTGTCGGTAGGCGCTTATGCGGTCGAGCCAGCGCAGTTGTGCGGGTTCGTCCTGCAGGGTGGGATCTTCGGGGAGCGGGTTTTCAGCGGTGGAGTTGGCGCGCATCGAGCACCTCATGCAATGTGCGCCACAGGATGTGGGCAGCGCGGGCAAGTTCCAAGCCCCGTCATGCAATATTTTCCATGGCTCATGGCCTGACCGAGGGAGGAGCGGCTATAGCCTAAGAAAAGACGCCCAAACGAAAAAGGCCACTCTTTCGAGTGGCCTTTCCGTATTTGGTTGCGGGAGCTGGATTTGAACCAACGACCTTCGGGTTATGAGCCCGACGAGCTACCAGACTGCTCCATCCCGCGTCTGTGGGTCGGCATTCTAGCGATTTAATTCACCCTGTCAACGCCTGATTTAGAAAAAAGTGTTTTTTCTTCAGATGCTTAGCGTGGACCGTGCGGTCAGGTACCCGTGCAGCCTTAGTGGCGTGCAGTTTTACAGGGCTTTTACAGGGGGATTACAGGTAAAGGAGAGCAGTTGGGGGAAACCTCGGGCCCGGAACGGGGAACCGGCCCCGAGGGCGACAGGAAATCCATTTCCTGGCCGCTGGTCGAGAGTACCGGGAGGTGCCTGTAGGAAACTTCCAGCCACTGGTAGGCCCAGGCTGATTCCATTTCGAGGGCGTTGTAGTGGGCAGGGTGCTGGCGATACTGCCCCGGCTTTCGGGGCGCACCCTTCGGCGCGCCGGCCTTCTACCTGCCGCCCTGTTTCACTGGGCGCATAGTTGTGGAGTCCCCATGACCCTCGATTCCCTTCGCCGCCTTGCCCTCGAGCCGGCCCTGTCCCTGCTGCCCGATGAGATGAACAGCCCTGAGGCGCAGTTGATGCTGCTCGCCATTGCCCTGCAGGAAAGTGGCCTGGACAAGCGTCCCCTGGCCGAAGGTGGGCCCCACAGTTATTGGCAGTCGGGTTCGCCCGACGAGATGGTGCATTTCGTTCTGCGTTGCCCGGTCACCCGCGACCTGGCCGTGGCGGTGTGCGATGCCCGCCAGGTGCCACCGGTGGATGAGCGGGTGCGCGCCGCGCTGGAGCATGACGACGTGCTCGCCGGCGCCTTCGCCCGCCTGCTGCTGTGGACCGACCCGGCGCGCCTGCCTGCGATCGATGAGGTGGACGCTGCTCATGACCTCTATATGAGGACCTGGCGCGCGCCCGACCCCCGCCCGGAACTCTGGTGTGAGCACCACGCCCGAGCCCTGAAGTCCTGGTTGTCCGCCCCCTGAAACCCGCCGGGCAAATCAGCTAGAATTTGCCGCCTCCCGTCCGTGGAGGCTCCCCCGGCGGCATCCGCCCGCCCGAGCGTGCTTCCTTCGCTCCATCGGTATCAGGCGTTCATGAGTCAAAGGAAGATCATCCACATAGATTGCGACTGCTTCTATGCAGCCATCGAGATGCGCGACGACCCGTCGCTGGCCGGCCGGCCCCTGGCGGTCGGAGGCTCGGCGGATCGGCGCGGGGTGATCGCTACCTGCAACTACGAGGCGCGCGCCTATGGCGTGCGTTCGGCCATGTCGTCGCACCATGCATTGAAGCTGTGCCCGGACCTGCTGATCGTGCGCCCGCGCTTCGACGCCTACCGCGAGGCCTCGCGGGAGATTCACGCCATCCTTCGCGACTTCACCGAGATCATCGAGCCCTTGTCCCTCGATGAGGCCTACCTCGACGTTTCCGAAAGCCAGCACTTCAGCGGTAGCGCCACGCGCATCGCCCAGGAGATTCGCAAGCGGGTCTGGCAGGAGCTGCGCATCACCGTCTCGGCGGGGGTGGCACCGAACAAGTTCCTGGCCAAGATCGCCAGCGACTGGCGCAAGCCCAATGGGCTGTTCGTGATCACGCCTGACCAGGTGGACGACTTCGTCGCCGAGCTGCCGGTGAGCAAACTGCATGGGGTGGGCAAGGTCACGGCGGACAAGCTCGGCCGCCTCGGCGTCATCAACTGTGTGGACCTGCGCGAATGGAGCCGCGTGGCCTTGGCCCGCGAGTTCGGCAGTTTCGGCGAGCGCCTGTATGGGCTGGCGCGGGGCATCGACGAGCGCGCGGTGCAGGTGGACAGCCGCCGCCAGTCATTGAGCGTGGAGAATACCTTCGATCAGGACCTGCCCGACCTGGGCGCGTGCCTGGAGCGCCTGCCGGAGCTTTACGAGGAATTGCAGCGGCGCTTGCAGCGGCTGGATTCCAGCTACAAGCCGGGCAAGCCGTTCGTGAAGCTGAAATTCCACGACTTCTCCCAGACCACCCTGGAGCAGGCGGGCGCCGGGCGTGACCTGGACAGCTACAAGCTGCTGCTGGGGGCGGCCTTCGCGCGCGGCGACAAGCCGGTGCGGCTGATCGGCGTCGGCGTGCGCCTGCAGGACCTGCAAGGCGTCGCCGAGCAACTCAAGCTTTTCTGAAACTCAGCGTTCCGGCCATAGGCGCAGCGGCTTGCCTTCGGCGGGCCACAGGCGCAGCTGTTCGATCGCCGAGAAGTCCCAGCGCTGCACGCCCGGCAGGGCGTCGAGGAAGCGCTGTTCCTGCTCCATCAGCGCCGGTGCGCACATCTTGCGGGTGCTGCCGGCGGGGCCGAAGCTGATCGTGTCGTCCTTCAGCTCGTAGGAAGCGAACCAGTGGTTGCAGCCGGCGTTGCCGTAGGCGCGGCCGTCGCGGCCGAGGGTGATGGTCAGGTGGCTGTTGTCGATCAGCGGGCGTTCGCCGATCCATTCCACCTGGTAGGTGCGTTCGGTCTCGATGCTCGGGCCCTCGCTGGCGCAGCCCGCCAGAGTCGCGGCTGCGAGGCCGAGGATCAGCGCATTGTGTTTCATGGGGTCTCCTTGCGGCATTGCGGGCAGAGGTGCTTGCCGTCCCTGTTCACCCAGCCCAGCTCGGTGATGCGCGCTTCGGCGGCGGGGGCCTGCGCGGCCTTGCCCAGGCTGGAGTCGACGGCGAATTCGAAGTCCAGGCGCTTGGCGCAGGCGTCGCAGTCGACGTGCCAGTTGAGGATGGACAGCTCCTTGAAGACCGGGCCCTTGGCCACGGCCAGCCATTGGCCGGGCGGGTTGATCAGGTGGCGGACCTTCTCCACTTCCAGGCGCATGGCCAGGTCGCGGCTGCCCTTGAGGGTGACGACCAAGGTGTCGCCGTTCTGGATCGAGCCACCGGTGCCGGTGACCTGATAGCGGCCCGGCGCGAGCGCGCGGCATTCGCTGAGGGTGTGAGCGGGGTTGAGCAGGTTGTAACGGAAATCGTGTTCGGCCATAGGTCCTCCAGAAGCGCCGCGCATCCTAACACGGCCTAGGTGTCGACCTGGTTGCACGGCCGCCCGGCGGCCCAGGCGGCGATGTTGTCGAGGGTGGTGCGGGCAATGGCCGCCAGCGCCTCGCGGGTGAGGAAGGCCTGGTGCGCGGTGACGATGACGTTGGGGAAGGTCAGCAACCGCGCCAGCACGTCATCCTGCAGCGGCAGGTCGGAACGGTCTTCGAAGAACAGGTTCGCTTCCTCTTCATACACATCCAGGCCCAGGTAGCCGAGCTGGCCGTTTTTCAGCGCCTCGATCAGCGCCGGGGTCTCCACCAGTGCGCCGCGTCCGGTGTTGATCAGCATCGCGCCGGGTTTCATCTGCTGCAGGCTGGCGGCGTTGATCAGGTAGCGGGTGGCGTCGTTGAGGGGGCAGTGCAGGCTGATGATGTCACTCTCGGCGAGCAGCTCATCCAGGGGCAGGTAGCGCGCGCCCAGGGCTTCCACCGCCGGATTGGGGAAGGGGTCATAGGCCAACAGCTGGCAGCCGAAGCCGGCCATGATGCGGGCGAAGGTTTCGCCGATCTGCCCGGTGCCGACCACGCCCACGCGCTTGTTCACCAGGTCGAAACCGGTGAGACCGTGCAGGCTGAAGTCGCCCTCGCGGGTGCGGTTGTAGGCGCGGTGCAGGCGCCGGTTTAGGGCGAGGATCAGCGCCACCGCATGTTCGGCGACGGCATGGGGCGAGTAGGCCGGCACCCGAACCACGGTGAGGCCGAGCTCGCGGGCGGCCTTGAGGTCGACATGGTTGTAGCCGGCCGAGCGCAGGGCGATCAGGCGTGTGCCGCCAGCCACCAGGTGCTCCAGCACCGGGGCGGACAGGTCGTCGTTGATGAAGGCGCAGACCACGTCGAAGCCGTTGGCCAGGGCCGTGGTGTCCAGGGTCAGCCGGGCCGGCTGGAAATGCAGTTCGATACCGGCGGCGACACCGAGGAAGCTGTCGCGGTCGTAGTTCTGGCTGCTGAAAAGGATGGTACGCATCGGCTCTCCTTGCGTTGCTCGGCCGTCAGGGTGGCCAGGCAACATGCGCCTTGCATCAGGTCGGTTCAGGCATTGACCCGGGTTTCCCCGGCCAGGCGGACGATGGCCACGTCCAGGTCGTCCAGGGCCTGGCGATAGGCCGGGTCGTTCTTCTTCAGCAGGGTTTCGCTGCGCTGGCAGGCCGCGCGCAGTTGCGGCACGCCGCAGTAACGGGTGGCGCCATGCAGGCGGTGCACGCGCTCCAGCAGCGTGGCGTGGTCGTCGCTGTCCAGCGCCTGGCGGATGGCCTGGCGGTCCGCAGCCAGCGAGGCCAGCAGCATCGCCAGCATGTCGGCGGCCAGGTCGGCCTTGCCGGCCGCCAGGCGCAGGCCTTCTTCCGGGTCCAGCACGCTGGGCTCGTCGTCGTTGGCCGGGTGTTCGGCACTGCGGTCGGGGCTGGGGCTGTGCAGACTCAGGCCGGTCCACTTGAGCACCACCTGGGCCAGCTGGCGCTCGCCGATGGGCTTGGTCAGGTAGTCGTCCATGCCGCCTTGCAGCAGGGCGCGCTTCTCGTTGGCCAGGGCGTGGGCGGTGAGGGCGACGATAGGCACCGGGCTGAGGTCCTTGCCGGCCTCCAGGCGGCGGATTTCCTCGGTGGCCTGGCGCCCGTCCATGCCGGGCATCTGCACGTCCATGAGGATCAGGTCGAAGTTGTGCTGTTGCGTGGCCTCGACCGCGGCGTAGCCGCTGTCCACCGCCGTCACCAGTGCGCCCATGTCGCCGAGCAGGGTTTCCACCAGCAGCAGGTTGGCCGGGTTGTCGTCCACGCAGAGGATCTTAGGGGCGCGGGTGTTCTGCGGCTGCGGCGCTTCCAGGCGGGGTTGCTGGCGCGGGCTGACCAGGCCGGTGAGGGCGCGGTGCAGCTTGCGGGTGCAGGCCGGTTTGGCCTGCAACTGGTTGTGCGAGTCGGGCAGTACCTGGTGGTAGAGCGCCTGTTCGGTGGTGGGGCAGAGCACCAGGCTCTTGCAGCCCAGTTGCTCCAGGTCCCAGATGTACTGGCTGAGGCGGTCGGGCGGCAGCTCGCGGGCGGTGACGCCCATGACGGCGAAGGCCACGGCACGGGGGCCGTTGCGCTGGGTTTCCACCGCCTCCAGCAGGGCATCCAGGCTGGGATGGTCCTGCACCTCCAGGCCGCAATCCTCCAGTTGGTGGTGCAGGGCCTGGCGGGCCAGGTCCTGGGGCTCGAACACCGCGGCGAAACGCCCGGCCAGCAGGGCCTTGGGCAGGTCGTCGGCGTCATCGCGGGCCTTGGGCAGGCTGACGCTGATCCAGAACTCCGAGCCTTCGCCCGGGGTGCTGGCGACGCCGATCTCGCCGCCCATCTGTTCGATCAGGCGCTTGGAGATGACCAGCCCCAGCCCGGTGCCGCCGGCCTGGCGTGACAGCGAGTTGTCGGCCTGGCTGAAGGCCTGGAACAGCGCGCGCAGGTCTTCGTCGGAGAGGCCGATGCCGGTGTCCTGCACGCTGATGCGCAGCTGCACCAGGTCGGCGTCGCTGTCGTCCTCGAGCATGGCGCGCACGGCGATGGTGCCTTCACGGGTGAACTTGATGGCGTTGCTCACCAGGTTGGTCAGCACCTGCTTGAGGCGCAGCGGGTCGCCCACCAGCTGCAGCGGGGTGTCGCGGTAGACCAGGCTGACCAGCTCCAGGCGCTTCTCATGGGCGGCGGGTGCGAGGATGGTCAGGGTGTCCTGGATCAGGTCGCGCAGGTTGAAGGGGATGTTCTCCAGCACCAGCTTGCCGGCCTCGATCTTCGAGAAGTCGAGGATCTCGTTGATGATGCCCAGCAGGTTGTCGGCGGATTTCTCGATGGTCGACAGGTAGTCCTGCTGGCGCGGCGACAGCTCGCTCTTCTGCAGCAGGTTGGTGAAGCCGAGGATGCCGTTGAGCGGGGTGCGGATCTCGTGGCTCATGTTGGCGAGGAACTCGGACTTGATCCGGCTCGCCTCCAGGGCTTCCTTGCGCGCCAGGTCCAGCTCGATGTTCTGGATCTCGATGGTTTCCAGGTTCTGGCGGACGTCTTCGGTGGCCTGGTCGATGTTGTGCTGCAGTTCTTCCTGGGCGCTTTGCAGGGCCTCGGCCATGCGGTTGATGCCGCCGGCCAGCTCGTCCATCTCGTGGTTGCCCAGTTGCGGCAGGCGGGTTTCCAGGCGACCTTCCTTGAGCAGCGCCACGCCTTGCTTGATACGCCGCAGCGGTTCGTTGATCTGGTGGCTCATGCGCAGGGCGAGCAGGGCCGTGACGGCCAGGCCAGCAGTGATCAGCAGCAGGCTGGCGAACAGGCTGCGATAGCCCTTGAGCAGGGTGCCGTGGTGGGACATCTCCAGTTCCACCCAGCCCAGCAACTGGTCGTTGCCGAGTTTCGCGGTGTCGCCGGAAAGCACCCGGTGGCGCTCGAACACCGGTTGCATGAAGCGTGTGGCGTCGGTGTTGCTGGTCAGGCTGAGGTGGCTGCCGTCGTTGTCCGGGCTGCTGTTGAGCATGCTCGGCCCGGCGTGGGCCAGGCGCGCGCGCTCCAGGCTGAGGAAGCTCACCGCGCGTACATCGGGCTGGTCCAGCGCGTGGTCGGCGATACGCTCCAGCAGCACCGCATCGCCCCGCACCAGGGCGGGGGCGGCCAGCGGTGCGAGCTGCTCGGCGATCATCTGCCCGCGTTGCAGCAATTGCGCCTGCATGTCGGAAAGCTGCGCCCAGATGAAGTAGCCACCCAGCACCATGGCCAGCAGGCTGGTGGGCAGGAGGGTGAGCAGCAGAACGCGGCCCTTGATGCCTAGATCCTTGTACACGCTCATTCCTTGCGAAGGTGAATGCCGGGAGTGTAGCGACTCGGCCGGTCGGAATCCTCCCGCTTATATGTGGGAATCCCGTTTGCAATTTGTCAAAATGCGATTCTATTAACGAATTATTCGCATTTGCTGGTGGTTCCCATGAACGGCAGTACCCCTCAGAGCGCCCGCATCCTCGCCATCGAGGACGATCCCGTACTGGCTGCTCACCTCTGTGACCACCTGGGCCGCCGCGGCTTCGACGTGACCCTGCGGCAGAACGGCGACGAGGGATTGGGCCTGGCCTGCGCCGAGGATTTCGACCTGATCCTCATGGACATCCTGCTGCCCGGCCGTAACGGCCTGGAGGTGCTCGCCGAGCTGCGCCGCCGCCGTGGCGTGCCGGTGATCCTGATGTCGGCGCTGGGTGCCGAGCAGGACCGCATCGCCGGTTTCAGCCAGGGTGCGGACGACTACCTGCCCAAGCCCTTCAGCATGGTGGAGATGCAGGTGCGTGTGGATGCGGTGCTGCGCCGCGTGGCCTATGAGCGCCGCGAACCTGAACAGCCCAGTGAAGAGCTGGAGCTGAAGTTCGACGAAGGCCGCTCGGATATCAGCTATCGCGGGCGCTGGGCCGAACTCACCCCCACCGAATACCGCCTGCTGGTGACCTTCTCGCGGCACATGGAGGAGGCACAGAGTAAGGCGTTCCTCTACCAGCACGTGTTGCACCGGGCCTATTCGCAGCATGACCGCAGCCTGGACATGCACGTCAGCCATATCCGCCGAAAACTGGCGCGGCTCGACTATACCGAGTGGCGGCTCGAGACTGTCTGGGGCAAGGGTTACGTGCTGACCAGCGAGAAAGGCTGATGCCCGGTCGCCATTCGCTGTTCTGGAAGCTGGCGATCATCCTCATCGGCTTCTGCCTGGTGATGATTGCGCTGACGCTTTCCTTCGGCCAGCTCATCGGTGAACACACCTCCTACCTCTCCGAGGAGGCGCGCACGACCCTGCGTGGCTATGCCCGCGAGGCCGAACAGGCCTGGCGTGAGAGCGGCCAGGCCGGCGTCGATGCCTTCCAGGCCGACCTGGAGCGCCGCGAGGGCAGTTGGGCGCTGGTGCTCGACCGGCACCTGTTCCCCTTGGGCAGCCGCCCGGTCAGCGAGGAGCAGCGCCGCCGACTGAGCTTCATGCGCCAACTGGAGTGGCCGATGGGGCGGCAGACCCCGGAACCCCGGACCCTGAGCATCCCCTTCGAGGATCAGAGCGGGCAACTGGTCATGCTCCTGCCGCAACGCTTCAGCCCCTGGGGCCCTCGGCCGCTGCTGTTCTTCATCGCCCAGAAAGTGGTGCCCGGGCTGCTGGCCCTGCTGCTGGGCATGCTGCTCTACCGGTTGTTCATCGCACCGCTGACGCGCCTGCGTGAGCAGGCCAATTCCCTGAAGGCGGATGACCTGGGCGCGCGCCTCGGCGAGCCCTTCATTTCGCGGCGAGACGAGCTCGGTGAGCTGGGCCGTGCCTTCGATCACATGGCCGATCGTGTGCAAGGCACCGTGGTCTATCAGCGCCGCTTGCTCAGCGACCTGTCCCACGAACTGCGGACGCCGCTCAGCCGCCTGCGAGCAGCCAGCGAGCGCGAGGATGATCTGCCGACGCTGCGCCAGCGCCTGGAGCGCGAGATCGGCGTGATGCAGCAACTGGTGGAAAACACCCTGGAGCTGGCCTGGATGGATTCCGAGCGACCGCACTTCCCCCAGGAAGCGGTGCCGTTGCGGCCGCTCTGGGACGTGCTGACGGAAGATGCCTGCTTCGAAACCGGCTGGCCCAGGGAGCAGTTGCGTTTCGAGCTGGACGAGCGGTGCGTGGTCAAGGCCAACCTCAACAGCCTGGCCCAGGCCATGGAGAACATGCTGCGCAATGCCATCCGCTATTCACCTGTGGGCGGGCTGGTCACGCTGTCTGGCCGACAAGAAGGCGAGCACTGGCTGCTGTGCCTCTGCGACCAGGGGCCGGGGGTGGCGGAAGAACACCTGGAACTGATCTTCGAGCCCTTCGCCCGGCTCGATGAGGCGCGGCCCGGCGATGGCGGTTTCGGCCTGGGGCTGAGCATCGCCCGCAGTGCCATCGATCTTCAGGGCGGGCGGCTGTGGGCGCGCAACTTGGTCCCGGGGTTGGGGTTGCACATGCAACTGCAGGCATGGCCGGGCGGCATCTGACACCGCCCGGGACCAGGTTCAGAACCTGAAGTTGGCCGTCAACTCGGCCGAGCGCCCGGGTGCTACGTTGGCGAAGATACCGACGTGTGAGGCGTCGTAGATGGTCTCGTCCGCCAGGTTCAGCACGTTCAGCTGCAGGTCCAGGTTCTTGTTCACCTTGTAGCCGAGCATGGCGTCGTAGCGCCAATAGGACTCGAGCTTGCGCGTGTTGGCGTCGTCCAGGTAGCGCTCGTCCATGTAGTTGGCACCGCCGCCGACCGTCCACTTTTCAGTGATCGCATAGGTGCTCCAGAGGCTGAAGCTTTCCGGTGCGATGAACTTCATCTGGTTGCCCGAGAAATCGGTATTGCCGCTGCGGTACTTGTGGGTCTCCGGGTCGAGATAGGTGTAGCCCGCCCAGACCTGCCAGGCCTCGGTGAGGTGCCCGGTGGCGCCCAGTTCGAAGCCATCCACACGGCTGTCGCCGGAGAGGGTGACGTCACCCGTGGTCGGGTCCTGGGAACGGCCATTGGTCTTCTCGGTGCGGAACATCGCGGCGGTCAGCGACAGCCGCTCATCGAGCAGGTCCCACTTGGTGCCCAGTTCCAGGCTGCGATTCTTCTCCGGGTCGAGGTTGTTCACCGCCGCGCCGCTAGCCGCGCCATCGGCGCCCCCGGCCTGGCCGACGGTTTCGCCTGCCGGGTTGGAGGAGGTGGCGTAGGACAGGTAGATGCTGCCGTTGGGGAGGGGCTTGAAGACGACGCCGAGCTGGTAGTTCAGCATCTCGCTGGAGTTGGAGGCGCTGCCGTTCGTTACGTAATAGTCGTCGTAGCGCAGGCCCAGGTTCAGGTCCCACTGCTCGTGCAGCTTCAGGGTGTCGAACACATAGGCGGCCCGTACGGTCTGCTTGGTCTCGCTGGTGGCGCCGCTGCCACGGGTGACGGCAGGGAAGGGGTCGTGAGGGTTCGGGTCCTGCAGGTTGGCATTGCTGCCGGCCGGGGTGATGTAGCGCTCTTTCTGGTCGATGGTTTCGCGGCTGAATTCCACGCCGGCCGAGTAGTTGTGCTGCAGCGAGCCGGTAAAGAACTCACCGAACAGGTCGGTCTGGTTGACCAGGGTCTGGGTCACGCTGTTGCGTGAGCGACCGTCGCGCACCACCTGGCCATTGAGCTCGCGGTTGATGGCGGCTGTCAGTTGGGCCGGTGTGTTGGTGCTGCCGAAGTTGGGGCGGGTCATTACGTAGTCGAGCAGGGTGCGGCCGCCGCGGGTGGTGTTGCGCACCGAGAGCGTTTCGCTGAAGTCGTGCTCGAGGACGATGCTCGCGATATCCGCGGAGGTCTTGCTGAAGTCGCGATCGACCAGGCCGTAGAAGTTGTCCCGATCGACCTTCACCGGCTTGCCGGTGATGTTGGAGATCGGGTGGCCGAGGTCCGACATGTCGTCGGTTTCCATGTGGTAGTAGCTGAAGGTGGCGCGGGTCGGGGTATTCAGGCCGAAGGTCACGGTCGGTGCCAGGCCCCAGCGCTTGACGTCGACGTCGTCGCGGCCGGGGGTATCGGCTTCGTGCTTCATGGCGTTGAGGCGGAATGCCATGTTCTGTTCGGGCAGGTACTGGTTGACGTCCAGCGTGGTGCGCCAGAGCTGGTCGGTGCCCAGGGTCAGGCTGCCGGCGACGAAGTCGTCCATCTGCGCCGTTTTGCTCACCAGGTTGATGCTGCCACCGGTGGCCCCGCGGCCGGTGTAGGCGGAGCCCGGGCCCTTGATGATCTCCACGCGCTCCAGGTTGAAGGCTTCGTGGGCGTTGCGACCGACGTCTCGAACGCCGTCGATCATGATGTCGGTGCTGGCTTCGTAGCCACGGATGAAGGGGCGGTCGCCGACCGGCGTGCCGCCTTCGCCCGCACCCAGGGTGATGCCCGGGGTAGTGCGCAGTACGTCCTTCAGCGAGCTGGCGCCGCGTTCCTTGATCAGTTCCTCGGTGATCACCGTGACCGACTTCGGCGTATCGCGCAGCGGAGCGGTGAATTTTGGCGAGGACGCCTGGTCGACCTTGTAGCCATCACTCGCGTGGGAGCGGATGTTAGTGGCGTCCAGTTCGAGGGTGCTGGGGGCGGCGGTGCTGTCTTCGTCCTTCTTCGCCTCTGCGGCGAATCCCATGCCGGCGAAGGAGGCGAAGGCCAGGCCCACGGCAGAGCTGGAGAGGGTGGCCTGGGGCAGGTGGAGGCCCAGAGGCTTCTTGGCAGTCATCGGAGTTTTCTCCCTGAAAAGATGAGCTGCCAAGCTAGTTGAGAATATTTATCAAACGAAATCGTTTTACATTTGCTTTACGGGTGCGCTGTTAGCAAATATTTCCCTTCCGTTACATGCCGCCGCCGGGTTGGGCTAGGAATTGCTCCTGGGCCTGGCGGTCGCTGTCGTCACCGAGCTCGCTCGCGCGCTGGTGGAAGTCACCGGCCAGAACCCGTATGCGCGGGTCGCTGGCCTGGCCCAGGCTGGCGCGGGTGGCGCGCAGGAAGTTGAGGTTGCCGGTGGCCAGCGAGCGTTGCAGCCAGCCCAGTGCCTCGTCGATCCGCCCCTGGGCCGCGAGTACGGCGGCATAGCTGAACTGGCCGCGGAAGTCGCCGCCCTGTGCCGAGCGGCGATACCACTCCAGCGCGACCTCTGCATCGCGTGCCACGGCGATGCCCTCTTCGTGATAGCGCCCCACCAGGTTCATCGACTTGGCGTGCCCCGCCTCGGCGGCCTTGAGGTACCAGGCGAAGGCCTGTTCCTGGTCCTTGGGCACCCCGCGCCCGGTCGCCAGCAGACCCGCGTAGTTGTACATGGCCCAGTCGAGCCCCTCGGCCAGGGCCAGCCGGTAGTGGCGAGCGGCTTCCGGAAGATCGATATCACCGCCCCAGCCGTGTTCCAGGCAGCGGCCGAGCATGTTGCGGGCCATGACGTCGCCGCTTTGGGCCGCAATGTGGAACCAGGTGCGGGCCAGGGCCGGGTCCTTCTCGATGCCTTGGCCGTCCAGGAGGATCTGGCCGAGCAGCGTCTGGGCGTCGGTCAGCCCATCACGAGCGGCACTGAGGATGATTCGCGCGGCCTGTCGCGGGTCGCTCGCCAAGCGCTCGCGCAGCTCATCGCCGCTGAGGGTTTCGGTGCGCTTCAGCGTGAAGTTCATTTCAGAGCTCCGCCCAGCGGCGCAGCAGGTTGTGGTAGTTGCCGGTGAGCTGGACCAGCGCGGGGTGTTCGGGCACGTCGCGGGTCAGGCTCTGGATGGCCTGGTCCATCTCGTAGAGCAGGGTGCGCTGGCCGTCGTCGCGGACCATGCTTTGGGTCCAGAAGAACGAGGCGATGCGCGCACCACGGGTCACCGGCTCGACCTTGTGCAGGCTGTGGGACGGGTAGATGACCAGGTCGCCGGCGGCGAACTTCACCCGCTGGGTGCCGTAGGTGTCCTGGATCACCAGCTCGCCGCCGTCGTAGCTGTCCGGCTCGCTGAAGAACAGTGTCGCGGAGACGTCGGTGCGCACCTGCTCCGGGCTGCCCTGGATGCGGCGGATGGCGTTGTCGATGTGGTAGTCGAAGGTGCCGCCACCCGAGTAGCGGTTGAACAGCGGCGGGTAGACTTTCAGCGGCAGCACGGCGGAAACGAAGAGGGGGTGGCTCCACAGGCGCTGCAGCATCGCGACGCTGATTTCCTTGGCCAGGGGGTGTCCTTCCACCAGTTGCTCGTTGAGCTTGGCCTTCGCCGACTGGTACCCGGCGGTTATGCGGCCGTCCATCCAGTCGGCCTGTTCCAGCGCCTCGCGGATGCGGGCGGCCTCGTCGGGGGTGAATACACCGGGTATGCGCAGGAGCATGGTCATCGGCCTCCGGATGGGAAAATGGCGCGGATAGTAGTGATTTTCATTTGATACTTTCAAGCGGATTCGCGAGGGCTTCCGACGACCCGTCATGACAAGTGTAAATATTGTAAAAAAGACGCAAATGAGAATTTTTGGCAATTGCTACTGTAAATATTTTGAAATAGATTCCGCGACCTCTGAAATCCCTGGGGAGGGAAAACGATGTCGCGTCAGCTGCTCGAGTCCACTGTTTCTGCCCAGCGCCTGCTGGCTTCTGCCATCGGCGTCGCCCTGTCGGCCGCTTCCATGGCGCCGGTCGTCCATGCCGCACAGCCGGAGAAGAAGGACGGCGAAAAGGATGGCGTGATTTCCCTCGATGCCACATCGGTGGTGGGCGAGCAGATCGAGAACGAGGATTACCAGGTCCAGCGTTCCGCCTCGCAGAAATACACCGCGCCGCTGGTGGATACCCCGCGCTCGGTCACCGTGATTCCGCAGCAGGTGATCAAGGACACCGGCGCGCTTTCCCTGCAGGATGCCCTGCGCACCGTGCCCGGCATCACCATGGGTGCAGGCGAGGGCGGCAACCCCCAGGGCGACCGCCCCTTCATCCGTGGCTTCGATGCCCAGTCCGACACTTACCTGGACGGCGTGCGTGACACCGGCGCGCAGACCCGCGAGATCTTCGCCATCGAATCGGTGGAAGTGAGCAAGGGCCCCAACTCCTCCTTCGGCGGTCGCGGCTCGGCCGGCGGCAGCCTCAACCTGGTGACCAAGAAGGCGCACCTGGGCGACTCCATCGACGGCGGCTTCACCTGGGGCTCCGACCAGACCCAGCGCTACACCGCCGACATCAACCAGCAGTTCCTCGACACTGCTGCGCTCCGCCTCAACCTGATGAGCCACGAGAGCAACGTCGCCGGCCGCGACAAGGTCAACTACGACCGCTGGGGCGTCGCGCCCTCGCTGGCCTTCGGCCTGGGTACCGACACCCGGCTGAACCTCGATTTCTACCACATGGAAAGCAACGACCTGCCGGACTCGGGCATCCCCTACGGCTACTCGGTGGGCACTACCCACACCGCCGCCAGCCCGGACAAGCCCGTCGACGGCGGCGACAGCAGCAACTTCTATGGCCTGACCAACCGCGACTTCCGCAAGACCCGCGCGGACATCGCCACCATCGCCATCGAGCACGACCTGACCGACTCGCTGACCATCAAGAACACCCTGCGCCACGGCAACAGCATGCAGGACTACATCCTGACCCAGCCGGACGACAGCAAAGGCAACGTGCGCCAGGGCAACGTGTGGCGTCGCGCCAACACCCGTGTGGGCAACACCGCCACCACCACGAACCAGACCGACCTGTTCGGTGACTTCCAACTGGCGGGCTTCAAGAACAGCTTCTCCACGGGCATCGAACTGTCCCGCGAGGAGTCCGATCGTTCCACCTACACAGTGGCCAACTCGGTAGGCACCGGTAACCTCAACTGCCCGACCACTGGCGCGAGCACCGGTTACAACTGCACCTCCCTGGGCAACCCCAATCCGGATGACCCCTGGGCCGGAAGCGTGGCGCGCGACTATTCGGGAACCGTCACAACGGGTGATACCCGCGCGATCTACGCCTTCGACAGCATCGAGCTGGACCCGCAATGGATCCTCAACCTGGGCCTGCGCTACGACAGCTTCGAGACCGACTCCAAGACCAAGTCCGCCACCGGCGCCACCACCTTCAAGGCTTCCGACAAGTCCGAGTTCGTCAACTACCAGGTGGGCCTGGTGTGGAAGCCGGCCAGCAACGGCAGCATCTACGCCTCCTACGCCACCTCCGCGACCCCGCCGGGCGCCATGCTCGGCGAGGGCACCGAGGGCAACGGCCTGCCGACGTCCGTGGGCACTCCGACCAGCATCGTCAGCGACCTGGAGCCGGAAGAGACCGTCAACTACGAGCTGGGCACCAAGTGGGACCTGCTGGATGAGCGCCTGTCGCTGACCGCTGCGATCTTCCGCACGGAGAAGGAGAACACCCGCATCCTGGTGAGCAACTACACCTACGAGAACGCCGGCAAGACCCGTGTCGACGGTTTCGAGCTGAGCGCCAGCGGCAAGATCACCGATAAGTGGCAGGTGTTCGCCGGCTACAGCTACCTGGACAGCGAGCTGGTCGATCCGGGCGCGGTGGGCAACCGTACCGGTGTGGTCACCAGCATCACCAACGCGGCCAAGGGCAACGAGATGCCCAACACGCCGAAGAACAGCTTCAGCCTGTGGACCACCTACCAGGTCCTGCCGCAGCTGACCGTCGGCGGTGGTGCCTTCTACGTGGACGACGTGTTCGGCGACAACAACAACTCCGTGTACGCCCCGTCCTACTGGCGCTACGACGCGATGGTCGCCTACGAGCTGACCAAGAACGTCGACCTGCAGCTGAACGTGCAGAACCTCACCGACGAGACCTACTACGACAAGGCCTACTCCACCCACTTCGCCAACCAGGCGGCGGGTCGGACGGCGCTGCTGAGCACCAACTTCCACTTCTGACCGGTGCGGCCCTGGCCGCACCTTCAGCCAACGAAGCCCCGGCCGCACCCGCTGCCGGGGCTTCGTCGTTTAGCGCCCTCCTATATAGAAGAGGGCAAGATAGAAGAGGGCAAACGATGCATCGGCCATAGCCACGGGTTCCATGCTTATAGCCTCATGGCATAACGCGATACGTTCCTGCGATATGGCCTCCGCCGGTTTGCCGGTATCATGTGCACCCCCTGCGTCTGGATTGCGAACCTCGCCATGACCCTGCAGTACCCAACCATCGCCGACTGCATCGGCAACACTCCGCTGGTGCGCCTGCAGCGCCTGGGCGGAGACACCAGCAACACCCTCCTGGTCAAGCTCGAAGGCAACAACCCCGCGGGCTCCGTGAAGGACCGCCCGGCCCTGTCGATGATCACCCGCGCCGAACTGCGCGGCGCCATCCAGCCCGGCGACACCCTGATCGAGGCGACCTCGGGCAACACCGGTATCGCGCTGGCCATGGCGGCGGCGATCAAGGGCTACAAGATGGTCCTGATCATGCCGGACAACATGAGCGCCGAGCGCAAGGCGGCCATGACCGCCTACGGCGCCGAGCTGATCATCGTCAGCAAGGACGAGGGCATGGAAGGCGCCCGCGACCTGGCCGAGCGCATGCAGGCCGAAGGCCGCGGCAAGGTGCTGGACCAGTTCGCCAACGGCGACAACCCCGAGGCCCATTACGTGGGCACCGGCCCCGAGATCTGGCGCCAGACCCAGGGCAGCATCACCCATTTCATCAGCTCCATGGGTACCACTGGCACCATCATGGGCACTTCGCGCTACCTCAAGGAGCAGAACCCCGAGATCCAGATCGTCGGCCTGCAGCCCCAGGAAGGCTCGGCCATTCCCGGCATCCGCCGCTGGCCCGAGGAATACCTGCCGAAGATCTACCAGGCCGATCGTGTCGACCGCGTCGTCGACATGGCCCAGGTCGAAGCGGAGCAGACCATGCGCCGCCTGGCCCGCGAGGAAGGCATCTTCTGTGGCGTTTCTTCCGGCGGTTCGGTGGCGGCCATGCTGCGCCTCTCCCGCGAGGTGGAGAACGCGGTGATGGTGGCGATCATCTGCGATCGCGGCGACCGCTACCTGTCCACCGGCGTGTACGACCCGATCCCGTGAAACTCGTCATTCCCCGTCCCGATGGTTGCGCAGGCCGTTATTCGCTGCGTGCCTATCGTATTCACCTGCACCCCGTGAGCGGCAGTGGCCGGGGCATCGCCCTGGGCGCCGCTCCGGCCGTTTCCCGTTATGCGCCGTCGGTTTTGCTGCAGCGCCCCTGGTTCCTGCCCAAGAGTGTGAAAGATGGCCAAGCGTAGTGGCGGCCTGCGGTTCCAGCCCAGTGGCGGCTCGCGCCCGGCGCAGCAGGTGCCAACCGGCAAGAAGCAGCGCCTGGTCATCGAGCGTCTGGCCAACGATGGCCGTGGCATTGCCTTTGTCGACGGACGTACCTGGTTCGTTTCCGGCGCGCTGCCGGGCGAAGAGGTGGAGAGCCGTGTGCTCGGTGCCCGCGCCCAGATAGTCGAAGCCCGTGCGGAGAAGGTGCTGGTCGCCAGCCCGCTGCGCCGCATCGAGCCTTGCGCCCATGCCGGCCAGTGCGGTGGTTGCACCCTGCAGCACCTGCCCCATGCCGAACAGCTTGCTCTGAAACAGCGCACGCTGGCCGAACAGCTGGCGCGCTTCGCCGGACTCGAGCCCGAAGCCTGGGCTGCGCCATTGGTCGGACCCGAGCTCGGTTATCGCCGCCGCGCGCGCATCGCCGTGCGCTGGGACGCCAAGGCCGCGCGCCTGGATGTGGGCTTCCGCGCCGCAGCCAGCCAGTCGATCGTCGGCATCGACGATTGCGCCGTGCTGGTACAGCCCTTGCAGTCCATCGTCCGTGCGTTACCGCAACTGCTGCGCAGCCTGGAAAGGCCGCAAGCCCTCGGTCATGTCGAGCTCTTTCACGGCAATGCCTCGTCGCTGCTGCTGCGCCATACCCAGCCCCTGGGTGAGGCGGACCTGCAGCGCCTGCGTCATTTCTGCGCCGAACACCAGGCCCAGCTGTGGCTCCACGGTGCGGGCGAACCGCAGCCGGACGACGCCGCCGCACGCCTGGGTTACCGTTTGGAACAGTGGGGCCTGGACCTGGAATACCGACCGGGGGATTTCGTCCAGGTCAATGCCGCGGTCAACGAAGCGATGGTCGCCCAGGCGCTAGACTGGTTGGCACCGCAAGCCTCCGAGCGGGTGCTGGACCTGTTCTGCGGGCTCGGCAATTTCGCCCTGCCACTGGCGCACCAGGCGCGCGAGGTGGTGGCGGTGGAAGGTGTGGACGTCATGGTCCAACGCGCCCGCGGCAATGCTGTAACCAATGGTTTGGAGAATGCGCACTTTTTCCAGGCCGACTTGTCGAAGCCGCTGGCCGAGGCCCGTTGGGCTGCCCAGGGCTTCGATGCGGTACTGCTGGACCCGCCGCGCGACGGCGCGTTCGAGATCGCCCGCCACCTTGGCGAGCTCGGCGCGAAACGCGTGGTGTATGTGTCTTGCAACCCGGCGACGCTGGCACGTGACAGTGCCGAGCTGGTCCGACAGGGTTATCGGCTCAGGAGAGCCGGCATCCTCGACATGTTTCCGCAGACGGCCCATGTCGAGGCCATGGCGTTATTCGAGGCGGGCTAGGATGCTCGCGTAATCCGACTGGCCCAGAGAGGCTGGCGAACATTCGGCGTGACGGGCGTACGTCGTAGGGAAGGTAAGGCAAGATGGTACAGGTCAGAGCGCAACAGCCGGTCAATACCGACGGCAGTATCAACCTCGAGGCGTGGCTGGATCATGTCCTCAGTCTCGATCCGGTGCTGGACCGCGAGGTGCTGAAAAAGGCCTGCGAATTCGCCCGGGACTCCGAGCAGCAGGCCAATGCCGCACAGAACCTCTGGGCCGAAGGCACCTCGAGTTTCCAGACCGGCCTGGAGATCGCCGAGATCCTTGCCGATCTCAAGCTGGACCAGGAATCCCTGGTGGCTGCGGTCATCTACCGTGGCGTGCGCGAGGGCAAGATCCCGCTCCCCGAGGTCAACCAGCGCTTCGGCCCGGTGGTGGCCAAGCTGATCGAGGGCGTGCTGCGCATGGCCGCCATCAGCGCCAGCCTCAGCCCGCGCCAGTCGCTGGTGCTGGGCACCCAGGCTCAGGTGGAGAACCTGCGCAAGATGCTGGTGGCCATGGTCGACGACGTGCGCGTCGCCCTGATCAAGCTGGCCGAGCGGACCTGCGCCATCCGCGAGGTGAAGAACGCCGACGACGAGAAGCGCCACCGCGTCGCCCGCGAAGTTTTCGATATCTATGCGCCCCTGGCCCATCGCCTGGGCATCGGCCATATCAAATGGGAGCTGGAGGACCTGTCCTTCCGCTACCTGGAGCCGGACCAGTACAAGCAGATCGCAAAGCTGCTGCATGAGCGCCGTCTGGATCGCGAGCAGTACATCGCCGACGTGATGAACCAGCTGCGCGAAGAACTGGCCGCGACCGGCATCCGCTCCGATATCAGCGGGCGTGCCAAGCACATCTATTCCATCTGGCGGAAGATGCAGCGCAAGGGCCTGCAGTTCAGCCAGATCTACGACGTGCGTGCCGTGCGCGTGCTGGTGCCGGAGGTGCGTGATTGCTACACCGCGCTTGGCATCGTGCACACCCTGTGGCGCCACATTCCCAAGGAATTCGACGACTACATCGCCAACCCCAAGGAGAACGGCTACCGCTCCCTGCACACGGCGGTGATCGGCCCGGACGGCAAGGTGCTGGAGGTGCAGATCCGCACCCACGCCATGCACGAGGAAGCCGAGCTCGGGGTCTGCGCCCACTGGCGCTACAAGGGCACCGACGTCAAACCCAGCTCCAACCATTACGAAGAGAAGATCTCCTGGCTGCGCCAGGTGCTGGAATGGCACGAGGAACTGGGCGATATCGGCGGCCTGGCCGAACAGCTGCGGGTGGATATCGAGCCCGATCGGGTCTATGTCTTCACCCCCGATGGCCACGCCATCGACCTGCCCAAGGGCGCGACGCCGCTGGATTTCGCCTACCGCGTGCACACCGAGATCGGCCACAACTGCCGGGGCGCGAAGATCAACGGCCGCATCGTGCCGTTGAACTACAGCCTGCAGACCGGCGAGCAGGTGGAGATCATCACCGGCAAGCAGGGCTCGCCCAGCCGTGACTGGCTCAACCCCAACCTCGGCTACATCACCACCTCCCGTGCACGGGCGAAGATCGTCCACTGGTTCAAGCTGCAAGCCCGCGACCAGAACGTCGCTGCCGGCAAGGCCATGCTCGAACGCGAGCTGGCCCGCCTGGCCCTGCCGCCGGTGGACTTCGAGAAGCTCGCCGAGAAGTGCAACCTGCGCACCGCCGAAGACATGCATGCCGCACTCGGTGCCGGCGACCTGCGCCTGGCCCATGTGGTCAACTGCGCGCAGCAGCTGGTGGAGCCGGAACGTGGCGCCAGCGAGCAGCTGGAACTGATTCCCCGCCGCGCGACCGGCCAGTACAAACCGGGCAAGCGTGGCGACATCCAGATCCAGGGCGTGGGCAACCTGATGACCCAGATGGCGGGCTGCTGCCAGCCGCTCCCGGGCGACCCCATCGTCGGCTACATCACCCTCGGGCGTGGTGTCAGCATCCACCGCCAGGATTGCGCGTCGGCGCTGCAACTGGCCGGTCGCGAGCCGGAGCGGATGATCCAGGTCAGCTGGGGTCCGGTACCGGTACAGACCTACCCGGTGGACATCGTCATCCGTGCCTATGACCGCTCCGGCCTGCTGCGCGACGTCTCCCAGGTGCTGCTCAACGAGCGCATCAACGTGCTGGCGGTGAACACCCGCTCGAACAAGGAAGACAACACCGCGTCCATGCTGCTGACCATCGAGATTCCCGGGCTGGATGCGCTGGGGCGCTTGCTGGCCAGGATCTCGCAGCTACCCAATATCATCGAAGCCCGCCGTAACCGCGCTGCCTGAACTACTGCGCTCGGTCTGGCGTTGTTGGGAAGGCTTCGGAAAATGCTCATTGGCAATAGCCAACTCCGCTTTTCCGAAGCCTTCCCGCCTAGCCAGCCCTTCGCTCGTGACGTTCAGGTCGTGCCGGGCATAAATCACTGGACCTGCCATGTACCGACTCGACGACCTGCTGCACCTGATGGCCCGGCTGCGTGACCCGCAGTACGGCTGCCCCTGGGACCTGAAGCAGGACTACGCGACCATCGTTCCGCACACCATCGAGGAAGCCTACGAGGTGGCCGATGCCATCGAGCGCAGCGACTTCGAGCAGTTGCCGGGCGAGCTGGGTGACCTGCTGTTCCAGGTCGTCTACTACAGCCAGCTGGCGCGGGAGGAGGGCCGTTTCGAGTTCGCCACCGTGGTCGATGCCATCACCCGCAAGCTGGTGCGCCGCCATCCCCATGTGTTCCCCGATGGCGATCTGTACGGCGCGCCGGACATGGCGCGCCTGCAAGAGGCCGCCATCAAGCAGCGCTGGGAGGAGATCAAGGCCGAGGAGCGCGCCGAGAAGGCCGCCGCGCCGGAGCAATTGTCCCTGCTGGACGACGTGCCCGCCGTGCTGCCGGCGCTGAGTCGCGCGGCCAAGCTGCAGAAGCGTGCGGCCCAGGTGGGCTTCGACTGGCCCGAGGCGCTGCCGGTGGTGGACAAGGTGCGCGAGGAGCTGGACGAGGTGCTGGAGGCGATGGCTGACAACGACCCCGCCGCCATCGCCGATGAGATTGGCGACCTGCTGTTCGTGGTGGTGAACCTGGCGCGCCATCTCAAGGTGGACCCGGAAACCGCCTTGCGTGGAGCCAACGGTAAATTCGAGCAGCGCTTCCGATTCATCGAACAGGCATTGCGTGAAGCGGGTCGTCCCATTGAAGATTGCACCCTGGACGAACTGGATGCCCTGTGGGGCGAAGCCAAGAAACAGGAAAAAGCCGCCCTTGGCTGCTAAGCAGAGAGACTGAATTACCCATGAGCCTTTC
Organism: Pseudomonas sp. PDM13; assembly: GCF_025685765.1. Lineage (NCBI taxonomy): Bacteria > Pseudomonadati > Pseudomonadota > Gammaproteobacteria > Pseudomonadales > Pseudomonadaceae > Pseudomonas > Pseudomonas sp. PDM13. The sequence continues at coordinate 68,528 of NZ_JAOTQU010000001.1, read as the reverse complement.
CCTCCGTGACCAACTGCTGAAAGCCGGGCTGGTCAATGAAAAGCAGGTCAAGCAGGCCGGCAAGCAACAGCAGAAGCAACAGCGCCTGGAGAAGAAGAACCAGGTCGAGAAGGATGACAGCCAACGCCAGGCCGCCCTTCAGGCACAGGCCGAGAAAGTCGCCCGTGACCAGGAGCTGAACCGCCAGCAGCAGGAAAAGGCCGAGCAGAAGGCCCGCTCGGCGCAGATCAAGCAGCTCATCGACAGCTCGCGCCTGCCCAAGCTGACCACCGAGGACTACTACAACTTCGTCGACGACAAGAAGGTCAAGCGCATCGCTGTCAACGACATGGTCCGCGACAAGCTGAGCCGTGGCTCCCTGGCCATCGTCCAGCATGGCGGCGGCTACGAGATCATTCCCCGTGATGCTGCGCTGCGTATCCAGGAGCGCGACCCGCGCCGTATCCTGCTGCTCAACACCCCCACCGAAGAAGCCGATGCGGACGATCCCTACGCCGCCTACAAGGTGCCGGACGACCTGATGTGGTGAGTGCGGTGCGAGCATGAAGAGAGCCGGGCGATGCCCGGCTTTTTCATGGGCGTTTGGTGAGGAGGGGTGTCGGGAGTGAGTCCGCTTTCCGTAGCCCGGCCTTCAGCCCGGGGCATGTGGGGGTCAGCAGATCTGGTTGCCCAGCAGCACCCGGCCGAAGCTGGCGCCTTCGGTCAGTGGGGTGATGGCGGTGATGTGGTCCAGGCGCAGGCGCTCGGGGCCGGCTTCGCCCTGGACGAGGAAGAACTCCTCCTTCGCCGGCGTGGTCTCGGTGTTCACCGCGCGGGCTTCCAGGCTGGCGCCGTCGTCCAACTCGATCAGCAACTGGTAGCGGTGCAGGCAGGCGATCTCGATGAAGTCATAGAGTTCGCAGGACAGGGGCAGGTAGTGGCTCATCTCGGTCTCCTCGGGGCGGGAGTCTCGACTCAGGATGCCGATCATCCTATACCCGTGGAGGCGCGCTGCCAGCCCACCTTTGTAAGGGCATGAAAAAGCCGGGCATGGGCCCGGCTTCTCGGCAACGCTGGCGCCTTACTGGGCGCCTTCGACCTTGCGGCCGTCGACCGTGCCGTCCTTGAGCATGATCTGGTATTCCTTGCCGTCCTTCTCCACCTGGTTCAGACGCACCAGCAGGTAGCTCCAGTCCTTGGCGAACCAGAGGGTGGTCTTGCGGTTGCTCTGGGTGGGGTCGCGCACGCGCTCGACCTTGATGGCGTCGACCGTACCGGCCTTGGTCTCGACCTTCTCCTCGCCGAGGACGCGGAAGTCATAGGTCTCGACTTCGTCGCCGTCGATCACCTGGTAGCTCATGCTTTTCTTGCCGGCGGCGACATCATGCTGGAGCACCAGCTGGTAGGTGGACTTGTCCACCAGGCCACGGTTCAGGGGCACGCGCACCTGGTCGCCGCGATCGCTGCCGATCACCTGCTTCTGGCTCCAGTCGAAGTCCAGCTCGATCTGCTTGCTCTTGCCCAGGCCACTGCGACTGAAGCGGTAGGTCTGGGGCAGGAAGGCGTTGTTTTCCAGGCGGAATACGCTCGTTTCGGTCAGGCTGGCCACCAGCATGGAGGCCTCGAAATCCAGTTGCCAGCGGCCATCGTCGAGCTTCTTCAGGCTGCGGCCGGCGGTGCCGCTGATGGGCATCGTCTTCCAGTCGGCGGTGTAGCTGGCCTCGAAGGGTTTCAGCTCGGCCGCGGTGACCGGCAGGGTAAACAGGGCGAGGAGCAACAACAGGGCACGACGCATCGGCAAAATCTCCTAGTTACGCAGTTGCTGCCCGCAGGGGGGCAGCGCTTGGCCATCCAGTAGCGCGCCTTGCTCGCCCAGGCTCAGGCGACCTTCGGCGAACCAGCGCATGGCCAGCGGGTAGATAAGGTGTTCCTGCACATGCACCCGCCTGGCCAGGCTTTCCGGTGTGTCATCAGACTCTACCGGGATTACCGCCTGTACGACCAGAGGGCCCCCATCGAGTTCCTCGGTGACGAAGTGCACGCTGCAGCCATGCTCGGCATCACCGGCTTCCAGCGCGCGCTGGTGGGTGTGCAAGCCTTTGTGGAGAGGCAGCAGGGACGGGTGGATGTTGAGCAGGCGCCCTTGGTAGTGGCGCACGAAACCGGGGGTCAGGATGCGCATGAAGCCGGCTAGCAGCACCAGGCGCGGTGCATGGGCGTCGATGGCTGCGACCAGTGCCGCATCGAAGGCCTCGCGGCCTTCGTACTGCTTGTGGTCGAGCACCTGGGTGGCGATCCCCGCCTGGCGGGCGCGCTCCAGCCCGTAGGCATCGGCGCGGTTGGAAATCACCGCGCGGATGCGTGCCGGGCTGTCGGCTGTGGAGCTGCTGTCGATCAGGGCCTGGAGGTTGCTGCCGGAACCGGAGATCAGCACCACCACATCACAGCGGTCGGACATCAGTGGCTTTTCAGGTTGTTCAGGACGACGCGTTCGCTGCCTTCGACGCCAGCGGCGATCTGGCCGATGACCCAGGGTTGCTCGCCAGCGGCGCGCAGGGTTTCCAGGGCCACGTCGACCTGCTCGGGGGCGATGCAGATGACCATGCCGACGCCGCAGTTGAGTACGCGGTGCATCTCGTGCTCATCGACGTTGCCTTTTTCCTGCAGCCAGTCGAACACGGCCGGACGCTGCCAGCTGGCGACGTCGATCACTGCCTGGGCGCCTTCGGGCAGCACGCGCGGGATGTTCTCGGTGAGGCCACCGCCGGTGATGTGGGCCATGGCCTTCACCGCGCCGGTGTCCTTGATCAGCTTGAGCAGCGGCTTGACGTAGATGCGGGTCGGCGCCATCAGCAGGTCGGCCAGGGGCTTGCCGTCGAGCTGCACGCTCTCGATGTCGGCGCCGCTGACTTCGATGATCTTGCGGATCAGCGAGTAGCCGTTGGAGTGCGGGCCGGAGGAGGGCAGGGCGATCAGGGTGTCACCGGTGGCGACCTTGGAGCCGTCGATGATTTCGGCCTTTTCCACGACGCCGACGCAGAAGCCGGCCAGGTCGTAGTCTTCGCCTTCGTACATGCCGGGCATCTCGGCGGTCTCGCCACCTACCAGGGAGCAGCCGGCCAGTTCGCAACCGGCACCGATGCCGGTGACCACGGTGGCGGCCACGTCGACGTTGAGCTTGCCGGTGGCGTAGTAGTCGAGGAAGAACAGCGGCTCGGCGCCGCAGACCACCAGGTCGTTCACGCACATGGCGACCAGGTCCTGGCCGATGCTGTCGTGCTTGTTCAGGTTCAGTGCCAGGCGCAGCTTGGTGCCGACGCCGTCGGTGCCGGAGACCAGCACGGGCTGCTTGTAGCCGGCCGGGATTTCGCAGAGGGCGCCGAAGCCACCCAGGCCGCCCATCACTTCAGGGCGCGCGGTGCGCTTGGCCACGCCTTTGATGCGTTCGACCAGGGCTTCGCCTGCGTCGATGTCCACACCGGCGTCCTTGTAGCTCAGGGAGGGTTGCTTGCTCATAAATCCAGGCCTATAGGGGAAATTCGAGGATCAACCGGCAAGTCTGGCTGCCGGTTTGCGAAGGCGCGCGATTTTATCAGGCTTGGCCAACAGCAGCCATCGGCAGCGGTCGGCGTTGGCGAAAAGCGTTCAAATAAGTGCTCGCCCGGCCCCCGGCCCGTTGCCCGTGAGGTTGGGCCTGTTTAAGGTATAGCCCTTCACTCGCGGCCAGCCGCCGCCCAACAGAATATCGAGAGTCTTCAATGCGCCTGATCGCCCGCCTGCTCATGGTCTGCCTGCCGTTGTCCAGCCTGCCGGCCCTCGCCGAAACGGTCAGCGGCCTCTACCAGGTGCGCGAGCCCGTGGCTTCGCAGCAGCCGGCGGACCGTGACCAGGCCCTGAACCGCGCGCTGGAGACCCTGGTGATCCGTCTGGCCGGCGATGCCAAGGCGCTGGATAACCCGGCCCTGGCCGAGGCGCGCAAGAACCCGCAGCAATTGATCAGCCAGTTCGGCTATGAAGGCCAGTCCCTGCTGGTGGATTTCGACCCCGTGACCACCGAGCGCACCCTGCGTCAGGCCGGCGTACCGCTGTGGGGCGCCAACCGCCCAGCGATCCTCGGCTGGTGGCTGAACCAGAGCAGCGAAGGGGCCAGCCTGGTGGGCGATGCCCAGGAAGCCGCCAAGCCGCTGCGTGATGCCGCCCAACACCGCGGCCTGCCCCTGCGCCTGCCGTTGGCCGACCTCAGCGAGCAACTGGTGGCCACCCCGGAAGCCCTGGTAGCGACCGACCCCGAGGCGCTGCGCCCGGCCTCCGAACGTTATTCCGCCGATGCCTTGCTCGCCGTGCTGGCCAGCGAAGCCGATGGCAAGTGGAAGGCGCAATGGCACCTGTGGCTGGGTGACAACCGCGACCAGGGCACCCTGGAAGCTGCCGACCAGGGCGCGCTGGCCGATGCCGTGCTGCTCGCCGTAAGCCAGCGCTTGGCGCCGCGTTTCGTGGTGGCGGCGGGTGTCGGCCAGAGCCAGATCCTGGAAGTGAAGGGCGCTGATCTTGCGCGCTACGCCGAACTGTCCCGCGCGCTGGAGCCGTTCGGCGCCCGCCTGGTGCAGGTCGAAGGCGATCTGCTGCGCTACCAGGTCAACGCCAGCAGCGAACAATTGCGTGCCCAGCTGGCGCTGAACGGCTTGCAGGAGTCGCCCGCCGAGGCCGCTCCGGTGGATGCCGGCCAGGCTCCGGCCATCCCGGGCGCCGCCCCTGCGCCGCAGGTGCAGCCGCGTGACCCGGTATTGCGATTCCAATGGTGAGGGCCCGGACGGCCACTCCCGCAACTCAAGGCTGAGGATTTCCCATGACCGATTCGCGTCGCTGGCTCTGGCTGGGGGGCGTCCTGCTTCTTTGCTGGCTGCTGTATCAGCTGCACCCCATTCTTTCCCCGTTCCTGGTGGGCATGCTGCTGGCCTACCTGGGCGACCCGCTGGTGGACCGGCTGGAGCGCCTGGGCCTGTCGCGCACCTGGGGCGTGGTGGCGGTATTCACCCTGTTCAGCCTGATCCTCCTGGCGTTGCTGCTGGTCCTCGTGCCCATGCTGGGTCGCCAGTTGGTGCGCCTCTATGAACTGGCGCCGCAGATGCTCGACTGGCTGCAGAACAGCGCGCTGCCCTGGGTCCAGGCCAAGCTGGGGCTGCCCCAGGGCTTCTGGCGTTTCGACAAGCTCAAGGAAGTGATCAGCGGCCACCTCGGCCAGACCACCGATGTGGTCGGCGTGCTACTGGCCAGTGCCACCGCATCCGGGCTGGCGCTGGTGGGCTGGATCGGCAACCTGCTGCTGATCCCGGTGGTCGGTTTCTACCTGCTGCGTGACTGGGACCTGATGATGGCCAAGCTACGCGGGTTGCTGCCACGCAATCGCGAAGGCCTGGTGTTGAAGCTGACGGGCGAGTGCCATGAAGTGCTGGGGGCCTTCATTCGCGGCCAGCTGCTGGTGATGCTGGCACTGGGCGTCATCTACTCCGTCGGGCTCATGGCCATCGGGCTGGACCTCGGCCTGCTGATCGGCCTGCTCGCCGGGCTGGCCAGCATCGTTCCCTACATGGGCTTCGTGGTCGGTTTCGGCTCTGCCGTGGCGGCCGCGCTGTTCCAGTTCGGCGGCTTCGAGCTGTACCCGCTGATCGGCGTCGCGGTGGTGTTCGGCATCGGCCAACTGCTCGAAGGCATGCTGCTGACGCCGCTGCTGGTGGGCGATCGCATCGGCCTGCATCCGGTGGCGGTGATCTTCGCCATACTCGCTGGTGGCCAGCTGTTCGGCTTCACCGGCGTGCTGCTGGCGCTGCCCGTTGCAGCGGTGATCATGGTTTTGCTGCGTCATGCTCATGATTTATATAAACTTTCCCAACTTTACGGAGAGACCGGCAGCGGTTCCGACGAACCCAGCGATTCGGCATGAAACCCATTCAGCTTCCCCTCGGCATTCGCCTGCGTGACGACGCGACCTTTGCCAACTACTACCCCGGCGCCAACGCCGCGGCGCTCGGCTATGTCGAGCGCCTCTGCGAGGCCGATGCCGGCTGGACCGAAAGCCTGATCTACCTGTGGGGCGGGGAGGGTGTTGGGCGTAGCCATTTGCAGCAGGCGGCGTGCCTGCGCTTCGAGCAGCGTGGCGAACAGGCGGTCTATCTGCCCCTGGCGGAACTGGCGCAATACGGGACGGCGATCCTCGACAACCTGGAGCAGTGCGAGCTGGTCTGCCTCGACGACCTCGACGCGGTCGTCGGTCGCGCGGATTGGGAAGAGGCGTTGTTCCACCTGTTCAACCGCCTGCGCGATTCCGGCCGCAAGCTGCTGCTGGCGGCCAATACCGCGCCGCGCGGGTTGCCGGTGAAGCTGCCGGATCTGAAATCACGCCTGACCCTGGCGCTGATCTTCCAGCTGCAGTCGCTGTCCGACGAGGACAAGCTGCGCGCCCTGCAACTGCGTGCTTCGCGCCGTGGCCTGCACCTGACCGACGAGGTCGGGCGTTTCATCCTCACCCGCGGGTCGCGCAGCATGAGCGCCCTGTTCGAATTGCTCGAACGTCTCGATCAGGCCTCCCTGCAGGCCCAGCGCAAGCTCACCATCCCTTTCCTCAAGGAAACCCTGGGCTGGTGAGCCCGGCGCGGCCCACGGCCGCGCCGTTTCGCATTTCCCTTCAGCTTTCCCCAGCCAGCTTGCGGTTGTACTGGAAGCGCCAGCGCGTGTAGAGCAGCGCGGCGCAGAACAGCAGCAGGCTGAGCCCGCCCATCAGCCAGCCGAACAGTGCGCGGTTCGGGTCGGTGGCCGCCAGCACGCCCTGGATGAAGTACAGGTTGATCACGAAGCAGGCCCAGGCGTGGGCGCGGGCGTTGCCGAGGACCATGCCCGGCGCCAGCAGCGCCAGCGGCAGCAGCTCGATACTCAACACCACCCAGGGGCGGGCGCCGTTGAGTTCGGCGTAGACCAGGGTCCAGACCACCAGCAGCAGGGCCAGGCCGAAGAAGGCGAACAGGCTCAGGGCGCGGCTGATGGCCAGGCGCGGGGCGAGCCAGCTCAGCTCGGGGAGGATCTTGGGTTGCTTAGCCACGGGGTTTCTCCAGGCGGATCGCAGTCGTCGCCAGGCGTTGGCCCAAGGCGCGGCAAAGGGTGGTTTCCTGTTCGTCGAGGGCGCGCTTGCCGTCGGCACCGGCGTAGTGGCTGGGGCCGTAGGGCGTGCCGCCCCCGCTGGTGGAGAGGAGGGCCGGCTCACTGTAGGGCAGGCCGGTGACCAGCATGCCGTGGTGCAGCAGCGGCAGCAACATGGACAGCAGGGTGCTTTCCTGGCCGCCGTGCAGGCTGGCGGTGGAGGTGAAGACGCCGGCGGGTTTGCCCACCAGTTCACCGCTGAGCCAGAGGCTGCTGGTGCCGTCGAGGAAGTACTTGAGGGCGGCGGCCATGTTGCCGAAGCGGGTCGGGCTGCCGAGGGCCAGGCCGGCGCAGTTCTTCAGGTCGTCGAGGCTGGCGTAGAGCGGGCCGTCGGCGGGAATGTCGCTGGCGACCGCCTCGCATTCGGTGGAGACGGCGGGCACGGTGCGCAGGCGCGCCTCCATGCCACCCAGTTCCACGCCCCGGGCGATCTGCCGGGCCATCTGCTCGGTGGCGCCATGGCGGCTGTAGTAGAGGACCAGGATATAGGGCGCGCTCAAGGCAGGATCTCCAGGATCTTCTCCGGCGGGCGGCCGATCACGGCCTTGTCGCCCACCACCAGGATCGGGCGCTCGATCAGCTTGGGGTGAGCGCTCATGGCGGAGACCAGCGCGGCGTCATCGAGGCCCGCGTCGTCCAGGCCAAGGCTCTTGTATTCGTCCTCGCCGGTGCGCAGCAGTTGGCGCGCGCCGATGCCGAGGCGGCTGAGCAGGGTTTCGATTTCGGCGACGCTGGGCGGGGTTTCCAGGTAGCGCACGACATGCGGTACGAGGCCGCGTGCTTCGAGCAGTTCCAGGGCACCGCGTGATTTCGAGCAGCGGGGATTGTGATACAGCGTCATTTCGGTCATGGCGGGGGTCGCAAGGCCTTGTGGGAGGCGGCTATTCTAACCGCGTCCGGGCGCAGGTCTGAACCTTGCGTGTCGAGTCGGCCAGCGGACAGGGCACCCAGCAACTAAGGAGATGGAATGCGCCAACGCATCAAAGACGTGGAAGAGTTCTGGCGCTTCCTGTTGCATCGCTTTCTCAGTGACCACGGCATGAACAGCGCAGCCGCGTTGACCTATACCAGCCTGTTCGCGGTGGTGCCGATCATGACCGTGACCTTCACCATGCTCTCGGCGATTCCGGCCTTCCAGGGCATGGGCGAGCAGATCCAGCGTTTCATCTTCCATAACTTCGTGCCGTCGAGCGGCGAGGCGGTGCAGGAGTACCTGCAAGGCTTCACCCTGCAGGCCCGGCACCTGACCTGGGTGGGCGTGGCGCTGCTGGCGGTGACCGCCTTCACCATGCTGGTGACCATCGAGAAGGCGTTCAACACCATCTGGCGGGTGCGCCAGCCGCGCCGGGGCGTTTCCAGCTTCCTGCTGTACTGGGCGATCCTCAGCCTGGGGCCGTTGCTGCTGGGCACGGGCTTCGCGGTGAGCACCTACATCACTTCGCTGTCGCTGCTTTCCAGCCTCAACGAGATTGCCGGTACCCGCATCCTGTTGGGCTTTACGCCGCTGCTGTTCAACGTCGCCGCTTTCACCTTGCTGTACGCGGCGGTGCCCAATGCCCGGGTGCCGATCCGCCACGCGCTGATCGGTGGTGCCTTTACGGCCCTGCTGTTCGAATCCGCCAAGGCGCTGTTCGGGCTCTACGTGAGCTTCTTCCCGGGCTACCAGTTGATCTACGGCGCCTTCGCCACCGTGCCGCTGTTCCTGCTGTGGGTCTATGTGTCCTGGGTGATCGTGCTCTTCGGTGCCGAACTGGTGTGCAACCTGGCCGGTTCGCGTCACTGGCGGCGCCGGCAGATGCCGCGCCTGCTGTCCCTGATGGGCATCCTGCGGGTGATGCATGACCGCCAGATCCGCGGCCTGCCGGCACGGCATCTGGATGTGCAGCGTGCCGGTTGGTTGCTGCCGGAGGACGAGTGGCTGGAGTTCATGGAACTGCTCGAAGGCCAGCACCTGGCTTGTCGGGTGGGCGGGGGCTCCTGGGTGCTTTCCCGCGACCTGAACAGCTACAGCCTGCATCAGTTGCTCAGCCACTGTCCCTGGCCGTTGCCGCGCCCGGCGCAACTGCCGGAGCACCTCGACGAGGCCTGGTACCCGCCGCTGAAGGCCGCCCTGGAGGCCCTGCAGCAGGAACAGCAGGCGCTATTCGATGGCAGCCTGGCCGGCTGGTTGCGACCCGCATCGGAGTGACAAAAAAGGGCAGTTTGCGGCATATTGCCAGCTGTCATTTCTGCCTCCACCTGGCACCAGAGCCAGAAAGCGCGGGGGGGTGAAAAATGGCACGTTTCTGGCAATCTCAGGGGGAGTTTGCTGTCACTCTGCCATTAGGCAGGGATAAGCCAAGGAAAGAAGTGTTCTATGAGTAAGGCCAAGGGCAAAGTTGTCCATCTCCATGAGCGTGATCCGCAGGAGGCGCTTGAGCGCCTGAACCGGATCACCGGCCTGCAGTTCTCGCAATGGCCCGAATCCCTGGTTCCCCCCGCGCCCGTACCCGAAGCCCGTCGGGAAGAGGACCAGGAGCCACCAACCCCCAGCAATGGCGCTGCCCGCGCCTGAGCGAAAACGAAAAACCCCGCGACAGGCGCGGGGTTTTTGTTTTCAGCCCTTGTGGCCGATCAGGCGAGCGCCTGGCGGCTGTCCGCTCCGGCCTGTTCGACGGCCTGGACGAAGAGTTCTTCCACCAGCAGACCTTGCACGGTGACCGCCGATTTGAGGCGCACCTGCATGTCTTCGATCTTGTGCTTGATAGGCATGCGGGCGATACCCGAGAGCAGGATCTTGCCGTGGGCGTTGACCTTGCCGTGGTCCACCGCGACTTCGCGACGGATCTCGCCATCACGGTAGCTGACCAGCAGCGATACCGGCAGGGTGGCAAGGCCAGGCAGCTGCAGCCAAGCGGCGATATTGAATTCGGCGACCCGGCCCTCGTAGGGGGTCACGATCGGGCGTGCCGCCTCGACGATGCGGGACGGCACGGGGCCGATCAGCTTGTCTTGATTCTGGGACATTAGGGGGTTTCCAGGCTGATAGCGGAACGTTCGTACGGTTAGTGCGGGGAATTATAGGGAGGGTGCCCGGATGAAACTGTGCGCTTCGCCGATGAGCGGCGTGACCCGTCTCGCACTTTCGCCGATCAGGCCATTTTCAGCGGATAGCGCGCGACCATGGCGGTGCTGAGGTTGGGCTCGGGGAGCGGCAGGATGGCCTGGTTGTGCACGCTGGCGAGCTGCAGCCAGAGGTGTTCGCCCCCGACGAACTGATCCTTGGGCAGCCAGAGGCCGTGATGCCAGCCATTGCCGGGGGCCGGGGTGCTTTGCAGCACGCCGGGGTGGGTCTGCGAGTTGGGGGCCCGGCGCAGCCAGACCGGTCGTGGCAGGCCCTTGAGGTAGCGCAGGCCGAGGTGCAGGCCTTCCTGGTTGGTGTGGCGCCAGCGCACCAGTGCCAGGGTCGGCGTGCCGCTGTTGAGCAGCAGGGTCAGTTGGCCTACCGGCAGTTGCGCGCCCTGGTCGGCGTGGCACAGCAACCGCGCGCCTCCGGCGCTGGAGTCGAGCATCTGCGCATCCAGGGTGGCCGGGCGTTGCGCCAGCAACTGGGCATGGATGGCGGGCAGGCCCACCACCATGCTGCAGGAGCCTTCGTATTCGGTACGCGGATGGCGTCGCTGCTGGCGGCCCAGCCAGTTCTGCCGCACGCGTTCGAGCAGTTCGTGCTCGGCGCTGCTTTGCAGGGGGGCCGGGTCATGCAGGGCGATCAGCAGGGGCCCCAGCTCCAGGCGGCGCAGGTAGGGGCCGGCGATGATGCTGTCGAGGCGGTCCTGGGGGACATAGGGGTGCGCCTCGGTGAGGTCGATCGTCGCACCGTCGCTCTCGTCTTCCTGATCCCAGGGCAGCAGGTGCGCAAGGCCGGCCAGGGGCGCAAGGGCGCCGAACAGCAGCGTGCATTCGCCTTCGGTGAGGTGGAAGGGGTTGCTCAGGGCCAGCAGCAGCACCTGCTGATAGAGGCCGCGCAGGGTGCTGGCTGGCACGGGACGGAAGGCCGCGGCAACCGGCTCGTCCAGGCATTCCTGGTGCTCGCCGATCCAGAACAGCAGGTGGCTGTCGCGCCAGAGCGAGCCGGGCGGCTCCTGGTAGTGCTGGTAGTGGCGCATCAGCGTCTGCGCGATGAAGTGCTGGGCCATGTACAGGCACCAGGCCAGGTGTGGCCGGGAAGGCTGGCGGCCCTGGAGTATCTGCAACAGCAGGCGCTTGAAGCCTGCGGCCAGCTCGCTGCACAGGCGCAGGAACAGCATCGGCGGCAGCGCGCCCTGTTCATAGGCCGTGGCGTAGTGGCGGTATTCCTCGCTGAAGCTTTGCAGCGCCCGTTGCCTTTCGAGTAAGGTCACCGCACTCCGGTTCAGCCGGAACAATCGCCCGAGCACCTGCTGCAGCGCGCCATCCTGGGGCTGCAGGCGCGCCTCGGCGAGGAACTGGTTCAGGCCCGCCAGGATAGGGGTGTCCTCTTCGAGGATGTCCGGTACTTCCAGGCACAGGGCATCCAGCGTCATATCAACCCTGCGTACACGAGGATCGATTGCATGGGATCACGACTCCAGGCTGTTTTCGGGGCGCTCATTCTCATGGGTGCCGGGCTGTTGCTGGGAGGTTGTTCGGATGACGTCGGCCTCGATCAGCATGGACAGAAGGTAGCGACTGACGGCCTCGAAAACCAGTGGTTGGTGATTAATTACTGGGCGGAGTGGTGCGGGCCCTGCCGTACCGAGATTCCCGAGCTCAACGCCCTGGCCGGGCAGCTCAAGGGTGGTGGCGTGCGCGTGCTGGGCGTCAACTTCGACGGCCTGCAGGGGGCCGAGCTGGAAAAGGCCGCCCAGCAGATGGGCATCGACTTCACCGTGCTCGCCCAGGACCCGGCCGAGCGCTACAAATTGCCACGCAGCGAAGCGCTGCCGGTGACCTATATCATCGACCCCCAGGGCCAGGTGCGTGAGCGCCTGATGGGCGAACAGACCGCTGCCGGGCTTTCCGGGCACCTGACCAGACTGAAGGAAGGAAAGTAAGCATGGCGCGCATCTGCCTGCACGGTTATGTCAGTGGCAAGGTCCAGGGCGTGCATTTCCGCCAGTCGACCCAGGAGGAGGCGGACCGCCTCGATCTGGACGGTTGGGTGCGTAACCTCGCGGATGGCCGTGTCGAGGTGCTGTTCGAAGGCGAGGAGGGCGCGGTTCGCGAGCTCGCCGCCTGGCTCGAGCAAGGCCCGAGCGGGGCGAAGGTCGACGCGGTGGAGCTGACGGAGCAGCCCTTGCAGGGCATCGCCGGGTTCATCGTGCGGCGCTAGGTCAGGGGCGCACGTACCAGATGTCCTGCCAGAGCCCGACTACCTTGGCCGGGTACCAGTTCTCGCCGAGGCTGCCGTTGTAGCGGGCCAGGGCCCGGTTGATATCGCCCCGTTCCTTCTTCAGGTAGTAGCTGAGGATGGTGCAGCCGTAGCGCAGGTTGGTGGCGTTGTCGGTGAGGTTGTCCTGAGGGCGGCCCAGTTCGGCTTTCCAGAAGGGCATCACCTGCATCATCCCCTGCGCGCCTACGGATGAGATGGCGAAGCGATCGAAGCGGCTTTCTGCGTGGATCAGTGCCAGCACCAGGTCAGGCCTGAGGCCGGCCTTGCTGGCTTCGTGGTGCACCAGCCTGAGCAGGTCGAGGCGCTGCGCCGGGTCGGGCACGTAGCGTTTCAGGCGGGTGGACATGTCGAGCAGCCAGACTTCGGCGTCGAAACGGTCGCCGAAGCTATCGGCCTCGGCCACCGTGTGTTGCAGCAGTTCCCGCAGCTCGGGTTCCGGCGCCTGGCGCAGATTGCCGGAGGCGGGCAGGGCCAGCGCCAGCAGGCCGCTCAGGAGCAGGGTTCGCCAGGGCGCGGGCACGGGGTGACTCAGTCGCTTTCGCCAGGATCGGCTGCCAGGCGGCCGGCGTCCTTCATCAGCGCCTTGAGGAATTCCTGCTGCAGCTCGGGGTCATTGCGGGTCAGTTCGATCAGGCTCTGTTCCAGCTCGCTGGCTTCCTCTTCCAGGCCCAGCTCGGACAGGCGTTTGACCCGGTGCACCCATTGCGGCACCTCGTCGTCTTCCAGGTCTTCGAAGATCAGCGCGTGGGCTTCCTGCAGCTTGCTGCGCAGGCTGCGGCTGACCATCAGCGTGGCTTCGGCGCGGGTGGTGTCCAGCGGGTCTTCGACGCTGAGCAGGAGCTTGCCGATGCGGCTGGTGTCCTGTTCGGCGAAGGGGCCATCGAGCAGGTTCAGGCGCAGTACGCCGTGGCGGTCGGTGAGCAGCTCATTGCTCTGCTTGCCGGCGGCCACCAGTACCGGGCGCTCGGCCCAGGGCAGGCTGGAGTACTCGACGCGCTTGTCGCGCTGCTGCTCGTCGAGGCTGGCCAGGTTCTGCTCGGAGCGGCCATTGGACTCGACGTTCATGAACGGGTTGAGCCCGGCGAAGCCGTAGCTGATCCAGTCCTTGGTAGCGGTATCGGGCAGGCTGCCGAGAAGCACCACGTTGAGTACGTTGGCGCCGACGCCGGCTACTACCGCTACCGCGCCCAGTGGTACTTCATAGAGTTCGCGCCAGGGCTGGTAGGGTGTGTAGCGGTCGTAGCGGCGGGTGACCTCGAACTCGGTCACCTCGAAGGTCTTCTGCTCGTTCACGCGCACGCGGCGCTGCGGCAGTTCCAGCACGCGGGGCTCGCCGACGTCGATCTGCAGCTCATGGTTGAGCAGCTTGCGCTCGACGCGCTCCTCGTGTTCCGCCCGCTGGGGCAGGTGGTTGGCGCAGCCGCTGAGGAAGAGGGCGCCGCCAAGGGCGGCGCCGGTGAGGCGGATGGAACTACGCTTGAACATTTCTTCTCGATCAGCGACGTACGCGGGCTGTGATATAGGGCAGAACCTCGTCGACAGCGACAGCCTGGCTGTCGGTCTCCCGGCGGTTCTTGTATTCCAGGTTGCCTTCGGCCAGGCCGCGCTCGCTCACCACGATGCGGTGGGGGATGCCGATCAGTTCCATGTCGGCGAACTTCACGCCGGGGCTGGTCTTCTTGTCACGGTCGTCCAGCAGCACTTCGATGCCAGCGGCAGTGAGCTCGGCATAGAGCTTGTCGGTAGCTTCCTTGACGGCAGGCGTTTCGTACTTGAGCGGTACCAGGGCGACCTGGAAGGGCGCCAGGGCGTCCGGCCAGAGGATGCCGCGCTCGTCGTAGCTCTGCTCGATGGCAGCAGCGACCACGCGGGATACGCCGATGCCGTAGCAGCCCATGATCAGGGTGACGGGCTTGCCGTTCTCGCCCAGTACGCTGAGGTTCATCGCCTCGCTGTACTTGGTGCCGAGCTGGAAGATATGACCCACTTCGATGCCACGCTTGATCACCAGGGTGCCCTTGCCGTCGGGGCTCGGGTCGCCGGCGACGACGTTGCGCAGGTCGGCGATTTCCGGAACGGCCAGGTCGCGTTCCCAGTTGACGCCGAAGTAGTGCTTGTCATCGATGTTGGCGCCGATGGCGAAGTCGCTCATCAGGGCCACGGAGCGGTCGATGATGCAGGGCATGGGCAGGTTCAGCGGGCCCAGGGAGCCTGCGCCGGCGCCGATGGCGGCACGCAGTTCCTCTTCGCTGGCGAAGACCAGGGGGCTGGCGACCAGGGCCTGGTTGGAGGCCTTGATTTCGTTCAGTTCGTGGTCGCCACGTACTATCAGGGCGACCAGTGTGCCTTCCTCGGCGCCATGCACGACCAGGGTCTTGATGGTCTTCTCGATGGCCAGGCCGAAGTTCTCGACCAGGGCAGCGATGGTCTTGGTGTCGGGGGTGTCCACCAGGCGCAGCTCCTCGGTGGCGGCGCCACGGGAGGTTTCGCGCGGTACGGCTTCGGCCTTCTCGATGTTGGCCGCGTAGTCGGAGCTGTCGCTGAAGACGATGTCGTCCTCGCCCGAGTCGGCGAGCACGTGGAATTCATGGGAGCCGCTGCCACCGATGGAGCCGTTGTCGGCCTGCACGGGGCGGAAGTTCAGGCCCAGGCGGGTGAACACCTTGCAGTAGGCGCCGTACATGACGTCGTAGGTTTCCTGCAGGGATTCCTGGGAGGCGTGGAAGGAGTAGGCGTCCTTCATGATGAATTCGCGACCACGCATCAGGCCGAAGCGCGGACGGATCTCGTCACGGAACTTGGTCTGCACCTGGTACATGTTGATGGGCAGCTGGCGGTAGCTGTTCAGCTCGTTGCGCGCGAGGTCGGTGATGACTTCCTCGTGAGTCGGGCCGACGCAGAATTCGCGACCATGGCGGTCCTTCAGGCGCAGCAGCTCGGGGCCGTACTGTTCCCAGCGGCCGGATTCCTGCCAGAGTTCGGCGGGCTGGATGGCCGGCATCAGCACTTCGAGGGCGCCAGCGGCGTTCATTTCCTCACGTACGATCGCCTCGGCCTTGCGCAGTGCACGCAGGCCCATCGGCAGCCAGGTGTAGAGACCGGAAGCCAGCTTGCGGATCATGCCCGCGCGCAGCAGCAGCTGATGACTGATCACCACCGCGTCGGTGGGGGTTTCCTTCAGGGTGGAGAGCAGGTACTGACTGGTACGCATGTTTGGCCGTTTCGTCGGTTGCGATGGGTTTTATAGGCTCGGCATTGTACGGCGCTCGTTGGGGCGCGTACAGGTTGCGGCCTGGTAATCGGCAAGGGGAGAGGCGATGGGCGGTTTGAGTGCAAAACAGGTGGAGGCGCTGATCCGCCAGGGCGTGCCCATGGCCGAGGACATCGACCTGCGCATTGAACGCCTCGACGAAGCGGGTGCACTGGCGCGGGTCCCCTTCCAGCCCAAATTGGTGCGGCCGGGCGGCACCCTGTCCGGTCCGACTATCATGGCGCTGGCTGATGCGGCGATGTACGCAGTGGTGCTCGGCAGGTTGGGGCGGGTGGAGATGGCGGTGACCAGCAACCTCAACATCAACTTCCTGGCGCGGCCGCAGGCTGTGGATTTGCTCGCCGATGCGCGGATACTCAGGTTGAGCAGAAGGCAGGCGGTGTGCGAAGTGTCGTTGTATTCACAAGGCGGGGAAGATGAGCTGGTGGCGCATGTAACGGGGACTTATGCATTGCCAATCTGACTGAGGCGACAACTTTTAGTTGGTAATAACAATCAACTCCGTATGTATAGGCACATATATAAAGAATGAGCCCGGCATAAGCCGGGCTCTTTTGTATCGAAGTAACAGCTGGGCCTGTATTACAGGATGCTCAGCGGGTACTCGACGATCAGGCGTACATCGTCTACGTCGTTGGACGAGCCGAAAGCTACGTCGCTGCGAACGGTTGCATGACGAACGCGGAAGGACAGGTCCTTGGCTGCGCCATCTTGAACAACGTATTTGGCTTCCAGGTTGCGTTCCCAGCGGCTGGCGTCGCTGTCAACGACACTGCGGTCATCTTCGCGGAGAGTGGCGTTGTCACTGGTGACGTAACGTGCCATGAAGCTCAGGCCGGGGACGCCAAAGGTCGCCATGTCGATGTCATAACGAACCTGCCAGGAGGTTTCGTCTTCGGCGTTGAAGTCCTTCACCTGGATGGAGTTGGCCAGGTAGATGGTGCCGCCGCCGTCTGCGCCGTAGTCGTAGCCGTTGTCACCGTTGTTGCGCTGGTGAGCGACGGTGAACTTGTGGGCGCCCAGGGTGTAGGACGCTGCCAGGCTCCAGATGGTGTTGTCGAGGCTCTGGCCGTAGGCTTTCTTGTCGTAGTCGGTCTTGTAGATGTTGAAGTCGAAGCCCAGGGACTGCTCTTCAGCCAGCGGTACGGTCAGGTTGACGTTGGCGTATTTCTTCTTGAAGGTGTCTTCAAGGTCAGACGCGAACAGAGAGGCGCTCAGCGAGTCGGTGAAGGCATAGGTGCCACCGTAGACGTTGATCGATTTCATGCCGCCGCTGTCGCGCTCGGTTTCCCACTGCTGGTTCAGTGCAGTGAAGCGACCGCCGCTCAGGGTCAGGCCTTCGATCTCTTCGACGGTCAGCAGAGTACCGGTAGTAGCTTCCGGCAGCAGACGGCTGTCGTCGGTGCTGAATACGGGCAGGGCCACGAACTGGTTGCCGTATTTCAGTACGGAGTTGGACAGGCGGACTTTTACAGCGGCGCCGGCTTCGGAGAACTCGTCCTGGGAACGGCCTTCGCTGTCCATGGGCATTTCGAGGATGCCGGCACGGCCTTTGCCGCTGTCCAGCTTGATGCCCAGCAGGCCGTAGGCGTCAACGCCTACACCAACGGTGCCTTGGGTGAAACCGGAGGAGAACGTACCAATGAAGCCTTGGCCCCACTCGGAGGTGTAGCCGGCGGGATTATCGTCAACTGCACGATAGTTGGTCGCGTCGCCACCACGATGGAAGTCGCGGTTGATGTAAAGGTTGCGCGCCAGCACGCTGAGAGTGCTGTCTTCAACGAAGCCCTTGGAGTCGGACTGTTGGCTGGCTACTGCCATTTGAGTGGTGCCCGCGGCCACAGCCAGGGCGATGACGCTCCACTTCATCACTTGCATTGTGATTGCTCCTTTGGTTTTTGAAGATTCTCGCCGCTTTCTTATATGTTGAAGGCGGTTCTTTCTTTTTGTGTCGGCGCTAACTTATAGCACGACGTCTATGTTGGCGATAGTTCAACTCTATTCCTTACGAATTCTTCACGGCCATGTCGCAAATTCAGTGTGAGCATGTCGCATATTCGTAGTTTTCGCCTTGCAATCCCTTCGTTTCGTATTTTTATGCGGTCTGGGCGGGCACTTAGCACAACTAAGCCTGCACTTCCGTCCTTCATTTATTGCACGCTTCTGATGGCTGTTTGACAGCCTGTTGTCGGCACTTCGAAGGCGGGGTGCGGGCACTTGCAGGTGCCTGCTGCGACCTTGTTCCCTCTAAAGCAACAACCGTGCTCAAAGTGGGTCCTTTGCCTGGAAATTTTGCGACAGTGTGGCGGATGGCTCGTTCGGGGCGAGCCGGCATTGCTCGGTGGCTCTGCCGTGCAGCCTGTCAGCATGGGGGATGGCGGGTGTTCTCATGCTTTTCGGGGGTTGCGGTATGGCTCGGGCTTCGCTAGGGCCGTGCCCTGCGATGGGGCGAGTGTGGCGTGGGGTAACGGTCTTTGGCTTCGTGTGCGATTTTGGTGCGTTGCGGTAACCGCTGCGCACTTTCAGGACGCAGGGTTTCGGTAAGCCTGGCTTCCTTTATATAGAGGGGCTTACGGTTCCGCCGGGATCTTTCCTTGGGTATCCTGCGCGCCGTTTCCTGTCTCGCGCTGCTTTGTCTGTCGCCGGGGCGGGATTAAGCTTGGGCTACACCCGGAAGAACAGGAGAGGTCGTTATGTTCGCCCTGGATCAGAGACTGCAGCAGGATTGCCTGCAGGTCGGAGATTTCCCCCTGTGCCGTCTGCTGTTGATGAATGACGTGCACTACCCCTGGTTCATTCTCGTGCCCCGTCGTGAGGACGTCAGTGAGCTGTTCCAGCTCGATGCTGATGACCAGCTGCGCCTGTGGAGCGAAACCACCCGCCTGGCGGAAGTGCTCAAGGACAGCTTCGGCGCCGACAAGATGAACGTCGCCACCCTGGGCAATGTGGTCAGCCAACTGCATATGCATGTGATTGCGCGTCGTCGTGAAGATGTGGCCTGGCCCGCTCCTGTGTGGGGGCGGCATCCGGCTCAGCCCTATAGGCCGGAGCAGGTCGGCGAGGTGATGGCCAAGCTGCGCCTGGTGCTTACCGACGATTTCCGTTTCACTGAGGTTCAGCCATGAGCCTGGAGGAGCGCATCAACGAACTGGAAACCCGCTTGGCGTTCCAGGACGACACCATCCAGGCGCTCAACGATGTGCTGGTCATGCAGCAGCGGGTCGTGGAGCGTTTGCAGCTGCAGTTGGCCGCATTGGCCAAGCGCCAGGAGGAGCTGATCGGGCAGTTTGGTGGCGGCGGTGACGACGACGTACCGCCCCCCCACTATTGAATCGAGTGCATGAAAAAGCCCGCCATCTGGCGGGCTTTTCTTTGGCAGTCGACTTAGCGGCGGCCGGGCAGTGCGGCGATAACGTCTTCGGCCTGCAGGCCCTTGTCGCGTTGCATGACGGAGAACTCCACACGCTGGCCTTCGATCAGGACGCGGTGGCCTTCGCCGCGGATGGCGCGGAAGTGCACGAAGATGTCATCGCCCGAGTCGCGGGAGATGAAGCCGAAGCCCTTGGAGGTGTTGAACCACTTGACCGTGCCGGTCTCGCGGTTGGACATGTCCTGGGACAGCGGTGCGGCCTGGGTGACCTTGCGCAGGTTGATCGCCAGGTGCAGCAGCACGGCGGCGATGGCGGTCAGCAGGCTGAGGAGGATGGCCGGCTGGTTGCCGATGGTGGACAGCGGCGCGAGCAGGTTCAGGGTCTGCAGGACCACGGCCAGGACCAGCAGGGCGGAGACGACGCCTTGCAGTTGGTTGCGCAGGCCCTTGGCCCAGGCCGGTACTACGGGGGCGAGCAGCAGGTTGAGCAGGCCGAGTAGTGCCAGGTAAAGGGCATCGGGTTGTTGCAGGTAGGGCAGGGCATCGGTACGCAGGCTAGGGACGAAGGACAACAGGAGCGCGACAGCGCCCGTCAGTAGATGGACGATCTTCAACATATTCAATGGACTCACCTTGATAACGCTCGCGTCGGAAAGACCGTCCGGGTAGCGGTTCCGGATTACGGAAGGCTGTCTGGGGGTCGTTTCCGGGCCTCGGCAACTTGAGGCCGGGAGCACCGGGCCGTATTTAACAGCAAAGAGGAGGGCTACTCAAATCAAGCGGTTAGCGCCGCTTCCGGGGTCTGCGGGTGGACCTGGTTGCGGCCGTTGCGCTTGGCCTGGTAGAGCGCGTCATCTGCCCGGGTGAGCAGGCTTTCGAGGTTGTCGCCGGGCTCTGCCAGGGCCAGGCCGAAGCTTGCGGTGATGGTGTCGAGGACCTGGTCGGTGCGGCGCACCTTGACCCGCAGCGACTGGAACTTCAGGCGCAGGGTTTCGGCGAACTGGTGGGCGGTGGCCAGGTCGTAGCAGTCCCGCAGTACCACACAGAACTCTTCGCCGCCGTAACGGGCCGCCATGGCCCGGGGAGGGAGCAGTTCACGCAGCAACTGGCCGACATGCTGCAGCACCCGGTCACCCAGGGGGTGGCCGAAGTGGTCGTTGAACTGCTTGAAGTGGTCGATATCCAGCATCACCAGGGCCAGCCCGTCGTGGGTGTTGGCCAGTGCCTGTTCCAGCAGGCGGGTGAAGGCGTGGCGGTTGAACACCTGGGTGAGGCTGTCCAGGGTGGCGGCCATCTGGGCTTTTTCCAGCTGGTTGCGCAGGTTCTGAATCTCCGACTGGGCGGCGCGCAGGCGATAGAGGAACTGTTCCTGCTGCTCCTGCATCAATTGGGTGCTTTGTTGCAGCTCGCCGAGGACGCCGGGCAGGTCGTCGATGATCGGGTCGTGCAGGGCGGCGAGGCCGAGGGTCAGGCTGTGCTGATAGGCGGTGCTGCCGACAACGCTGCGGCTAACGCCGGACTCAATGTCATCCACCAGTTCGATGACCTGCTGTTGCCCGGCACGGGCGGCGTCCAGTTCGCCACGGATGATGTAGTCGCGGTAGAGCTTGATCGCGGATTCCGGGGGAAAGCTGTCGAAGTCCTTGACGATCTTGTCGAGGCGCCGGTTGAGGTCCGGCTCCAGGCCTTTGCTGTAGGTGTACCAGAGGGCGTAGTGGACCGGATTCGGCGGAATGTCGTGGCGCACCATGAGGGGCACCGCCTGCTTGAGCAACTCGGCTGCTTCGCGGGTCTCTTCAGGGAACAGCTCGATGAGCAGGGGTGGTTTCGGCGGCTGACTCATTCACGTCACTGTGTCGGGGTGCGGATTCGCAGAGCATAGTTCAGGCGGGCTTACGCGCATAGCGAAAGGCCCGGAGAACCGGGCCTTTGCTGGAGATTTTCCGTGATCAGCTCGCGAGCAGGCTGCGCAGCATCCAGGCGGTCTTCTCATGGACCTGCATGCGCTGGGTCAGCAGGTCGGCGGTCGGCTCGTCACTGACCTTGTCCAGCAGCGGGAAGATGCCACGGGCGGTGCGTACGACGGCCTCCTGGCCCTGCACCAGTTGGCGGATCATGTCTTCGGAGGCCGGCACGCCTTCCTCTTCCTTGATCGACGACAGGCGCGCATAAGAGGCGTAGGTACCCGGTGCCGGGAAACCCAGGGCGCGGATGCGCTCGGCGATGGAGTCCACGGCCAGTGCCAGTTCGGTGTACTGCCCTTCGAACATCAGGTGCAGGGTGTTGAACATCGGCCCGGTAACGTTCCAGTGGAAGTTGTGGGTCTTGAGGTAGAGGGTGTAGGTGTCCGCCAGCAAGCGGGACAGGCCCTCGGCGATAGCTGCGCGATCCTGTTCGGCGATTCCGATATTGATTTCCATGCCTTTACTCCTCTCAGTGGCCAGGGCCTGGCTAGGGCCCGTGATGCGGCAGAGCCTAGCATAGAGCGTCCCATGGTCTGCCTTGGCTTATATCAATCGTTGCGATGCGTTGAGGCTATCGGCCGTCGAAAACGTCAGCGACGACCGAGCAGTTTCGCCAGGATTCGCGGGTAGCTGGCCGGCAATAGGCGCTGGATGCGGTCGAGCAGACGGGCGTCGGCGCCGATCAGGATGCGCGGGCGCTGCTGGCGGATGCCTTCGAGGATCACCCGGGCGGCTTCGTCGGGTGTGGTGCGCGCCACCTTGTCGAACTGTGCCGCTGCGCGGGCGGCGTCCTGGCGGCCGTCGGGTCCCTGGTAGAAGCGTGCGGCCTTGGCGATATTGGTGCGGATGCCGCCGGGGTGCACGCAGGCTGCTTTCACTCCCGTGTGCGCCAGCTCCTGGCGCAGGGCCTCGGTAAAGCCGCGGACGGCGAACTTGCTGGCGTTGTAGGCGCCCTGGGTGGGCAGGCTGATGATGCCGAAAATGCTGGAGACGTTGACGATCTGCCCTTCGTTGTTCTTCAGCAGGTGCGGCAGGAAGGCCTTGGTGCCGTGCACCACGCCCCAGAAGTTGATGTTCATGATCCATTCGAAGTCGTCGTAGCGCAGCTCCGCAACCGTCTGCGAAAGGGCGACGCCGGCATTGTTGATCACCAGTTGCACGCTGCCGTGCGCAGCCAGAACCTCGTCGGCGAAGGCATAGACAGCCGAGCGTTCGGCGACATCCAGCGGGTGGGTGGTGATCTTCAGTCCGTCGCGCTGCAGTTCACTGGCCACCTGGGTGAGGTTTTCCCGGTCGAGGTCGGCCAGCGCCAGGTGGCAGCCTTCGGCGGCCAATCGGTGAGCCAGTGCGCGGCCGATGCCTGATCCTGCTCCCGTCACCACTGCGACTTTCCCTGCTAGCGCCTGCATCTGGACTCCTTGTTGGTTCTGCCCCGTCGCGGGTGGCCGGGCTGCGTGGGCAGCTTAGTCAGGGTGCGAGGGGGCGACAACCGAATCAAAGGTGGGCGAGGGCGGGGTCTTCCTGCAGGCAGAGGTTGAACATATTCACCCAGTAAGCGCTGAACTGGCTGCCGCCAAGGCCGTTGATTTCCAGGATGGCACGCAGCAGTGGGCGTTTGCTCAGGGTCTGGTGGGCGCGCTCGTGGGTGCGGGCGTCGAAGGTGTCGACGATGTCGAGGATCAGCGCGCCGGGGCTGATCTCCGTTTCATGCAGGCCCTTGGGGTAGCCGCTGCCGTCGGCGTGCTCCTGGTGCTGCAGGATGATCTCGGCGGCGTCTTCCCATTGCGGCATGCGCTTGAGCAGCTCCGCGCCCATGCGCGGGTGGGACTGCATGCGCCGACGCTCGTCATGGTTGAGCGGCTCCTGCTTGTGCAGCAGCTCCAGCGGCAACAGAGCCATGCCCAGGTCGTGCAGGCAGACGGCGGCCGCCAGCTGGCGGGGGGATTCTGGGCGCCCGGCGCGCTCGTTCATCGCCAGGGCCAGTTCGAGCTGGCGCTGGCCGCGGCCCTGCCAGAAGCGCGAGCGATTCTCCGCCGCCAGCATCAACTCGACGAAGAACCTCAGGTCGGGTTCGTCTTCCAGGCCGTGGCGGGCGAAGGGGCCAGTGTTCTTCGCTTCGGGTTCGGGTGGCAGCAGGCGCGTGCTCGGGTCCAGGCGATGCAGCAGCGCGCTGCGCAGTTCCGCCTGGCGCTGTTCGGGGGCATTGGCCAGCGCCTTGAGGGCCTTGCTCAGTGGGCGGATGTCCTCCGGCTCGCGGGTGTCGCCCTTCAGCGCCTGTTCGATCTGCAGGCGCAGCCGGTCCTGCAGCAGCAGGAGGATGTCGCCCAGCAGGCTGTCGAACACCAGGGCGCCTTCGCGCAGTTGGGCGAGCACGTCCTCCAGGGCCTGGGGCAGGGTGTTCAGCCGGTCCAGCCCGACGTAGCCGAGGTTGCCCTTGAGCGTGTGCACCAGGCGGAACAGCTCGCGCAGGCGCTCGTCGTCATCGGGATGACGCTCGAGCTCGATCAGCAGGTGCTCGCAGCGGGAGAACTGCTCGCGCGTCTCCTGGCGGAAGTCGTCCAGCAGGTCCGTGGTGATGTCGACGGGGCGAGGCGTGGCCATGGATGGTCCTCCACCGGCTTGGGCCCTTCAGTATAGAAAGGCTTCCGGCGGGCGGCTGCGCGGTGTCGATTAACCATATATAATCCGCCCCTTTGCCACCGGTCCCTGGCCAGCGGCAGTGTGGTCCCGATGCCCGGCGGCGATTCGCAGCCCGTTCGCGGTCATCGACGGCATGCACACTGGCGGCCCGACGAATTCAAGACTCAAGAGAAGCGAAACACGACCATGATGCGCAGCCACTATTGCGGCCAACTGAACGAGAGCCTGGACGGCCAGGAAATCACCCTTTGCGGCTGGGTCCACCGTCGCCGCGACCATGGCGGGGTCATCTTCCTCGACATCCGTGACCGTGAAGGCCTGGCCCAGGTGGTGTTCGACCCGGATCGCGCCGAGACCTTCGCCAAGGCTGACCGCGTGCGCAGCGAGTACGTCGTCAAGATCACCGGCAAGGTGCGTCCGCGCCCGGCCGGTGCGGTCAACGCCAACATGGCGTCCGGCGGTATCGAGGTGCTGGGCTATGAGCTCGAAGTCCTCAACCAGGCCGAGACCCCGCCCTTCCCGCTGGACGAATACTCCGACGTGGGCGAAGAGACCCGCCTGCGCTATCGCTTCATCGACCTGCGCCGCCCGGAAATGGCCGCCAAGCTGAAGCTGCGCGCGCGCATCACCAGCAGCATCCGTCGCTACCTGGACGAGAACGGCTTCCTTGATGTCGAGACGCCGATCCTCGGCCGCCCGACTCCGGAAGGCGCGCGTGACTACCTGGTGCCGAGCCGCACCTACCCGGGCAACTTCTTCGCCCTGCCGCAATCGCCCCAGCTGTTCAAGCAGCTGCTGATGGTTGCCGGCTTCGATCGTTACTACCAGATCGCCAAGTGCTTCCGCGACGAAGACCTGCGTGCCGACCGTCAGCCGGAATTCACCCAGATCGACATCGAAACCAGTTTCCTCGACGAGAGCGACATCATCGCCATCACCGAGAAGATGGTTCGCCAGCTGTTCAAGGAAGTCCTCGACGTCGAGTTCGACGAATTCCCGCACATGCCCTTCGAAGAAGCCATGCGCCGCTACGGTTCGGACAAGCCCGACCTGCGCATCCCGCTGGAACTGGTGGACGTTGCCGACCAGTTGAAGGACGTTGAATTCAAGGTCTTCTCCGGCCCGGCCAACGACCCGAAAGGCCGTGTCGCCGCACTGCGCGTTCCGGGCGGGGCGAGCATGCCGCGCAAGCAGATCGACGACTACACCAAGTTCGTCGGCATCTACGGTGCCAAGGGCCTGGCCTACATCAAGGTCAACGAGCGCGCTAACGGCATCGACGGCCTGCAATCGCCGATCGTCAAGAACATCGCCGAGCCGAACCTCAACGTGATCCTCGATCGCGTCGGTGCGGTCGATGGCGACATCGTGTTCTTCGGTGCCGACAAGGCCAAGGTCGTCTGCGACGCCCTGGGTGCCCTGCGCATCAAGGTCGGCCATGACCTCAACCTGCTCACCAAGGAGTGGGCGCCGATGTGGGTCGTCGACTTCCCGATGTTCGAAGAGAACGACGACGGCAGCCTGACCTCGCTGCACCACCCGTTCACCGCACCCAAGTGCAGCCCGGAAGAGCTGGAGGCCAACCCGGCCGGCAAGCTGTCCCGCGCCTATGACATGGTGCTCAACGGCACCGAGCTGGGTGGTGGTTCGATCCGTATCCACGACAAGGCCATGCAGCAGGCCGTGTTCCGCGTACTGGGCATCGACGATGCCGAGCAGGAAGAGAAGTTCGGCTTCCTCCTCGATGCGCTCAAGTACGGTGCCCCGCCGCACGGTGGCTTGGCCTTCGGCCTGGATCGCCTGGTCATGCTGATGACCGGTGCTGCGTCGATCCGCGAAGTGATCGCCTTCCCGAAAACCCAGAGCGCCGGCGACGTCATGACCCAGGCTCCGGGCAGCGTGGACGGCAAGGCACTGCGCGAACTGCACATCCGCCTGCGCGAACAGCCCAAGGCCGAGTAAACCGTTCCATCCCGACGGCGGCGCCCAGTGCGCCGCCGCCACCTAGCAAGCACGGAGTCAGTTATGGCTGGTCATTCCAAATGGGCCAACATCAAGCACCGCAAGGAGCGCCAGGACGCCAAGCGCGGCAAGATCTTCACCAAGCTCATCCGTGAGCTGACCGTTGCCGCCAAGCATGGCGGTGGCAACCCGGCGGACAACCCGCGTCTGCGCCTGGCCGTGGACAAGGCGCTCACCGCCAACATGACCCGCGACACCATTGATCGCGCGATCGCCCGGGGCGCCGGCTCCAACGAAGCCGACAACATGGTCGAGCTGAGCTACGAGGGTTATGCACCGAGCGGCGTGGCGATCATCGTCGAAGCCATGACCGACAACCGCAACCGCACCGCCGCTGAAGTGCGTCACGCATTCAGCAAGTGTGGTGGCAACCTCGGCACCGATGGTTCGGTGGCCTACATGTTCGATCGCAAGGGCCAGATCAGCTACGCCCCTGGCGTGAACGAAGACGCCCTGATGGAAGCCGCGCTGGAAGCGGGTGCCGATGACGTGGTCGCCGCTGAAGACGGCTCGGTCGAGGTGTACACCTCCTTCGCCGACTTCCTCAGCGTCAACGAAGCGCTCACCGCCGCCGGTTTCAAGGGTGACGAGGCGGAAGTGGCGATGATCCCCTCGATCAGCGCACCGATCACCGATGTGGAAACCGCACAGAAGGTGTTGAAGCTCATCGACATGCTCGAAGACCTCGACGACGTGCAGAACGTCTACAGCAACGTGGACATCCCCGACGATGTGATGGCCCAACTGGGCTGACACGAAAAAGCCGGAGCCGACGCTTCGGCTTTTTTACTTGGGCACCTGATATAGAGCGCCAATGACCCTGATCCTCGGTATCGACCCTGGCTCGCGCATCACCGGTTACGGCGTGGTTCGCGATACCGGGCGCGGCTGTGAATACATCGCTTCCGGCTGCATCCGCACCGGCAGCGGCGAGCTGCAGGAGCGCCTGCTGATCGTCTTCCGTGGCGTGCGCGAGGTCATCCAGACCTACGGGCCGGTGACCATGGGCATCGAAAAGGTGTTCATGGCGCGCAACGCCGACTCTGCCCTCAAACTGGGCCAGGCTCGCGGTGCCGCCATAGTCGCGGCCAGTGAGGAGGGACTGGAAGTGGCCGAGTACAGCGCCAGCCAGGTCAAGCAGGCCATCGCCGGCACCGGCGGCGCCGACAAGCAGCAGGTACAGATGATGGTCATGCACCTGCTCAAGCTGGTGCAGAAGCCGCAGATCGACGCCTCCGACGCCCTGGCCATCGCCCTGTGCCATGCGCACCACCGGCAGAGCCTGATTCCCCATGGCCTGGCCACCGCCAAGCGCCGTGGCGGGCGGCTCCGTTTGTAACCCCATATAAGGACGCACTTCGTGATTGGACGTTTGCGTGGCACCCTGGCGGAAAAACAGCCGCCGCACCTGATTCTCGATGTCAACGGCGTCGGCTACGAGCTGGAAGTGCCCATGACCACCCTCTACCGCCTGCCCTCGACCGGCGAGCCCGTGACCCTGCACACCCATCTGGTGGTGCGTGAGGATGCGCACCTGCTCTACGGCTTCTTCGAGAAGCGCGAGCGGGAGCTGTTCCGCGAGCTGATCCGTCTCAACGGCGTTGGCCCGAAGCTGGCCCTGGCGCTGATGTCCGGGCTGGAAGTGGACGAACTGGTGCGCTGCGTGCAGGCCCAGGACACCTCCACCCTGGTGAAAATCCCCGGGGTCGGCAAGAAGACCGCCGAGCGCCTGCTGGTGGAGCTGAAGGACCGTTTCAAGGCCTGGGAAACCATGCCGAGCATTTCTACCCTGGTGGTGGAGCCGCTCAAGGCTGCCGCCTCCAGCGCCGAGAACGATGCGCTCAGCGCGCTGATCTCCCTGGGCTTCAAACCCCAGGAAGCCAGTCGTGCCGTGGCTGCCATCAAGGAAGACGGGCTTTCCAGCGAAGAACTGATCCGCCGTGCCCTGAAAGGAATGGTGTAACACCGCATGATCGAAGCCGACCGCCTGATAACCGCCAGCAGCCGCGACCGCGACGAGCAGCTGGACCGGGCCATCCGCCCGCTGAGCCTCGCCGACTATGTCGGCCAGCCGACCGTGCGTGAGCAGATGGAGCTGTTCATCCAGGCGGCCCGCGGGCGCAGCGAGGCGCTCGATCACACGCTGATCTTCGGCCCGCCGGGCCTGGGCAAGACCACCCTGGCCAACATCATCGCCCAGGAAATGGGTGTCTCGATCAAGAGTACGTCCGGCCCCGTACTGGAGCGCCCGGGTGACCTGGCGGCGCTGCTGACCAACCTCGAGTCCGGCGATGTGCTCTTCGTCGACGAAATCCACCGCCTGTCGCCCATCGTCGAAGAAGTGCTGTACCCGGCGATGGAGGACTTCCAGCTCGACATCATGATCGGCGAGGGCCCGGCGGCCCGCTCGATCAAGCTCGACCTGCCGCCCTTCACCCTGGTCGGCGCCACCACCCGCGCCGGCATGCTGACCAACCCGCTGCGCGACCGCTTCGGCATCGTCCAGCGCCTGGAGTTCTACAGCACCGCGGACCTGACCAGCATCGTCACCCGTTCGGCCGGCATCCTCGGCTTGCACATCGAGCCGGAGGGCGCCTTCGAGATCGCCCGCCGCGCCCGTGGTACGCCGCGTATCGCCAACCGCCTGCTGCGACGCGTGCGCGATTTCGCCGAAGTCCGTGGCCAGGGGCAGATCACCCGGACCATTGCCGACCAGGCGCTCAACCTGCTGGACGTCGACGAACGTGGCTTCGACCACCAGGACCGGCGTCTGCTGTTGGCAATGATCGACAAGTTCGACGGTGGCCCGGTAGGCGTCGACAACCTGGCGGCGGCGATCAGCGAGGAGCGCCACACCATCGAGGATGTTCTCGAGCCCTATCTGATCCAGCAGGGCTACATCATGCGCACGCCGCGTGGGCGTGTGGTCACCCGCCATGCCTACCTGCATTTCGGGCTGAACCTGCCCAAGCGCATGGTCGAGTCGTCCGCCGATGATTTCTCCGGAGCGGGGGACGAATAAGGGAAATCGCTGTCGAAGCGAGCGGCGGGGGCCGGGGATGAAAAAAACAGTTACCCGGCCTGATTGGCAACCTTTGGAGTAAGCACTAGAGTATGCGCGCGCAAAATGGGCCCCAGCCTTTCGTGCATCGGAGCCGCGTCTATTACGAAGACACCGATGCCGGTGGCATCGTCTATTACGTCAACTACCTCAAGTTCATGGAACGGGCTCGAACCGAATGCCTGCGGAGCCTGGGCTTTGCCCAGTCCGAGCTGGTCGGGGAGAACCTGTTGTTCGTCGTGCACTCGGCCGAGGCGCGTTATCACGCCCCCGCCAGGCTCGACGACGAGCTGACCATCAGCGCTGAAGTGATCGAATTGAACCGTGCCAGCCTGCGCTTTCGTCAACAGGTTAGGCGGGCTACGGATGATGCGCTGCTCTGTGAAGGGCAGTTCCTGGTGGCCTGTGTGCGCGCCGACAGTTTGAAACCCCGGGCGATCCCCGAAGCGCTGCGTTCAGCCTTCGCCGCCGTACCGGGCCAATCCCCTGCAGGAGACTAAGCGTGGAAGCCAACGTCGTCGACCATACCTCCATGTGGAGCCTGATCAGCAACGCCAGCATCGTGGTGCAACTGGTCATGCTCACTCTGGTGGCCGCCTCGGTCACCTCGTGGATCATGATTTTCCAACGCAGCAACCTGCTGCGCGCGGCCAAGAAATCCCTCGTGTCCTTCGAGGAGCGTTTCTGGTCGGGCATCGACCTGTCCAAGCTGTATCGCCAGGCCGGTAGCAACCCGGACCCGGATTCCGGCGTCGAGCAGATCTTCCGTGCCGGCTTCAAGGAATTCTCCCGCCTGCGCCAGCAGCCCGGCGTCGACCCGGATGCGGTGATGGAGGGCGTGGCCCGTGCCATGCGTGTAGCCATCTCCCGTGAGGAGGAGAAGCTCGAGCAAAGCCTGCCGTTCCTCGCCACCGTGGGCTCCACCAGCCCCTACATCGGCCTGTTCGGCACCGTCTGGGGGATCATGAACTCCTTCCGCGGCCTGGCTCAGGTGCAGCAGGCGACCCTGGCCACCGTGGCGCCCGGCATCGCCGAAGCGCTGATCGCCACCGCCATCGGCCTGTTCGCGGCGATCCCGGCGGTCATTGCCTATAACCGCTTCTCCGCTCGTGGCGAGACCCTGATCGGTCGCTACTACACCTTCGCCGACGAGTTCCAGGCCATCCTGCACCGCAAAGTACACACCAGCGACGAATAAGACGCAGGTTCAATAGAGGACAGGTTTCACGCCATGGCCAGAATTCGCCACAAACGCAAGCCGGTCGCCGAGATGAACGTGGTGCCCTACATCGACGTGATGTTGGTGCTGCTGGTCATCTTCATGGTGACCGCGCCGATGCTCAACCAGGGCGTCAAGGTCGACTTGCCGAAGGTCTCCAGCGAGGCGCTGCCCCAGGACAACGACTCTCGGGTGCTGACCATCTCCATCAAGGCCGACAAGAGCTACTACTGGAACATGGGCGAGGAAGTGGATCCGGACCAGGGCAAGGCCAGCGAGACGTCCAGCACGTTGCCGCAGCTGGTCCAGGCGGTCACGGCGATCATGAGCCAGAACGCCAGCCAGGGTAAGAAGGTCCAGGTCTTCGTGCGCGGCGACAAGGCCGTCGACTACGGCTCCGTGATGGCCGTCATGGGCGGCCTGCAGCAGGCCGGCGTGGGTAATGTCGGGCTGATCACCGAGGCGCCCTGATGCAGCAGCAGAGCGAACGCTCCCCATCGGAAAGCTACTTCTGGCCTGCGGTCTGGGCCATAGGCCTGCACGCGCTGATCTTCGGCACGCTGTTCGTCAGTTTCGCCTTCACCCCCGAGCTGCCGCCGTCGCGCCCCATCGTGCAGGCTACGCTCTATCAGCTGAAGTCGCAGAGCCCGGCGACCACCCAGACCAACCAGAAGATCGCCGGCGAAGCCAAGAAAACCGCTGCTCCTCAGTACGAAACCGAGCAGTTGGAGCAGAAGAAGGCCGAGCAGGAGAAGCAGGAGCAGCAGAAAGTGGCTGCTGCCAAGGCTGCGGAACAAAAGAAAGCCGACGAAGCTCGAAAAGCGGAAGAGGCGGCCGAAGCCAAGAAAGCCGACGACGCCAAGAAAGCTGAAGAAGCCAAGAAGCAGCAGGCCGACATCGCCAAGAAGAAGTCCGAAGAGGAAGCCAAGAAAAAGGCTGCCGAAGAGGCCAAGAAGAAAGCCGCTGAAGAAGCGAAGAAGAAAGCTGCAGCCGAGGCCGCCAAGAAAAAGGCTGCCGAGGATGCGAAGAAGAAGGCCGCCGCCGAAGCTGCGAAGAAAAAGGCAGCGGAGGAGGCTAAGCGTAAAGCCAACGACGAGAAGAAGGCCGCTGCGCTCGCAGAGCTGTTGTCCAATTCGGTAGAGCGCGAGGCGACCGCTTCTGACGAAGTAGGTGACACCACGGCCGGTAACTATGATGACTTGATTCGTCTGCGAGTATCGGAGCTGTGGACGAGGCCCCCGTCGGCACGCAATGGCATGTCGGTCGTGGTTCAGATCAATATGCTGCCGGACGGTACCATTACCAACGCTTCGATATCCCGCTCCAGCGGTGACTCGGCGTTCGACCAGTCGGCTATTAGTGCAGTGAAGAATGTGGGCCGTATTACCGAGATGCAGGGCATGAGTCCCGCGGACTTCAATCCCTACCGTTCATTCAAGATGACATTCACGCCTGAGGACCTAGCGTTGTGATGAAGATTCTTAAAGGTGTTCTGTTAACTCTTTTCTTCCTGGCTGGCGCTGCTCAGGCCGAGGAAAAGAACATTCTGGTATCCACGGGGGCCGACCGGGCTGTGCCCATCGCCGTCGTGCCCTTCGGCTGGCAGGGCGGTAACGTCCTGCCCGAGGACATGTCCGAGATCATTGGCAATGACCTGCGCAACTCCGGCTACTTCGAGCCCATTCCTCGGCAGAACATGATCAGCCTGCCGACCCAGGCCAGCGAAGTGATCTACCGCGACTGGAAGGCCCTCGGCGCCCAGTACGTGCTGGTGGGCAGCATCGCCCCCGCCGGCGGCCGCCTGCAGGTGCAGTTCGCCCTGTTCAACGTCGCCACCGAGCAACAGGTTTTCGCCGGCAGCGTCAGCGGTTCCACCGACCAGCTGCGCGACATGGCGCACTATGTGGCCGACCAGTCCTTCGAGAAGCTCACCGGCGTCAAGGGTGCGTTCTCCACCCGCATGCTCTACGTGACCGCAGAGCGTTTCTCGGTGAACAACACCCGCTACACCCTGCAACGCTCGGACTATGACGGCCAGCGCGCCGTGACCCTGCTGCAGTCGCGTGAGCCGATCCTCTCGCCGCGCTACGCGCCGGATGGCCGCCGCATCGCCTATGTCTCCTTCGAGCAGAAGCGCCCGCGCATCTTCATCCAGCACGTCGACACCGGTCGCCGCGAGCAGATCACCAACTTCGAAGGCCTGAACGGCGCGCCGGCCTGGTCGCCGGAAGGCAATCGCCTGGCGTTCGTGCTGTCCAAGGACGGCAACCCGGAGATCTACGTGATGGACCTGGGCAGCCGTCAGCTGCGCCGCGTCACCAATCACATGGCGATCGACACCGAACCCTTCTGGGGCGCCGATGGCCAGACCATCTATTTCACCTCGGATCGTGCCGGCAAGCCGCAGATCTACAAGACCAACATCAACGGCGGCGAGCCGCAGCGCGTGACCTTCGTGGGCAACTACAACGCCAACCCGAAGCTCTCGGCTGATGAAAAGACCCTGGTGATGATCCACCGCCAGGACGGCTTCACCAACTTCAAGGTGGCAGCCATGGACCTGGTGCGTGGCGGTGCTCCGCGCATCCTTTCCGGCACCACTCTGGATGACTCGCCCACTGTTGCGCCAAACGGCACCATGCTAATCTACGCCACCCGCCAGCAGGGCCGGGGAGTCCTGATGCTCGTGTCCACAAACGGGCGCGTGCGACTCCCGATTCCAACCGTTCAAGGCGATATCCGCGAACCGTCCTGGTCGCCGTACCTGAACTGACGCGGTATCCACTATTGTTTTGCTAAACACACTGGGGCTCATTAGGAGTTACATGATGGAAATGATTAAATTCGGTAAGTTCGCTGCTCTGGCTCTGGCCATGGCTGTTGCAGTTGGTTGCTCCTCCAAGGGCGGCGACGATTCCGGCCAGGGCGCTGTAGACCCGAACGCTGGCTACAACAGCGGCAACAGCGGTGTTGACGGCAGCCTGAGCGAAGAAGCCGCTCTGCGCGCCATCACCACCTTCTACTTCGAGTACGACAGCTCCGACCTGAAGCCGGAAGCCATGCGCGCTCTGGACGTACACGCCAAGGACCTGAAAGGCAACGGCGCTCGCGTCGTTCTGGAAGGCCACACCGACGAGCGCGGCACCCGCGAGTACAACATGGCTCTGGGCGAGCGTCGTGCCAAGGCCGTTCAGCGCTACCTGGTTCTGCAGGGCGTTTCCCCGGCTCAGCTGGAACTGGTTTCCTACGGCGAAGAGCGTCCGGTTGCCACTGGCAACGACGAGCAGTCCTGGGCTCAGAACCGTCGCGTCGAACTGCGTAAGTAATTCGATATGCGTAAGTGCCATCGTGCTTTGACTGTATTGGCCCTCAGCAGCCTGCCCCTGGCCGCCTTTGCTGAGGTTCCCGTGGTGGACGGAAACGATGCCGGTTACGGCAACAGTTACCCGCCCGCTGGTTATGGCACGACTGGCGCCTATGCCGGATCCGGGGCTTCGGCCCCGGTGTCCGCGCAAGGCGAGCTGTTCATGCAGCTGCAACAGATGCAGGAAGAGACTGCCCGCCTGCGCGGGATGGTCGAAGAACAGCAGAACGAGATCCAGCAACTCAAGCGTGAATCGCTGGAGCGCTACCAGGATCTGGATGGCCGCTTGAACGCGGGCGCAGCGGGCGCACCAGCTGCACAACAGAATTCCCCTGCCGATGGCGCGATCAACGCCGCCGGCACCCCCTCGGCCCCGGCACAACAGCCGGCCGCCAGCACCGAACCGGGCGATCCGGCGAAGGAAAAGCTGTACTACGACGCCGCCTTCGATCTGATCAAAGCCAAGGATTTCGACAAGGCCAGCCAGGCCTTCGGCGCGTTCCTGCGCAAGTACCCCAACAGCCAATACGCCGGCAACGCGCAGTATTGGCTGGGTGAGGTGAACCTCGCCAAGGGCGACCTGCAGGGCGCCGGCCAGGCCTTCGCCAAGGTCAGCCAGGTTTATCCGCAGCACGCCAAGGTGCCGGATTCCCTCTACAAGCTCGCCGACGTCGAGCAGCGCCTGGGTAACACCGACAAGGCCAAGGGCATCCTCAAGCAGGTCGTCGCCCAGTACCCGGGCAGCTCCGCCGCCCAGCTGGCGCAGCGGGACCTCCAGCGCCTGCCCTGATCCACGCCCCGAGCATCGATTAACCCGCGCCTGTCGCGGGTTTTTTCGTTTAGAATCGCCGCCCTCATATTTTCTTCCAGCAACGGAGGCGGATGGCCTGTTTAGCCGTCACGCCCGTGGCCCTTATGCAACAGACCCTGCGACTGACCGAGATCTTCTACTCGCTGCAGGGGGAGACGCGTACCGCCGGCTTGCCGACGGTATTCGTGCGCCTGACCGGCTGTCCCCTGCGCTGCCAGTACTGCGACACCGCCTACGCCTTCAATGGCGGCCAGATCCACACCCTGGACGACATCCTCGCCCAGGTGGCCGCCTACAAGCCCCGCTACGTCTGTGTGACGGGTGGTGAGCCACTGGCGCAACCCAACTGCATTCCGCTCCTGCAACGGCTTTGCGATGCCGGCTACGAGGTTTCCCTGGAGACCAGCGGAGCCCTGGATATCACCCCCGTGGACGCCCGCGTCAGCCGTGTCGTCGACCTGAAGACGCCAGGCTCCGCCGAAGTCGGGCGCAACCGCTACGAGAACCTGGCCCTGCTGACCCGCAACGACCAGGTGAAGTTCGTCATCTGCTCCCGCGAGGACTACGACTGGGCCGTGTCCAAGGTGATCGAGTACCGCCTGGAGCAACGCGCGGGTGAAGTGCTGTTCTCGCCCAGCCACCAGCAGGTGAGCGCGCGGAACCTGGCGGACTGGATAGTGGCCGACAACCTGCCGGTGCGCCTGCAGCTGCAATTGCACAAGATCCTCTGGAACGACGAGCCGGGACATTGATATGAGCGACAAGAAAGCGGTAATCCTCCTTTCCGGCGGCCTGGACTCCGCCACCGTGGTAGCCATGGCCCGTGCCGAAGGCTACGCCTGCTACACCATGAGCTTCGACTACGGCCAGCGTCATCGCGCCGAGCTGCAGGCGGCCGAGCGTGTGGCCCGGCAGTTGGGTGTGGTCGAACACAAGGTGATCGGCCTTAATCTCGATGGCATCGGTGGCTCGGCCCTGACCGACAGCAGCATCGATGTGCCGGAAGCCCCCACCGAAGGCATCCCGGTCACCTACGTGCCGGCACGCAACACCGTGTTCCTGTCCCTCGCCCTGGGATGGGCCGAAGTACTCGGTGCGCGGGATATCTTCATCGGCGTCAATGCCGTGGACTATTCCGGTTACCCGGATTGCCGCCCCGAGTTCGTCGAGGCCTTCCAGCGCATGGCCAACCTGGCGACCAAGGCCGGGGTGGAAGGGGACGGCTTCCGCATCCAGGCGCCGCTGCAGAACCTCAGCAAGGCGGATATCGTCCAGGCGGGCATGAAGCTTGGCGTCGACTACGCTTTGACGGTGTCCTGCTACCAGGCCGATGGCGAAGGCCGCGCCTGCCGCAAATGCGACAGCTGCCGCCTGCGTGCAGCCGGCTTCGAAGCGGCTGGGGTGCAGGATCCTACGAGATATTTCTGAAATATTTTCGATGGGGTGTTGAATTCCTGAATAAAATCAGTATTATGCGCTCCGCGTCGGGTCGTTAGCTCAGTCGGTAGAGCAGTTGGCTTTTAACCAATTGGTCGTAGGTTCGAATCCTACACGACCCACCATACAAGGCTCCGCGAGGAGCAACGGAAGCGGGAAGATCGAAAGGTCTTCCCGCTTTTCGTTTGCCCGTCGAAAAGTACGGTGCACTCGTCACCGGGGGACGGATGGCCCCTCCCGCAGCCATGCCCATTGGCGTTAATCTGCGTTATCATCCGCGCCCCGAACCGCATGGCCCCTGGCTTGGCGGGGCGGTGACCCAACAGGCTTTCGCGCAGTGCGCTCGCAGGTCCCGCAGACATGTCTCATCTCTCCGAACGTTTTCTCGTCCAGGCCCATCTCGCCGCCAAGCAGCCCCGGCAGCTTTCGGCTGATGAAGAGGCGCAGCTGCGTGCAGACATCGCCGCCGAGCTGAAGGCGCAGGATGCAGTGCTCGTTGCCCACTATTACTGTGACCCGGTGATCCAGGCCCTGGCCGAGGAAACCGGTGGTTGCGTGTCCGACTCGCTGGAGATGGCCCGCTTCGGCAACCAGCATTCGGCGAAGACGGTACTGGTGGCGGGCGTGCGCTTCATGGGGGAGACGGCGAAGATCCTCAACCCGGAAAAGCGCGTGCTGATGCCGACCCTGGAAGCGACCTGCTCCCTGGACCTGGGTTGCCCGGTGGATGAGTTCTCGGCCTTCTGCGACCAGCATCCTGAGCGCACCGTGGTCGTCTACGCCAACACCTCCGCGGCGGTGAAGGCCCGGGCCGACTGGGTGGTGACCTCCAGCTGCGCGCTGGAAATCGTCGAGAGCCTGATGGACAACGGCGAGAAGATCATCTGGGCGCCGGACCAGCATCTGGGCCGCTACATCCAGCGCGAGACCGGTGCCGACATGCTGCTCTGGGACGGTGCCTGCATCGTCCACGAAGAGTTCAAGGCCAAGCAGCTCGAAGACATGAAGGCGCTGTACCCGGAGGCGGCCATCCTGGTCCACCCGGAATCGCCCGAGGCGGTCATTGAGCTGGCCGATGCGGTGGGCTCCACCAGCCAGCTGATCAAGGCCGCGCAAACCCTGCCGAACAAAATGTTCATCGTCGCCACCGACCGCGGCATCTTCTACAAGATGCAGCAGCTGTGCCCGGACAAGCAGTTCATCGAAGCGCCTACCGCCGGCAATGGTGCCGCCTGCCGCAGCTGCGCGCACTGCCCCTGGATGGCCATGAACACCCTGGAGCGCACCCTGCAGTGCCTGCGCGAAGGCAGCAACGAAATCTTCGTCGATGCCGCGCTGGTGCCCCGGGCGATCAAGCCGCTCAAGCGCATGCTCGACTTCACCCAGGCCGCACGGTTGAAGCTCGCCGGCAACGCCTGATCGGCGCGCACAAAAAAGCCCGGACCTGTCCGGGCTTTTTCATGTGCGCTTGCTGTCAGCGCATCATCTGCTTGATGGTCTTCTGCTGCTCGATCATTTCCTGCTGACGTGCATCGATGCGCGAGGCGAGTGGGAAGTTGTTGGTGGCACGGCGCTTGGCGAAATCCAGCTGCTCGATGGCCTGGTCGTAGTCGCCGACCAGGGCGAAGAACTCCGCGCGCGCCTGGTGCAGGCCGATGGTGTTGCCGGCCAGCCCACGTACTTCGGCCACCTGGTACCAGACGTCCGGGTCGTTGGGTCGGGACTTCACCAGGCCGTCGAGGATCTTCTCCGCTTCCTGGGGCCTGTTGAGCTTGAGCATCAGGTCGCTGCGTGCCTGCTTCAGCGGGTAGTTGTTGGGGTATAGGCCCAGCAGCCGGTCGACCCGTTGCTGGGCGTCCTGCAGGCGGTTGGCGGTGATATCCAGGTCCACCTGGGCGAGGTTGTAGACGATCTCGTTGGGCGACTTGGCCAGCAGTTGCGCCAGGCCCTCACGCGCTTCGTTGAGCTGGCCGTTCTTGATCTGCGCAATGGCCAGGCCGTAACGCGCGGCATCCAGCTTGGGATCGGCATCGAGCATGGCGCGGAAGCGCTTGGCAGAGATCCCCGGGGTTTCTTCGAACATCAGCTGCACGCGGGCGCGCATCAGCTGGTAGCGCAGGCTGTTCTCCACGCCGCCTGGGGGCGCCTGTTCGGCACGGTTGCGGGTGTCGGCGATACGCGATTCGGTCACCGGGTGGGTGAGGAGGAATTCCGGCGGCTTGGAGTCGTAGCGGTACTGGCGCATCAGGCGCTCGAACATGTTGGGCATGGCGCGGGGGTCGTAGCCGGCCTTTTCCAGGTTGAGCAGGCCGATGCGGTCGGCTTCCTGTTCGTTCTGCCGGGAGAAGCGGCGCTGCTCCTGGATCGCCGCGGCCTGGGTCGACATGATCGCCGCCATGCCTGCGTCACCGGCGCCCGCGGCGGCTGCGACGATACCGGCCAGCATGGCCGCCATCACCGGGATCTGCATGCGTTGCTGGGCTTCGATACCGCGCGCGAAGTGGCGTTGCGACAGGTGAGCCAGTTCGTGGGCGAGGACCGAAGCGTACTCGGCTTCGTTCGGTGCATAGAGGAACAGGCCGCCGTTGACGCCGACGATGCCGCCCGGTGCGGCAAAGGCGTTGAGCTGCGGGCTCTTGAGCAGCACGAACTCCAGGCGGCGGTCCTGCAACTGGCTGGTTTCGGCCAGGCGGTAGACGCTGGTTTCGACATAGTCCTTGAGCTGCGGGTCCGGGAGCTGTTCCACCTGGCCACGCAGCAGGCTGAGCCAGGCGCGGCCCAACTGGTGTTCCTGTTCCGGGGAGACGATGGCCGAACTGGAGTCGCCGAGGGACGGCAGGTCATCGGCCATCACGGGCGATGCGAGGAGGCAGGCAAGCGTCAGCAGAGTGGGGCGCAGCGGATTCATGCACAGGGCTCTTGTCGGCAAAGCGCTAACTGTAGCCTCCCGCCCGGTCGGCTGGCCAGGGTTGCGCGGGCTTCTGTATCCTAGGCGCCCTCCTGGAGAACACCCATGA
The DNA here is from genome assembly GCF_025685765.1 of Pseudomonas sp. PDM13. Lineage (NCBI taxonomy): Bacteria > Pseudomonadati > Pseudomonadota > Gammaproteobacteria > Pseudomonadales > Pseudomonadaceae > Pseudomonas > Pseudomonas sp. PDM13. The sequence continues at coordinate 29,793 of NZ_JAOTQU010000001.1, read as the reverse complement.
CAGACGCCACCGGCGCTCCCGATACCTTCGACGCCGAACTCGACGCCAGCGGGCTCAACTGCCCCTTGCCGCTGCTCAAGGCCAAGCTGGAACTCAACCGTTTGGCGAGTGGCGCGGTGCTCAAGGTCACCGCCACCGATGCCGGTTCGCAACGCGACTTCCGCGCCTTCGCTCGCCTCGCCGGCCACGTGCTGCTACACGAGGACGAGCAGGGCGGCACCTATCGCTACTGGCTGCGCAAGGCCTGAATTTCTCCGCTTACCAAGGAACTCCGATGTTCAAGGTGCTTCGCGATTGGGTGCAGCGCTACTTCTCCGATGAAGAAGCGGTGGTACTGGCGGTCTTCCTGGTCCTGGGCTTCACCCTCGTCCTCACCCTCGGCAACATGCTGGCGCCGGTCCTGGCGGGTCTGGTGCTGGCCTTCCTGATGCAGGGGGTGGTGAATTTCCTCGAGCGTCTGCGCATGCCCGAGACGCTGGCCGTGTGGCTGGTGTTCGCGCTGTTCATCGGTGCCCTGGCGCTGTTCCTGGTGGTGCTCATGCCGCTGCTCTGGCAGCAGCTCAGCACCCTGTTCAACGAGCTGCCGCGCATGCTCGGCGAGTGGCAATCGCTGCTCCTGCTGCTGCCCGAGCGTTACCCGCACCTGGTCACCGACGAGCAGGTGCTCAATGCCATCGAGGTGACCCGCAGCGAGATCGGCAAGTTCGGCCAGTGGGCGCTGACCTTCTCGCTCTCCAGCCTGCCGCTGGTGGTCAACCTGATGATCTACCTGGTGCTGGTGCCGATCCTGGTGTTCTTCTTCCTCAAGGACCGCGAGCTGATCCAGCGCTGGATGAGCGGCTACCTGCCGCGCGAGCGGGCGCTGATGACCCAGGTCTGGCGGGAGATGCACCAGCAGATCGCCAACTACATCCGCGGCAAGGTGATCGAGATCGTCATCTGCGGTGGGGTGACCTACGTCGCCTTCGTCTCTCTCGGGCTCAACTATGCGGCGTTGCTGGCCCTGTTGGTCGGCCTCTCGGTGGTGGTGCCCTACATAGGCGCGGTGGTGGTGACCGTGCCGGTGGCCCTGATCGCGCTGTTCCAGTGGGGCTGGGGCGACCAGTTCATCTACCTGATGGTGGTCTACGGGGTGATCCAGGCGCTGGATGGCAACATCCTGGTGCCCTTGCTGTTCTCCGAGGCGGTGAACATGCACCCGGTGGCGATCATCTGCGCGGTGCTGCTGTTCGGCGGGCTCTGGGGCTTCTGGGGCATCTTCTTCGCCATCCCTCTGGCGACCCTGTTCAAGGCGGTACTGGATGCCTGGCCCCGCAGCGGGCCCCTGCGGGAAGGGCCATCACCGCTGATGTGAGTGCACATGAAAAAGGCCGCGATCGCGGCCTTCTTTCATTGCGTCTGCATGGCGCCTGGGCTCAGCCCTTGTTCAGCGCCTGCGCGGCGGCGAGAACGGCATCCACATGGCCGGGGACCTTCACGCCACGCCACTCCTGGCGCAGCACGCCGTCCTTGTCGATGAGGAAGGTGCTGCGGTCGACGCCCATGTATTCCTTGCCATAGAGCTTCTTCAGCTTGATCACGTCGAACAGCTGGCAGACCGCCTCGTCCTTGTCGGAGATCAGCTCGAAGGGGAACTCCTGCTTGCACTTGAAGTTCTCGTGGGACTTCAGGCCATCGCGGGAGACGCCGAAGATCACCGTGTTGGCTGCTGCGAAGGCGCCATGCTGGTCACGGAAACCCTGGCCTTCGGTGGTGCAGCCCGGGGTGCTGTCCTTCGGGTAGAAATAGATCACTACCTGCTTGCCCTTGAGGGCGGAGAGGGTCACCTGCTGGCCGCTGGTGGCGGGGGCGGTGAAGTCGGCGACCGGTTGGTCGATGGCTACGGCCATGTCTTGCTCCTTACGGGTGCTGCGGGCGCCAGGGCTCGATCAGCGCGTCGAGGTTCAGCGCGTCGGCGAAGTCGAGGAACTGATCGCGCAGCCAGCTGATCTGGGTGCCGGCGGGCAGCGTCACGGTGATGGTGGCGTTGAGCATGGTGCTCATGGTCTGCGGCGCCTGGTAGGTGTCGCAGGTGAGGCTCTCCAGTTCGACACGGTGATCGATGAAGAACTGGCACAGCTCGTTGAGGATATCCGGGCGGTACGCGGCGCTGACGTAGGCGACGTAGGGCAGCGACTGCGGGCGGGGTTCCAGCGCGGCGCTGCGGGTCACCTGGGTGGTGAACTCATGACGCTTGGCCAGGGCGGGCAGGCCGGCTTCGAGGCGGGCCAGGGCATCCCAGCTGCCGGATACCTGCAGCACCAGGGCGCAGTACTCGCCGTGGCGGGTCAGGCGGCTGCTGACCACTGCGCAGCGGTTTTCCTGGCTGGCTCGGCACAGCACGTTGGTCAGCTCCATCGGGTTGACGCCAAGGGCACTGATCACAAGGAATTGTTCGCGGGGCGGGGTGGTGGACATGCAGCATTCCTAAAGCGAGAGGAGGGCGGGCAAAGCCGCGCCGATCAAAGCGGGAAGGTTAGCGAAAAGCGCCGCCGAGGGGAATGCTTGAGGCACCCTCGTCAGCTTGTGCTGGGCAATGGGCACCAGTACCATTACGGCTCTCTTTTTCCGGCAGGAGCGGTTGCATGATTGCGGGCAGTATGGTGGCACTGGTCACGCCCATGGATGCACAAGGTCAACTGGACTGGGCGAGTCTGACCAAGCTGGTGGATTTCCACTTGCAGGAAGGCACCAACGCCATAGTCGCAGTCGGCACCACGGGTGAATCCGCGACGCTGGACGTGAACGAACACATCGAAGTCATCCGCCGCGTGGTGGATCAGGTCAATGGCCGCATCCCGGTCATCGCCGGCACCGGTGGCAACTCCACCCGTGAGTCGGTCGACCTCACCGCCGCCGCCAAGGGCGTGGGCGCCGATGCCTGCCTGCTGGTGACCCCGTACTACAACAAGCCGACCCAGGAAGGCCTGTACCAGCATTTCCGCCACATCGCCGAATCCGTCGCGATTCCGCAGATCCTCTACAACGTCCCCGGCCGCACCGTCTGCGACATGCTGCCCGAGACCGTCGAGCGCCTGGCGAAGATCTCCAACATCATCGGTATCAAGGAAGCCACCGGCGACCTCAAGCGTGGCCAGGAAGTACTGGATCGCGTGAGCAAGGACTTCCTCGTCTATTCCGGTGACGACGCCACGGCCGTCGAGCTGATGCTCATGGGCGGCAAGGGCAACATCTCCGTGACCGCCAACGTCGCCCCCCGCGAGATGGCCGAACTCTGCGCCGCCGCCATGCGTGGCGATGCTGAAACCGCCCGTGCCATCAACGACAAGCTGATGCCGCTGCACAAGGCGCTGTTCATCGAATCGAACCCGATCCCGGTGAAATGGGCCCTGCACGAGATGGGCCTGATGCCCGACGGCATCCGTCTGCCGCTGACCTGGCTCAGCCCGCGTTGCCACGAACCGCTGCGTCAGGCGCTCCGCCAGTCCGGTGTATTGGTTTAATCCGAGGAATTACTACGCATGAAGCGACTGGCCGGACTTTCCGCTCTCGCCCTGATGATCTCCAGCACCAGCGGCTGCGGCTGGCTTTGGGGCGAAGATGGCTATTTCCGCGACCGCGGCAACGACTACCTGGAAGCGCGCCAGACCGCGCCCATGCAGCTGCCTCCGGATGCCCAATCCAAACGCCTTGACCCGTTGCTGCCGGTGCCGGTGAACGTCGCCGACAGCCGCAACGATGCCGACTACGAAGTCCCGCGCCCGCAGCCCCTGCAGGTCAAGGGCGAGGTCAGCGACTACAGCCTGCAGAAGAGCGGCGACTCCCGTTGGGTGGTTGCCCAGCGCGTCCCGGCCGAAGTGTGGCCGGTCGCTCGCCAGTTCTTCGAAGACGGCGGCTTCAAGGTCGTCGACGAGCGCCCGCAGACCGGTGAGTTCAGCACCGGCTGGCAGCGCCTGGATCAGCTCTCCGCTCCCCTGGCACGTCGCCTGGGCAGCCGCGTGAGCGGTGTCGAGCCCGACAGCGAAGTGCGTGCCCGTGTGCGCATCGAGCCGGGTGTGCAGCGCAACACCAGCGAGATCTTCGTCCTCACCACCACCCGTCCGGCAGGCAGCACCGCCGACACCGGCTGGCCGAGCCGTTCCGACAGCCCGAGCCTCGAGGCCGCGCTGATGGACGAAATGCTCGCCACCATGGCGCGTAGCGCCGAGCAGGGTGGTTCCGTGTCCCTGCTGGCCGCCCGTGACTTCGATGCGCCGAGCCGCGTGACCCTGTCCGAAGACGGCAGCGGTAACCCGATCCTCAACCTGGGCGCCGACTTCGACCGTTCCTGGTCGAGCGTGGGCCGTGCCCTGGAAGTGGCCGACGTACGCGTCGACGACATCAACCGCAGCCTGGGCGTGTACTACATCAACCTCGCCGAAGGCGCGGAGAAGGACCAGGAACCCGGTTTCTTCAGCCGCCTGTGGGGCAGCGCGCCCAGCAAGGAAGAGATCGAAGCCCGTGCCGACCGTTACCAGGTCCGCCTGACCCGTGTCGGCGACAGCGTGCAGGTCACCGTGGAGAAGGACATCAACACCGTGGCACCCGCCGATGTGGCGCGCCGCGTGCTGGGCCTGATCCAGGAAAACCTCGGCTGAGGCCGGACCGACCGGGTGGCGGGCAACCTCCACCCGGGCTCCAGTCGACGCGCCCCAGGGCGCGGCGACAAGACAATAGGCGAAACCCCGCAGGTTTCGCCTGTTTCGTTTAACAGAGGCGGAAAATCCCCATGACCACTCCCAGCACCCTGAGCCTGAAGAAGATCTACTCCGGTAAAGTCCGCGACCTCTATGAGATCGATGCCAAGCGCATGCTCATGGTCGCCACCGACCGGCTCTCGGCCTTCGACGTAATCCTCGAACAGCCGATCCCGGACAAGGGCAAGATCCTCACCGCCATCTCCAACTTCTGGTTCGACAAGCTCGCCGACGTGGTGCCCAACCACTTCACCGGCGACAAGGTCGAGGACGTGGTCCCCGCTGCAGAGCTGCCGCTGGTGGAAGGTCGCGCCGTGGTCGCCAAGCGCCTCAAGCCCGTTGCCGTCGAAGCCATCGTGCGCGGCTACATCGTCGGCTCCGGCTGGAAGGAGTACCAGAAGAGCGGCACCGTCTGCGGCATTCAGTTGCCTGCCGGCCTCAAGGAGGCCTCCAAGCTGCCCCAGCCGATCTTCACCCCCTCGACCAAGGCCGCCGTAGGCGACCATGACGAGAACATCTCCTTCGAGCAGTGCGAAGCCATCATCGGCAAGGAGCTGGCCGCCAAGGTGCGTGACACCGCCATCGCCCTCTACAGCACCGCCGTCGAATACGCGGCCACCCGCGGCATCATCATCGCCGACACCAAGTTCGAGTTCGGTATCGACGAAGACGGCACCCTGACCCTGATGGACGAGGTGCTGACCCCCGACTCCAGCCGCTTCTGGCCGGTGGAGAGCTACGTCGAAGGCAGCAACCCGCCCAGCTTCGACAAGCAGTTCGTCCGTGACTGGCTCGAATCCACCGGCTGGAACAAGGAGCCGCCGGCTCCCGCCGTGCCTGCCGAAGTCGCGCAGAAGACCGCCGACAAGTACCGCGAAGCCCTGACCAAGCTCACCGCCTGATCCCAGCGGCAGGGCTGCCAGCCCGGGCAATACGCAAGCATCTGAATGCACGCGAAAAAATTGCCTCGGCGGGCTTCGCCAAACGCCTTTCAGCTGGTATCATGCGCGCCGTTCGGGAAGATGCCGGAGTGGCCGAACGGGACGGATTCGAAATCCGTTGTGTCAGCAATGGCACCTAGGGTTCAAATCCCTATCTTCCCGCCATATCCAGAAAACCCCGCAGTCGAAAGACTGCGGGGTTTTTTATTTGCGGCGCGAAAACACCCGCAGGTTGGTGCCGGGCGCAACGAGGCCCAACACGACCTTTTCCAGTCCTCCGCTCTCTGTCGAATTCCGTGGTGACCGGCTCATCCGGCCTTGCTTCGAGATACTGGCCACACAATATTTTTCTGATATCAAATTGAAGTCAGCTGCCTGCACGTTCGTCGCAGCTTGCGCCTTTTTGTATCGAAAAAGCGACAAAGTGCACGTTTTCCCCGTCACGCGCGAAGAACCCCGGCTACACCCTCCAGTCTAGGTTTTAGGCCGTCCGAAGGATGAAGTACCGGACAGTGGCGCAATGCCATTTCAGGCCTGCCTACAACCACTTCAAAAGGATTGGAGTCAGCATGAAAAATAATTTCAGACGTGTTGTCGGTTCCCTCGCTTTCGCCGTTTCCACCGCTTCCTTCGCCAGCCCCGCCGCAGACGCCGAATTCAAGGAATTCTGGAGCCCCGGTAAGCCCAACCCTTCCATCTGCAACTCACCGCTGCTGGTCGGCACGCCGCTCGGCCTGCCGCGCTGCCTGCAAGCGAGCAACGTCTTCACCCGGCTCCAGGCGCTGCAGGACATCGCCAGCCTCAACGGGGGTAACCGCGCCGCGGGCCAACCGGGCTATCAGGCGTCCATCGACTATGTGAAGAAGACCCTGCAGAAGGCCGGCTACCAGGTGAAGGTGCAGCCGTTCCCCTTCACGGCCTACTACCCGAAAGGGCCGGGCACCCTGAATGCGATCACACCGACTCCCGGTAACTATGTCTGGGATACGGATTTCACCTACCTCTCGCAAAGCGAGGCCGGTGACGTGAGCGCCAAGGTGGTGCCCGTGGATGTGGCCCTGGGAGCGGGCAACAACTCCTCCAGCGGCTGCGAGGCGGAAGACTTCGCCAACTTCCCCAGCGGGTCCATCGCGCTGATCCAGCGGGGCACCTGCAACTTCGAGATCAAGGCCGAGAACGCGGCCGCCGCTGGTGCTGCCGGGGTGATCATCTTCAACCAGGGCAACACCGACGACCGCAAGGGCCTGGAGAACGTCACCCTGGGGGATGGCTACGAAGGCGGCATCCCGGTGATCTTCGCCACCTACGACAACGGTGCGGCCTGGGCTGGTACACAAGGCCTGCAACTGCGTATGGTGGTCGACGTGGTGCGCTCCAAGACCCAGACCTACAACCTGGTGGCCGAGACCCGCTACGGCAACCCGAACAACGTGGTGATGGTGGGTTCGCACCTGGACTCCGTGTTCGAGGGCGCGGGTATCAACGACAACGGTTCCGGCAGCGCCGCGTTGCTGGAGATGGCCGTGTTGCTGCGCAAGGCCTACCCGCTGAACAAGGTGCGTTTCGCCTGGTGGGGCGCCGAGGAGTCCGGACTGGTGGGTTCGACCTACTACGTCAACAACCTCACCCCCGAGGAGAAGAAGAAGATCAAGGCCTACCTGAACTTCGACATGATCGGCTCGCCGAACTACGCGAACTTCATCTATGACGGCGACGGTTCGTCCTTCGGCCTGAAGGGGCCGGCCGGTTCGGCGGCGATCGAGCACCTCTTCGAGGCCTACTTCAAGCTGCGCCGTGCGCAGTTCGAAGGCACCGAGATCGACTTCCGCTCCGACTATGCGCAGTTCTTCGAGGATGGCATCGCCTTCGGTGGCCTGTTCACCGGCGCCGAGGACATCAAGACCGAAGAGCAGGCGCAGAAATATGGCGGCGCAGCCGGCCAGCCGTTCGACCCCTGCTACCACAGTGCCTGTGACAGCACGGCGAACATCGATCTCGATGCACTGGAGATCAATGGTGACGCCATGGCGTTCGCCACCAGCTGGCTGTCGATTTCCACCAAGATCATCGACGACGAAATCGCAGCGGCGAAGAAGGCCCAGGGCGCGACCCTGCGCAAGGCCGCCGTGCGCGATATCGAACGTTGGGGTGATGCCTACATCAAGTAACGCCTGATCGAACTTGCGCCGGGAACCCCGGCGCAAGCTCCCCATTGACGAAGCCTTGGCGCACAAATACTGTATATATGAACAGTATATGGAGGCTCCGCCATGGGTAACGTCCGCATCATCGGCCGCTTGGGGCCGTCATTCGCCAAACTTCCGCTCTACACCCTCGCCATTGACGAAAACGCCAAAGGGCCGGTGCGCTTGCGTCTGGAAGGCTGCGTCAGCCTGGACGAGCTCCTGGGCATCGACATTCCACAAACCTTCACCGTGCGTCTGGAAGACGACAGCATGGATGGCATGGGCCTGGTCGCCGGTGACCTGCTGCTGGCGGATCGCTCCCGCGTAACCGTCGACGGCAGCCTGGTGGTGGCGGTCATCGATGGGGATTTCTACATACGCCGGTTGCGCCACGAGGACGGGCGCCGCGTGCTGCTGGCGGAGAACGCCCGTTACCCTGCGCTGAACCTCTCGCCCGAGCAGGATTGGATGATCCGCGGCGTGGTCACCCACAGCTTCCGTCGACCGGAGCGCTGGCAGCCATTGGCGTGAGGGGAGGGTGAAGCCGTACCTCAGTGATGGGGTACGGTCGCCTGCCGGGATTTGCGCTCGCTAGCCGGGTGTTCGGCGTGCTCACGTGGCGCTCGGGTGGTGGGGTGATGGTGGTGATGGGTGATTCTGAGCATGGCCCAGAGCATCGCAACGGCTACCAGCAGCCAACCCAGGATCAACAACACGATAAAGGCTTCAGGACTCATCGCTAACCGCCTCGGTGCCCGCAGATGGGCACACATCTGGAGTTTAGTCCGGCATCCGTGACGCTTCCCTGACAGGCCCCGCCTTCGGTCGGCTGGCCGGTTCCTTTGGGCGAAATGCGCCGGTGCTTGAAAACTTCGGCAGCAGGGGCGCAATAAAGTGCGGGTCGAACGACGTGCGGCGGGGTGCCTCAGTTGCAGAAGCGCTCCATGTTCTGCCGGGCTTTCTCATTGGGAGCGTTGCGCTGCTGGGCGGTCCAGAACTGGCACTTGGGGCTGGCCAGGCGTTCCGCCTCTTCGATACGGGCGTTGTCGCGCTGCTGGGCGGCACTCTGGTTCTGCTGGTAGCGCTCGAACATCTGCGCGTTGCTTTGTGGGGCGGGTGCAGGTGTGGGGGCAGGCCCCACCGGCGAACCCAAGGGTGCGATGGCGCTCTGGCCCACTTGCTCCCAGGCGGCGCTCACCAGGTGGCGATAGCCGAACCAGGCGGTGCCGGCAACGGCGACGAAACCGAGCCAGATGCCCAGGGCGATGCACAGCACCAGTTTCACCGGGTTGAGGCTGACGTGAAGTGTGCGGCTGCGAGTGGGCATGGGGACCTCCTGTGTGGCCAATGGACCGACCCGGGCGTGCCAGGTTCGACCTCAATGGGCTGCTATCACCTCATAGCATTGCCGAGTGCCACCGATCATCAGAGTGATCTCCGCGCCGGCGTCCTTGCCCAGCAAGGCCTGTCCCAGCGGGGAGCGTGGGGTGATCACGGTGATTTCCCCGTGTTCGCCCTGCACTTTCAGCCCGGCGGCTTCCGGGCCGAGGAAGAGTAGCTGGCCGCTGCCGTTCTCGGTCTCCAGGTGCACCAGGGCGCTGAGCTGGATGCCGAGGGCCGGGTCATGCTCGCGCAGTACCAGGTTCTGGAACAGCCCGATCGCCTGCTTGATCTCGGCCGCGCGGCGGGCTTGCCCGGTTGCCAGGTAGGAAGCTTCCAGGCCCAGGGTGTCGTACTTGTTCTCGGCAACGTTCTCTTCATGGGTCGCCGCTTCATAGGCCGTCTGTGCGGCGCGTTGCAGCAAGTCCAGGTCGTCCGAGAGCTTGTCGATGATCAGGTGCTGGATACGGGCTTTGTCCATGGAGGAGGTTCCTGCGGCGAAGGGTGCATTCTACGGCTGCCAATCGGTGAAGAGGAGGGGATTGTATTTTGTGTGTTTGCAGCATATTTGCTTTATATTGATGCAAACGCACGGAGGAATCCCATGAGCGCCCTCAGCCGCCCCACCCTCGATCCCGATGCCGTACTGGCCAAGGCCCTGCTCAATACCCGTGAGCAACTGGGGCTGACCCAACAGCAACTGGCCGATATCGTCGGGGTGCACCGAACCGCCATCACCCGCTGGGCGGACAGCGGCGGCATCCGCCCGCAGAGCAAGACCGGCGAGCTCGCGCTGCTGCTGATCCGCGCCTACCGCGCCCTGTTCGCCCTGTTCGGCGGCAACCTCGACGACATGCGCCATTTCCTGCGCACCGAGAACCGCCACCTGGGTGCCGTGCCCCTCGAACTGATGGCCCAGGTGCAGGGTCTGGTAAGGGTGGTGGAGTACCTGGACGCCATACGCGGCAAGATCTGAACGTCCCCGATAACAACAACGAAGGAAGGCTGGACATGGATATCTGGACGACCTGCCAAGGCTCGGAACGGATCAGGCCCTTGCGTGGCCGCCTGGTGCGCCTGGTGGAGAGCCAGGAGCAGGTGGCCACTCTGCAACTGGTGGATAACCTCGCCGAGCAGGCGCTGCTGGAAGAGCTGATCGAGACCAGCAAGCCGCCACTGCCCCGTAGCGCCGAACCGCTGCACTACCTGCTGAAGACTCCGTTCCGCTACCCGCCGTTGCGCTGGGGATCGCGCTTCGGCACCGTTCATGAGCCCAGCCTGTTCTATGCCGCATCACGCCTGGAAACCGCCATGGCCGAAGGCGCCTTCTACCGCTTCGTGCTGTGGAGCGGCATGGCGGTGCCGCCGCCCAGCGGGCGTATTCTGTCCGAGCATTCGTCCTTCGAGGCGCGCTTCCAGGTCGAGCGCGGTGTGCAGCTGCAATTGCCGCCTTTTGATGCCCACGACGAAGCACTCGCCGATCCGGTGGACTACCGCACCAGCCAGGCGCTGGGTGCCGCCATGCGCGCTGCGGGGGTCGAGGCCTTCGAGTACCGTTCCGCGCGTTGCCCGTTGCAGGGCACCAACATCGCCCTGTTCACCCCTGAAGCCTTCACCGAGCGGCGGCCGCGCAATCTCACGCCCTGGCTCTGCGAAACCACCGCCGAATACGTCGCCTTCAAGCACGCTCAGGCACCGGACACACCGCGCCTGTTCCGCATGACCCAGTTCCTCGTCAACGGTCGCTTGCCGCAGCCGGCATGAGTCCCTCCCGATGAGCGAATCCTGGCCGCAACGGCTGCTGTCCCTGGTCGGTTCCCCCGCCGGAATCGCCGCGAGCTACGTGGAGTCGCTGCTGCCCGCGGCGGCAGAGCGCGGCCTGGATGTCAGCGAGTTGCTACGGGTTGTGGATATCCCGGCGGAGCAGCTGGCGTTGCCGGGCTATCGCTTGCCACTGTTCAAGGCCTTTGCCTTGCTGTTGCAGGCCGAGCGCCTGGGGGGCGACCCGTTGATCGGCCTGCGCCTGGGCCTGGCTGTACGTCCGCGTTCGTTCCAGGTGCTCGGTTATTCGGCCATGAGTTGCGCCACGCTCGGTGAGGCCATCCAGCGCTTGCAGCGTTTCGAGCAACTGGTCTGGGACATCGGCGAAACCCGGCTGGAGGAGGAGGGTGAACAGGTTGCCCTGACCTGGCGGCCACGCTTGCTGCCCTGGGTGCCCCGCCAGGCGGTGGAGATGGCCCTGGCCGGCTGGCTGGCCTTCGGTCGCTGGCTGAGTGACGGACGCGCGCAGCCCTTGCGGGTGGAGTTCCGCCATCGCCTCGACACGGCTGCCGATGTCTACGCCGAGGTGCTTGGCTGCCCGGTCCAGGGCGGTTGCACGCGCAATGCGGTGGTTTTCCACAGGGCGCTGCTGCAGACACCGTTGCGTGAGGCCGACCCCCACCTACGCAGCCTGATGGATGCACAGGGCGAAGCCTGCCTGGCGGCCTATCGCCTCGACGCCAACCTGGCCAACGAGGTGCGGGCGGCGCTTTGCACCGGTCTGGCGCAGGGGCAGATCGGCCTCGATGACGTGGCCGGGCATCTGGGGCTCACTGCACGCATCCTGCGTCGTCGCCTGGGGGAAGCCGGCCTGGCCTTGCCCGGTCTGCTCGATGAAGTGCGCAAGGATCTGGCGCAGCTTTACCTGCAGCACACCGATTTCGCCTTGCTGGAAATCGCCTACCTGTTGGGCTTCGCCGAACAAAGCTCATTCTCCCGAGCCTTTCGTCGCTGGACGGGCTTGCCGCCGACGGCCTTTCGCCGGGAAAAAGGGGCCGAAGCGCCCTGAAACGGGGCGCTGCAGGGGTTGACAGGAATGAGTTGTGCACAATGGCGAAGCACCTTGTCATTTCGCAGTCACATTCGCGCGTAACCGCTTGATTCTTCGTGGCGCTTTATTAAAGCAATGAAAAATAAAGGGTTTTCAGGTTGGTGAAAAAATCGTCAATTTGACGGGAGCGCCCGTTTCATCGGGTGTGAAGGGGATTTCTCGCTGCTTTCCCACAGAGTTATCCACAGCTTCTGTGGATTGTCCCGAGCGCTTGCTCTAGAACGCCACTCCCAGGCTTGGCAAGACTTTACCTGCGGCGAAAAAGGAGTAGAGTGCGCGACCTTCCCGGCCGCCACACCCCTTTACATGAAGTCCAGAGCACTCGTCGAAACCGCCCAGCAGAACCAACGCTTGCCCCTGCGCGTGGCCCTCTGGTTGCTCGACAACCCTCGCCTCGGCCAGGCCGCCAGCGTCAAACGGCTGGCCGGCAAACTGCTCAAGCAACCGGCCCGCCAAGGGGTGGTGGCTGCCCAGAGCCGCCTCGGGCAGATGCTCTGCCGCGACTGTGGCAACACCCGTGATCGCCGTATCGGCTTCGACATGCTGCGCCAGGCTGCCCGCGCCGGTGATCGCCGCGCCCAGCTCGAACTGGGCCGCCTTTATGCACAGCCCCGCACCCAGGAACTGCAGCAGGCCCGCCACTGGCTGGAGCAGGCCGCCGCCCAGGGTTCCCACGAAGCTCAGCGCCTGTTGAGCCGCCTGCCCCGCGCCTGACCGCCGCGCGGGCGCTGGGTATACTGCCCGGCATCCTTCCGCGGAGCCTTCCATGCCCCTCGACCTGCCCAACCTGCTGATCGGCCTCGCGCTTGCCGCTGTTCCCCTGTTGGGCCTGGCCTGGCATCAGCAACGTCGCATCGCCGCCGGCGAACTCGAACGGCTGCTGCTCGACGAACGCCTCGCCACCGCGCAGATGGCCCAGGACGGGCTCGGTGCCCAGCTCGACGACAGCCGCGTGGAAATCCGCGAACTCACCCAGAACAACGCCGCCCAGCAGGCCGAATTGGCTGCGCTGCGCCGCGAGGCCGAGCTGCTCGGCGTCGAGCGCAAGGCCGGTCGCGAAGCCCAGGCGGCCTGGAACGAGGAGCGTGAGCGCAAGGAGGGGGAGCTGCGCCGCCTCGACAGCGAGCGTGCCGCCCTGGCCGCCGAGTTGCGTGAACAGCAGGACTCCCACGCCCAGCGCCTGACTGACCTGCAGGCCGCCCGCGATGATCTGCGCGCCCAGTTCGCCGAGCTGGCCGGGAAGATCTTCGATGAGCGCGAGCAGCGTTTCGCCGAGACCAGCCAGCAGCGCCTGGGGCAGATGCTCGACCCGTTGAAGGAGCGCATCCAGGCCTTCGAGAAGCGTGTCGAGGAGAGTTATCAACAGGAGGCGCGCGAGCGCTTCTCCCTGGGCAAGGAGCTGGAGCGCCTGCAGCAGCTCAACCAGCGCCTGGGGGATGAAGCCACCAACCTCACCCGCGCGCTCAAGGGCCAGAAGACCCAGGGCAACTGGGGCGAGCTGGTGCTGGAACGGGTGCTGGAGCATGCCGGGCTGGAGAAGGGCCGCGAGTACCAGACCCAGGTCAGTCTGAACAGCGCCGATGGCCAGCGCTTCCAGCCCGACGTGCTGATCCAGCTGCCGGGCGACAAACAGGTGGTGGTGGACGCCAAGGTCAGCCTCACCGCCTACCAGGCGCTGATCGCCGCCGAGGACGAGACCGTCCGCGCCCAGGCGTTGAAGCAGCACGTGCTGTCCTTGCGTAATCACCTCAAGGGTCTGTCGGTGAAGGATTACCAGCGCCTGGAGGGCCTGCACAGCCTGGACTTCGTGCTGCTCTTCGTGCCCATCGAGGCCGCTTTCGCCGCCGCCTTGCAGGCCGACCCGGAGCTGTTCCAGGAAGCGTACGACCAGCACATCGTCATCGTCAGCCCGACCACCCTGCTGGCCACCCTGCGGGTCATCGACAGCCTGTGGCGCCAGGAGCGGCAGAGCCAGAACGCCCGGGAGATCGCCGAGCGCGCCGGTGCCCTCTACGACAAGTTCGTCGCCTTCGTGCAGGACCTGGACGAAATGGGCAGCCGCCTGCAGCAGCTGGACAAGGCCTATGCCGCCGCCCGCAACAAGCTGGTGGACGGGCGCGGCAACCTCGTCAGCCGGGTCGAGAACATCAAGCTGTTGGGGGCCCGCGCCAGCAAGAGCCTGCCCACCGACCTGCTCGAGCGCGCGGCAGGGCTGCCGCTGCTGGATGAGCTGGACGAGTGATGCCCCGTTTAGGGCCCAGGTGGTGGCCCTCGTTCCTCGGTGCCGGCCTGCAGGTCAGGCGCCCGCTTCCGCCGCTGCACGTTGGGCTGCCGGTGAGCGCTCCAGGTAACTCAGTGCCACTGACAGATCGCCTTCGGTACGCGGGTGGAAACCCGGTTCGTAATAGCGCAGCACCGCGCGGCCGATGCTGGCGGGCGTGGGCAGCGTGTCGCGGGCGCCCAGGCGGCGCCAGTGGCGGAGGAAGCCGGCGCGCTTGCGGGTGGCCGGGTCCTGGCGCATCAGGCTGGCGGAGCCGACGCTGAACAGGGTGATCAGCGCGATGCACGCCACCACCATGTAGAACCCCCGCGCCAGCAGGCTGCCGCCCAGGTGCACATGCAGGTCATGGGCGACGCAGCGGTGCTCCACTTCCTCGGCACCGTGCCAGCGCAGCAGGTCGAGCATCACCGGGTCGGCTTGGTCGAGGGAGCGGGTGGTGATGATCCAGTTGCCCAGCACGCAGGTGAAATGCTCCACGGCGGCGATCAGGCCGACGCGCTGGCGCAGCCACCAGGGTTGCAGCCAGCGGCTCAGGCGGTGTTCGCCCAGCGGGTGGTCGCAGAGCACCTTGTCGAATAGGCGGTAGATGCCGGCGGTGACCGGCGTCGGGTCCAGCCCGTGGCGTTCCAGGTAGGGTTTCAAGGCGCTGTCATGGGCACGGGCGTGTTGCGCCTCCTGGCGCACGAAGCCGCGCACGTCCTCGGCCAGCAGCGGATCGGTCACCTGCGGCAGGGCCTTGTTGTAGACCCGGCAGAACCAGAACTCCCCGGCCGGCAGGATCAGGTGCAGGCTGTTCATGATGTGCGAAGCCTCGGGTTCGCCCGGTACCCAGTGCAGCGGCGTGTCGGCGAAGTCGAAGCGCACCTTGCGCTGTTCGAGGCGGTGGTGCTCGGTGCTCATGAGGCTCTCCTGGCCGGTTCCTCGCGGTCGACGAATTCACGCAGCCAACCGGCCAGCCGCTGCGGCTCGGCCAGCAGTTGCCAGTGGCCGGCGCGCACTTCGCGGCGCCACAGGGTCGGCGCCCAGCGGGTCAGTTCGTCGAACAGCTGCGGGCGCACGAAGCGGTCGCGGGTGGGGATGACCAGGTGCACGGGCAGGTCGGTGTGGCGTTCACGGGGGCGGAACAGGCTGCTGATGAAATTGGCGCGGTAGAGCCTCACCCCGCGCTGGCCGTCGGTGAGCTGGGTGCTGCTGACGTGGGGCTTGGCGATGCCTTCGACGCGGCGCAGCAGGCCTGGCCAGGCGCGGGCAAGTCCCAGTTTCCAGGTGAGCTCCGGCAGCAGCGGGGTGTGGAAGAAGGCGATGTACCAGGAGCTGAGCAGTTGCCCGATCATCTGCAGGTAGGCGCCGACGCGCTTTTCCCGCAGGCGGCTGCGCATCCAGTGGCCGACGTGGTCCAGGCAGGGGCCGGAGATGCTGGTGTAGGACGCCAGCAGTGGCTGGATACGCGGCTCGGTCACCGCCTCCCAGCTCTGGATCGAGCCCCAGTCGTGGGCCACCAGGTGTACGCGGCGATCCGGGCTGAGGGCGCGCAGCACCGCTTCCAGGTCATTGGCCAGGCGCGGCAGGCGGTAGTCGCGGATGCGCGGCGGCACCTCAGATGCGCCGGCGCCACGCACGTCGTAGGCGATGATGCGGTAGTCCGCCGCCAGCTCGCGCACCAGCGGCAGCCACACCTCGTGGCTGTCCGGGTAGCCGTGCACCAACAGCAAGGTCGGCCCCTTGGCATTGCCCCACTGGTAGGTGGCCAGGCGCACGCCGTCGCCTTGCACCGTCACGCGCTGGGGTTCGAGGGTGAGGGGCGCGTTCATCGGCTCGACTCCCGGTGCGGGCAAAGGGTGGCGGGGTGCGTGGCGGGCATGGCGGATCTCCTGCGGGCCTGAATCGTTACATCATTCGATGTCATCGATTGTCGGCCAGGGATGCGGTGCTGGCCAGATGCTGGGGCGCTTTCGCCGGTGCGCCTGTTACCGCGTTACCGCTGCCCGCAAAGTACCGTGGCAGGGGGCTTGCGTGGCGTTATCCGGGTTTTGGCGGGCCCTCTGTGTTGGCAGGTCCAGCCATAGGTTGGGCCTCTGGCGGCGCTGTTGTTGGCCGTTGTGGCACGGAGATATGATCCGCCCATGAAGAATTCCCCCAGTTTCATGCAGCGCTTGCTTGCCCAGGCACCGCACATCCCCGAGCCCGTTCCCGGTGAGGAATACACGGTCGACGAGCTGGCCCGCGAGGCCGGTACCACCGTGCGCAACCTGCGTGCCTACCAGGATCGCGGGCTCTTGCCACCGCCCGAGCGCCGGGGTCGTGTGGGTATCTACAGCGGCGAGCACCTGGCGCGCCTGCGCCTGATCGGCCAGTTGCTGGAGCGTGGCTACAGCATTGCCAGCATCCGCGAGCTGTTCGAGGCCTGGGACCAGGGCCGCGACCTGGCCCATGTGCTCGGCCTGGAGCAGGCCATAGTCGGTGACTGGACCCAGCTGGAGCCCACGCCCCTGGGCTTCGACGAGGTGCAGGCGCTGTTCGGCGACGAGCTCACCGACGAGGCCATGGACATCGCCCAGGAACTGGGGCTGATCGAGTTCGCCGGGGACCACCTGCGCGTGCTCAACCCGCGCATCTTCAATGCCGGGGTGCAGTTGCACCGTTCAGGGATTCCGTTGCTGGTGCTGCTGGAGCAGTTCGCCACGATCCGCCAGCAGGTGGAGCCGGTGGCGGAGGGCATCGTGCGGATGATCGTCGATCACCTGGTCAACCCGCTGCTCAGCACCAGCCTGCCCCATGTCGCCGAACTGGAAGGCCTCAACCGTCAGTTGCTGGCGCTGCGCCCGCTGGTGGAGCAGGTGGTGGACAGCGAGCTGGCGCGCGGGCTGCAGCTCTCGGCCAACCAGGAGCTGGGTGGCCGCGTGGGCGAGCTGCTCAGGGGCTTTCTCAAGGGCTGAAGCCCGCGCCTTCAGTGCACGGGAGCGAGGATGGTGGACTGCCCGCGAAAGGCTTCCACCCGGTTGCGCCCGGCGTGCTTGGCCGCATAGAGGGCCACGTCGGCGTTACCCACCAGGGCCTCCTCGCTGATCGCCGTGCCCTGCTCGGTGGAGGCCACGCCAACGCTCACGGTGAGGTGGCCGCGCTCGGCACCGGCATGGGGCTGGTCCAGGTCCTCCACGGCCGCGCGGATGCGTTCGGCGATGGCGCAGGCGGTTTCCAGATCGGCCCCGGGCATGACCACGGTGAACTCCTCGCCGCCGAAGCGCGCGACGAAATCGCAGTGCTCGCGGATGCTTGCGCGCATCGCCTCGGCCACCTGGCGGATGCAGATGTCGCCGGCGAGGTGGCCGTAGCTGTCGTTGTAGAGCTTGAAGTGGTCGATATCCAGCATCAGCACGCCCAGGTGCTCGTGGTTGCGCGCGCAGCGGTGCCATTCACGTTTCAGGGTTTCGTCGAGGTGGCGCTTGTTGGCGATGCGGGTGAGGTCATCGGTGCGGCTGAGGATGGCCAGCTCCTGGTTGGCCAGGGCGTACTTGTGCGCCAGCACCTGGTGTTCCCAGGCCAGCTTCAAAGCCTCGTTGAAGCGGATCTGCAGGCGCCGGCCCATCTCGGCGATGAAGGGGCAGACCACCCAGGCGGAGACGGCGAGGAACATCGCCTGGGGCTCCGGGTCACGGCCGTAGGCGATGCCGAGGAAGAAGAACATGGGCACATGGAAGGCCAGGTGCGCCGGCCAGTAGGAGACGTTGCTCATGGCGACCATCACCGAGGCCAGGGCGATGCAGCCGAAGATCACGTCCTCGTAGGGCGTGCCGTAGCCCATCAGCCAGATGGCACCGACACCCCAGGCCACGCCCACGGCGCCGCACTGGCACATGGTCATCCGCGCCCAGGTCAGCGGCGGGAAGCGCTGCGGATCACGACGCCAGGCGCGCACCAGGGACAGGCGCACCACCATCAGCACCACCAGGATGGCCAGCCAGATGCACAGCCCGCGCAATGGCGCGCTGGCGTGGTAGACCCCGAACACCATGGAGCCGGAGAAGACGTTGCCGACTGCCGTCGAAGGGCTGGTGGAGAAGAGCGTGGCGACCCGTTCGGCGAGGTAGTCCTCGGCCGGGCGCTCGGGAAGGTGGGGCGGCACCGGGCCCGACCCACTGGAAAGATTCATTGCGAAGACTCCTGTCTCTACGGCGTGGCGGCAGGTGCGCCAGGCACTCCTTATACCGGGCCGCGTCGCCGAGGTGAACAGCGGCATCTCGACGGCTGCGCGGATGGCAGAAGTCTAGACGCTGGACGGTGACGGATACGCCATCGACAGGGGCGTGGAATCAGGCCGGGGAATCCGGCCCATCAGGTCTGTCGGGATGCTCCCGACTCACCACGACGAATTTCCGGAGGCGCAGCGCGAGCCGCTCAGCGCAGCACCAGGTGCCGGCTGAGCAGGGCACGCAGGGCGGCGGGCTTGACCGGCTTGGCTAGGTAGTCGAGGCCGGCGGCGTGGACTTCGGCGATCAGCTCGGCGCGGGCGTCGGCACTGATCACCACGCCCGGCACCGGTGCGCCGAGGCGGGTGCGCAGCCAGGCCATCAGCTCGGTGCCGGTCTCGCCCTCATCCAGGTGGTAGTCCACCAGTGCCAGTTGCGGGCGCACGTCCTCGGCCAGCAGGTGTTCGCACTCCAGGCGGTTGCGAGCCGTCCACACCTGACAGCCCCAGCGCGAGAGCAGGCTGTGCATGCCGGTGAGGATGCTGTCTTCGTTGTCAATGCACAGCACCTGGGTGCCATCCAGGGCGTGGCCGTTGGCTTCCTTCTGCGGCACGACGGGGGCCGGTGCCGGGGTGCGCGCCAGGGGCACGCTGACGCTGAAGACGCTGCCCTTGCCCGGCCAGGAGCGGACTTCCAGGTGGTGGCCGAGCACGCGGCAGAGCCCGTCGGCGATGGCCAGGCCCAGGCCCAGGCCTTTCTCGGCGCGGGTCTGGTGGCTGTCCAGGCGCTTGAACTCTTCGAATATCACCTTGCGCTTGTCTTCGGGGATGCCCGGGCCGCGGTCCCAGACCTCCAGGCGCAGCAGGCCACCTTCGCGGCGCACGCCCAGCAGCACATGGCCCTTGGCGTAGCGGAAGGCGTTGGTGAGGAAGTTCTGCAGCACCCGGCGCAGCAGCTTCATGTCGCTCTCGATGCGCAGCTTGCTGCCGCTGACGCGGAAGTCCACGCCCTGCTCCTGGGCCAGGGCCTTGAACTCGGCACCGAGGGCGTCGTACAGCGCGGCCAGGGGGAAGGCGGCGCGGTCGGGGGTGATACGCCCGCTTTCCAGGCGCGAGATGTCCAGCAGGTCGGTGATCAGGTCTTCCGCCGAGCGCAGGGAGCTGTCGAGGTGGCCCACCAGCTCGCGGGATTCCGGCGGCAGCGCGTCCTGCTGGTGGGCGAGGGCGGCGGAGAACAGCCGCGCGGCGTTGAGCGGCTGCATCAGGTCGTGGCTGACGGCGGCGAGGAAGCGCGTCTTCGATTGGTTGGCCGCTTCGGCGGTGCCTTTGGCCTCGATCAGCGCCTGGTTGAGCTGGGACAGTTCGAGGGTGCGTTCGGTGACCCGTTGCTCCAGCCCCTCGTTGGCGTCCTTGAGGGCCTTTTCCCCTTCGCGGAACGCGGTGATGTCGGTGAAGCTCATGACGAAGCCGCCGCCCGGCATGGGGTTGCCGATTAGCTCGATGACCCGGCCATTGGGGAACAGGCGCTCGGAGGTGTGGGCGTTGCCCTGGCGCATCCAGAACAGCCGGCGCGAGACGTGGGCCTCGGCGTCGCCCGGCCCGCACAGGCCGCGCTCGGCGTTGTAGCGGATGATGTCGGCGATGGGCCGGCCGACGCTGATCAGCCCGTCCGGGTAGTCGAAGAGTTCCAGGTAGCGGCGGTTCCAGGCCACCAGGCGCAGGGACTGGTCGACCACGCTGATGCCCTGGGTGATGTTCTCGATGGCCCCTTGCAGCAGGGCGCGGTTGAACTGCAGCACCTCGGAGGCTTCGTCGACGATGCGCACGACGTCCTCCACCTGCATCTCGCGGCCCTCGATGGCGGCCTTCACCACCGCGCGGGCGGAGGAGGCGCCGAGCACGCCGGCGAGCAGGCGCTCGGTGTGGGTGATCCAGTCCTGGTTGGCGTTCTGCACCGGGTTGAAGCTGGTGCCCTGGCGGTAGGCGAAGCGCACGAAGCTCTGCCGCGCACGCTCCTCGCCGACGAAGCGGGCCGCCAGCATCAGCAGGTCTTCCACCTGCACCGCCAGCAGCGAACGGTTGCTCGGCCGCGCCGAAACGATCTGGCCGATGAAGCGGCTGGCCTGCCAGTGCTCGGACACCCGGGTGCGGGAGAACACCGAGACCCAGGCGAACAGCAGCCAGTTGCCGGCCAGGGACAGCACCACGCCCTGGGTTTGCGGGTCGATGGGCAGGTTCAGCGGGTTGGCCATCAGCCCGGCGAGACCGGGGAAGGCCTCCAGCGGCCAGCCGAGTCCCCGGGCAACCTGCGGCAGCACCAGGGTGTAGGCCCAGAGCAGGGCGCCGGTGGCCAGCCCGGCGAACACGCCGCGTCGGTTGGCCTGCTTCCAGTAGAGGGCACCGGCCATGGCCGGGCCGAGCTGGGCGATGGCGGCGAAGGCGATCTGGCCGATGGTGGCGAGGCTCGCGGTGGAGCCCAGCAGGCGGTAGCTGACATAGCCGAGGAGGATGATCACCACGATGCTGACCCGGCGCACCGAGAGCATCCAGTGGCGGAACACCTCGAAGGGGCGCTCGGCGCTCTGCCGGCGCAGCAGCCAGGGCAGCAGCATGTCGTTGGAGACCATGGTCGAGAGCGCCACGGCTTCGACGATGACCATGCCGGTGGCGGCCGAGGCGCCGCCGATGAAGGCCAGCAGGGCGAGGGACGGATGGGCTTCGGCCAGGGGCAGGCTGATGACGAAGGAGTCGGGCATCACGCCGGCGGGCAGCAGCATCTTGCCGGCCAGGGCGATGGGCACCACGAACAGCGCCGCCAGCCCCAGGTAGAGCGGGAACACCCAGCGCGCGGTGCGCAGGTCACGGGGCTCGATGTTTTCCACCACCGCGACATGGAACTGCCGGGGCAGGCAGACGAACGCCACCATCGCCACGCCGGTCTGCACGATCAGGGTCGGCCAGTCCACCGGCTGCAACCAGAAACTCTCCAGGTGGGTGGCCTGCATGGCGCGCAGGGTCAGGTCGTCGAAGCCATCGAACAGGCTGAAGCTGACGAAGATGCCGACGGCGAGGAAGGCCAGCAGCTTGATCAGCGACTCGAACGAGATGGCCAGCACCATGCCGCGGTGGTGTTCGGTGGCGTCGAGGTTGCGGGTGCCGAAGAGGATGGTGAACAGCGCCAGCACCAGGGACACGATGAGCGCGGTGTCCTGGGCGCGGGTACCGGTGGATTCGGCGCCGGAGCCGATCAGCAGGTTGACGCCGAGGACGATGCCCTTGAGCTGCAGGGCGATGTAGGGCAGCACGCTGACCAGGCAGATCAGCGCCACCACCACCGCCAGGGCCTGGGATTTGCCATAGCGGGCGGCGATGAAGTCGGCGATGGAGGTGATGTTCTCCTGCTTGCTGATCAGCACCATCTTCTGCAGCACCCAGGGGGCGAAGACCATCAGCAGGATGGGGCCGAGGTAGATCGGCAAAAAGGCCCAGAGCTGGCCGGCGGCCTGGCCCACGGCGCCGAAGAAGGTCCAGCTGGTGCAGTACACCGCCAGCGACAGGCTGTAGACCAGGGCGCGCCCCTTCGGCGGCATGGGTGCGCGACGGCGGTCGCCATAGAAGGCGATGGCGAACAGCACGGCCATATAGAGAAGGGCGACCGCGGCGATCAGCCCGCTGGACAACGACATGCAGACTCCGAAGTGAAAGCGGCGGACGGATGCGCCCGCCTGTGTCTCGATGCGGCAGTTTCGCACCAAAGCCGGTTGTCCGTCAGGCAGCTGCGACCAAGGTCGCAGGCGGGGTTGAGCGCTGCTGGCGGGGCTGCTAGCGTGGCAACCTTGCCGGCGGACTTCCTATCGTCCAGGCCGGCGCCCTGCAGGGCACTTCCGGGTGCCCGGACGCTCTGATCAGCAGGGGTCTTTCGCCTGAGGAGGCGCAGATGTTCAATCCGCAACCGGTCATCCTGCAGCGTGGCGCCTTGCGCCTGGAACCGCTGACTGAGGCCGACATCACCGAGCTCTCGGCCCTCGCTGAAGCCAACCGCGACGAGCTGGTCTACATGAGCGGCCCGCTGCGCCCGGACTGGTACCGCCAGGGCCTGGCCCAGCAGCGCGAAGGCCTGGCCGTGGTGTTCGCCATCCGCCTGGGCGACCGCCTGGTGGGCACCAGCCGTTTCGCGGATTTCATACCTGCGCTGCCGGCGGTGGAGATCGGCTGGACCTGGCTGGCCCGCAGCGAGCACGCCAGCGGCCTCAACGCTTCGATCAAATACCTGATGCTGCGCCACGCCTTCGAGGAGTGGCAGGTGGTGCGGGTGCAACTGAAGACCGCCGGCAGCAACCTGCGCTCGCAAAAGGCCATCGAGAAGCTCGGTGCACAGCGCGAAGGGGTGCTGCGCAACAACCGCCGCCTGGCCGATGGGCGCCTCGACGACAGCGTGCTCTACAGCATCACCGACCGTGAATGGCCGGCGGTGAAGCTGGCCCTGGAAGCTTCCTTCGGCAACTGAACATGAGTGGCATCGGCGGCGAACAGACGCATTTCTGGCAGGCCGGCGAACTCGGCGGTGTCGAGTTGCTGCATGCACGCTACATCGAGCAGCGTTTCGCGCCCCATGTGCACGAGGGCTACGTCTTTACCGTGATCGAGTCCGGCGCCCAGCGTTTCCGCCACCGTGGCAGCGACCACCTGGCGGAGCAGGGCAGCATGGTGCTGATCAACCCCGACGAACTCCACACCGGCTCCAAGGCCCACGAGGAAGGCTGGCGCTATCGCGGTTTCTACCCCGACCTGCAACGGGTGACCGAGGTGCTGGAGGAGCTGGATATCTCCATGGGCGGCCTGCCCACCTTCGCTGACAGCGTGCTGCATGACCCCGAGGTGACCCACCGCTTCCTCGCCCTGCACCGTTTGCTGGAGCAGGGCGCCACGGCGCTGGAGCAGCAGATGGCCTGGCGCGAAGCGGTGCTGCTGCTGTTTCAACGCTACGCACGCATCGGCGCACCCCGTGCCGTCGGGCATGAGCCCCAGGCGGTGACCCTTGCCCGCGAGCTGTTGGCTTCGCGCCTGGCCGAACCGCCGTCCCTGGAGGAACTGGCCGCAGCGGTGGGGCTCTCGCCCTTCCACTTCGCCCGGGTGTTCCGCCGGGCCACCGGGTTGCCGCCGCATTCCTGGCTCAAGCAGCGTCGCCTGGAGCAGGCGCGGGCATTGCTGCGCGAGGGCTGCGCGCCGCTGTCGGTGGCCATGCAATTGGGCTTCGCCGACCAGAGCCATTTGAGCCGGCAGTTCAAGCAGGCCTATGGCGTGGCGCCGGGTGAATACCGCAGCGCCTGCGCAAGATCGTTCAAGACTCACTGAAACGCCTCTTCTAAGCTGCGCGGACAAGGAGAACCCATGTCCCGCTCAACCGAATTCCTCCGCGCCTGGCGCGATATGGTGCCGATGCTCATCGGCGCCGTGCCCTTCGGCATCATCTTCGGCACCCTCGCCGCCGGCGCCGGGCTCAGTGCCTGGCAGACCCTCGGCATGTCGTTGCTGGTGTTCGCCGGCTCCGCCCAGTTCATCGCCATCACCCTGCTCGGTGGTGGCGCGGGCATCGCGGTGGTGCTGCTCACCACCCTGGTGGTCAACCTGCGCCACGCCCTGTACAGCGCCAGCCTGCAGCCCTTCGTCAGCCACCTGCCCAAGCGTTGGCGCATGCCCCTGGCCTTCTGGCTCACCGACGAGGCCTTCGCCGTGGTGCAGCACCGCTACGCGGAGGCGGACGCTTCGCCACACAAGCACTGGTACTTCCTCGGCGCAGCGCTGGCCATGTACCTCAACTGGCAGCTGTGCACCCTGGTCGGCGTGGTGTTCGGCCAGGCCGTGCCTAACCTGGCCGCCTGGGGGCTGGATTTCGCCATGCTGGCGACCTTCATCGGCATCGTCGTGCCCATGCTGCGCAACCGCCCGCAGGTGGCGGCGGCGCTGGTGGCCGGCGCGGTGGCGCTGTTGTGCCACGGGTTGCCCTACAAGCTGGGGCTGATGGCGGCGGCCCTTAGCGGCATCGTCGTCGGCATCGTGCTGGAGCGCCGCTATCGGCTCGGCCAGCTGGAGGAGGTGCTCTGATGGAAACCTGGCTGCTGATCCTCGGCATGACCGCGATCACCTTCTCGATCCGCTACAGCCTGTTCGCCTGGCCCGACCTGCGCTTCCCGCCCGTGGTGCGCCAGGGCCTGCACTACGTGCCCACGGCCGTGCTCACCGCCATCGTGGTGCCGGGCATGGTGATGCCCGATGGCGTCCACGCCGCGCTGGCGCTGGATAACGCCTACCTGCTGGGGGGGCTGGGCTGCATCCTCATCGCCGCCGTCACCCGCCACCTGCTGGCGACCATCCTCGGCGGCCTGCTGCTGTTCTTCGCCTTGCGCTGGGGGCTGGGGCAGTTGCCCATCTGAGGGAAGAGGGCGCCGTGAAAGGCGCCCTTTTTGCGTGGGGATTCGGCATTTTTCGTCTCAAAGTGTGGCCTGGAGCTGGCCAGTTGCTGTCAAATCAGCGACGTGCTTCGTGCACCGGCTTTACCCCAGCCATTACCCAGGTACCAAGGAAGATGAGCCAACATTCGCAATTCGCCCTGCTGGGCAAGCGACGTTTCCTGCCGTTCTTCGTGACCCAGCTGCTCGGCGCCTTCAACGACAACATCTTCAAGCAGTCGCTGATCCTCGCCATCCTCTACAAGCTGGCGATCTCTGGTGACAAGACGGTCTACGTCAACCTGTGCGCCCTGCTGTTCATCCTGCCGTTCTTCCTCTTCTCCGCCCTCGGCGGGCAGTTCGGCGAGAAGTTCGCCAAGGACTCGCTGATCCGTGCGATCAAGGCGGCCGAGGTGGGGATCATGGCGGTGGGCGCCCTGGGCTTCTACCTCGACAACCTCTGGTTGCTGCTGGCGGCGCTGTTCGCCATGGGCACCCATTCGGCACTGTTCGGCCCGGTGAAGTACTCGATCCTGCCCCAGGCGCTGCGTGAGAACGAGCTGGTGGGCGGCAACGCCCTGGTGGAGATGGGCACCTTCCTGGCCATCCTCGCCGGCACCATCGGTGCCGGGATCATGATGTCCGCCGAGCGCTACGAGCCCATAGTCGCCGCCGCCATCCTGATCACCGCTTCCCTCGGCTACCTGGCCAGCCGCGGCATCCCCCGCGCTGCGGCAGCGATGCCGGAGCTGAAGCTCGACTGGAATATCTTCAGCCAGTCCTGGCGCATCCTGCAGCTGGGCCTCGGCCAGCGTCCCTCGGTGTCGCGCTCGCTGGTGGGCAACTCCTGGTTCTGGTTCCTCGGTGCGGTGTACCTGACGCAGATTCCCGCCTATTCGAAGGACCTGCTGTTCGGTGACGAGAGCGTGGTGACGCTGATCCTCACCGTGTTCTCGGTGGGTATCGCCATGGGTTCGATGCTCTGCGAGCGCCTCTCCGGCGGCAAGGTGGAGGTGGGCCTGGTGCCCTTCGGCTCCATCGGCCTGACCGTCTTCGGCATCCTGCTCTGGTGGCATTCGGGCGGCTTCCCCCAAGGCGCTGCGCCCCATGACTGGCTGGCGGTGATCAGCGTGCCCCAGGCCTGGCTGATCCTCGCCGACATCTTCGGCATCGGCCTGTTCGGCGGCTTCTACATCGTGCCGCTGTATGCGCTGATCCAGTCGCGTACCGCGGAGAACGAGCGGGCGCGGGTAATCGCTGCCAACAACATCCTCAACGCATTGTTCATGGTGGTTTCGGCCATCGCCTCGATCCTGTTCCTCAGCGTCGCCGGGCTGTCGATTCCGCAGCTGTTCCTGGTGGTGTCGCTGATGAACATCGCGGTGAACAGCTACATCTTCAAGATCGTCCCCGAATTCAGCATGCGCTTCCTCATCTGGCTGCTGGGGCACTCGATGTACCGCGTCGAGCACAAGGGCCTGGAGGCTATTCCGGACGAGGGCGCCGCGCTGCTGGTGTGCAACCACGTGTCCTTCGTCGATGCCCTGCTGATCGGTGGTGCGGTACGGCGGCCGGTGCGTTTCGTCATGTACTACAAGATCTACAACCTGCCGGTGCTCAACTTCATCTTCCGCACGGCGGGCACGGTGCCCATCGCCGGGCGCAACGAGGACCTGCTGGTCTATGACCGCGCCTTCAAGAAGATCTCCGAGTACCTGCGTGCAGGGGAGGTGGTGTGCATCTTCCCGGAAGGCAAGCTGACCACCGACGGCGAGATGAACGAGTTCAAGAACGGCGTCGAGCGCATCCTCGAGGAGAACCCGGTCCAGGTGATTCCGATGGCGCTGCAGGGGCTGTGGGGCAGCTTCTTCAGCCGTGACCCGGGCAAGGGCCTGTTCAAGCGCTTCTGGTCGCGGATCAACCTGGTGGCCGGCCAGCCGCTGGCGCCGGAAGGTGTCGACCGCCTGAGCCTGCAGGCTTCGGTGGCGGCCTTGCGCGGCGACCAGCGCTAGGTGCTGCAGGCATGAAAAAGCCCGCCATATCGGCGGGCTTTTTGTGGGCGGCGGCTTCGTCAGGGCACTCAGGTGCTCAGCTTCAGCCCGATCAGCCCGCAGAGGATCAGCGCCACGCTGGCCAGGCGCATGAGCGCCACGGATTCGCCGAAGAGAATGACGCCGGCGATCACCGTGCCGATGGCGCCGATGCCGGTCCAGATCGCGTAGGCGGTACCCAGCGGCAGGTGCTTCATGGCCAGGCCCAGCAGGCCGAGGCTGATGGCCATGGCCAATACGGTGAGCGCGGTGGGGATGGGGCGGGTGAAGCCCTCGGTGTATTTCAGGCCGACGGCCCAACCGACTTCGAACAGGCCGGCGAAGAACAGGATGATCCAGGACATGGTGACCTCCAAAGGTACGACTGATTGGATCGGGGCCGTCCCCGGAATGGTCACTCGGCGAGTGGCAGGGCCGTCCCTGCACTGCGCAGTATTTTGCACATTCTGGCCGCCTGGACAAGTTGTGGAGGATAGACGGCCTGACGGACGTCAGTTGACCGGCTTGTCGGATTCATCCTTCATGCGCCGGAACACCGTGGCCAGCAGCGAGCCCGAGAGGTTGTGCCAGACGCTGAACAACGCGCTGGGCACCGCCGCCAGGGGCGAGAAGTGGGCGCTGGCCAGGGCGGCGCCGAGACCGGAGTTCTGCATGCCCACTTCGAGGGCCAGGGATTTGCGCTGGGGCAGCGGCAGGCCGAAGAGCTTGCCGGTGGCATAGCCGAGCAGGAAGCCGAAGCCGTTGTGCAGGACCACCACGGCCATGATCAGCAGGCCCGATTCGGCGATCTTCGCCTGGCTGGCGGCGACCACCGCGGCAATGATGATGACGATGCTCGCCACCGACACCAGGGGCAGGGCATCCACCAAGTGGCGTACCCGTGCACCGAGCAGGCGCTGGGCGATCAGGCCGAGGACGATGGGTAGCAGCACCACCTGCAGGATCGACCAGAACAGTGCGCCGAAGGACACCGGCAGCCAGGCCGAGGCGAGCAGCCAGATCAGTGCGGGGGTCAGCAGCGGGGCGAGCAGGGTGGTGACAGCGGCGATGGCCACCGACAGGGCCAGGTCGCCGCGGGACAGCCAGGTCATCACGTTGGAGGCGGTGCCGCTGGGGCAGCAGCCGACCAGGATCACGCCAACGGCGATTTCCGGTGGCAGGCGCAGCAACTGGCAGAGCAGCCAGGCCACGCCCGGCATGATCACGAAATGCGCGACCACACCCAGCAGCACGCGCCACGGGTGGCGGGCGACCTCGGCGAAGTCTTCGAGCCTGAGGGTCAGGCCCATTCCGAACATCACCAGGCCGAGCAGCGGCACGATGGCGATGGACAAGGGCAGGAAGGCCTGGGGAACGAAATAGGCCAGGACGGCGAAGAGCAGCACCCATAGGGCGAAGGTATTGCCGACGAAGCGGCTCAGGGCGGCCAGTGCGCGCATGGGGATCACTCGTCAGGAGGCGCCCGGCCGAGCGGCCGGGCGAGGGGGCGTCAGATACCTTGCGGGATCTCTTCGCCGCCGAGGGCGTCGATCAGCTGGGGCAGGAACTCCACCAGGGTCAGCATCATCAGGGTGAAGCTGGCGTCGAGCTGGCTCAGGGCATCTTCGCCACCGTCCTGCTCGGCCTTGTCCTGCAGCAGGTCTTCGAAGCGCAGGCGCTTGACCACCAGCTTGTCGTCGAGGATGAAGGACAGCTTGTCTTGCCAGGCCAGGGACAGCTGGGTGACCAGCTTGCCGGAGGACAGGTGCAGCTGGATCTCGTCGCTGGTCAGGTCCTGGCGCTTGCAGCGCACCACGCCGCCGTCTTCGTCGGTGTCGCGCAGTTCGCACTCATCGAGCACGTAGAAGTCCTTGGCGGCTTCCTGGGTCTTGACCCACTCGGTGAGGGTGGCGGTGGGGGCGATCTTCACCGAGACCGGGCGTACCGGCAGGGAGCCGATGGCCTCGCGCAGGGTGGAAAGCAGGTCTTCGGCGCGCTTCGGGCTGGAGGCATCGACCAGGATCAGGCCCTGGGCCGGAGCGATGGCGGCGAAGGTGGCGGACTTGCGGATGAAGGCACGGGGCAGGAAGGTCTGGACGATCTCGTCCTTGAGCTGGTCGCGCTCCTTCTTGTAGACCTTGCGCATCTGTTCGGCCTCGATCTCGTCGACCTTCTCCTTCAGGGCGTCACGCACCACGCTGCCGGGGAGGATGCGCTCTTCCTTGCGCGCGGCCAACAGCAGGAAGCCTTCGCTGGAGTGGACCAGGGGCGCGTCGGGGCCTTTGCCGAAGGGCGCGATGAAACCGTAGGTGGTCAGTTCCTGGCTGGCGCAGGAGCGAGCCGGCTTGGTGGCCAGGGCGGCTTCCAGGGCCTCGATGTCGAAGGGCACATCCTGGGTGAGGCGGTAGACGAGAAGGTTACGGAACCACATGGGGAAATTCTCTCCGGACACAAAGCGCGCATTATTCTCCCCCGGAGCACTCAGGCCAACCCTGAGCTAAGCCTTTGGAACGGCTAGCAAAATTTTTTTCAAAAGGGGCTTGCCAGGGTAGGGATACCACTCTAGAATGCGCCCCACTTCGAGAGTGAAGGGTGATTAGCTCAGCCGGGAGAGCATCTGCCTTACAAGCAGAGGGTCGGCGGTTCGATCCCGTCATCACCCACCAATCTTGCAGTAACGCGCAGCGGTAGTTCAGTCGGTTAGAATACCGGCCTGTCACGCCGGGGGTCGC